>CAZLDG010000057.1:0-2060 GCA_964558405.1 uncultured Candidatus Thioglobus sp. | reverse complement strand
GCAGCGGTATTCTCAAGCTCAATTGTTTTTGCTGAAACTGAAGTTACTGGTAAGATTGTGCATGAGAGCGCATCTTTTTCCAACAATGGATCAGTAATTGGAAAATCAAGAGATAATGCCTATCAAAGTGCAAGAAAACATGATTCAGGAGATGTTTTTAAAGCAGAAACGTCTGCAAAAATTTTTATTGATGGCGACGTTGACTTGAATAATAGTTCTGCGTATCACGTGGAGCTTAATGGGTATCATAATTTGCAAGGGGTAGGTGATAATCAAAATAATGAAAGGTATACACAAAGAGATTTGTTAAGAGAAGCGTATCTTGATACTGAAGTTGGCGATTGGTCTGTTCGTGCCGGCAAACAACAAGTGGTTTGGGGTACGGCTGATGGCATGAAGTTGTTAGACGCTATTAACCCAACTGACTATACGGAAATGGCACAAAATCAGATGGAAGATTCTCGTATGCCGATTTGGATGTTAAATACTGAAAAAGATTTAGATGATGGCGGCAGTTTTCAATTTATCGTTTCCGAAGCCCGTGGCAATAAAATTACTGGCTTAGGTCAAGTTAGATCAAAAGCAGTATCACATGCAGCAAATGGTGATACGGGTTCAGCCTTTATGATGAAAGGTGTGGATACACTGGTGGGTAAAAACAACGGTTTTTTAGGTATTGCACCAGCTTTAGGTAAAGTGGCTTATTCTTTCTCAAATGATGCAGGCGGCCATGGAACAGCAAATGGTTTGGCTGGGGCATATTCTTATACAGTTGAGGGTTTTACTAATAATAATGCAGGTAACTTTAAATATTTTTGTCAAGGGGCGACAGCTGATGCAGACTGTTTAGCAGGTATTGCAAATAGTACAGGTAACCCAGAAAATCCAATTCCGTATGGTTTTGCAGCTAATACTGGTGGTCAAGACAATATGAAGCATAATTTGATTGATGCAGGCGGCGATGAATCTAAGTGGGACACACAAAACCCTAACTCTATGTTTGAATATATTGCACAATCGACTTTTGCAACTTTTGATAGTTTCGCATCAATGACTTCTGAATACCGCGTTGAAGAACCTGAAGGTGGAAACTTTGGATTTAAATATAAAAATTCAACTAAAGATGGTTTAAATTATTCAATAAATTTCCTAAACCATGTAGATGCCAACCCTTATGTTGAAATGCATTATGAAAAACAAGACGGCACACGTTTATATGAAAGAACAGGTTCGGGAAATAGCTCTAATTATAATAAAACAGTCTATCTGTGTACAACCAATGCTGATTGTTCTTCTAGTGCGGTAGGTGGCGATGCTGGCGTAGCTTCTGGCGGTGGGGCTGATGTTAATAACTCTGATTATGCGGCTAATTTAGTAATGACTGAAAAACATGCGAGAATTAATAGTTTAGGCGGTGCATTTGATATGGCGCTAGAAACTGAGAAATTAGGGCCAGTAGTTGTACGTGGTGAGGTTTTGTATGACAATGGCGTAATGACTCCGGTAATCACCAGAAGGTCTACTGATTACCAAGACTTAGAGCATGGTTTCTTTATTCATGCCTTTACACCTAAAAAAACCGATTATCTTAAGTATGTTCTTGGCGCCGACATTACAGTAATGACTAACATGATGTTGAGCGGACAAGTTATTATGATTCATAATCTAGATTATGTGGATGAGTATGGAACTAATAATTGGAAGTATACAGCGGATACTGCTGCAATGAGCCTATCCAATAACCTTAAAAAAGGTAAAGAAAATCAAGGATTTGTGTCTTTATTTGCTTCTAAACCATTTGGCGCTTCGGGCGAGCATAGATGGAACAACATTTTCATGTTTGAAGATAATGGTAATGGTGCGTTTTGGAATCGATTAGACGCTGAGTTTTCGGTGAATGATGATACTCAAGCGACAGTTGAATTTAACAAATACTGGGGTGATGAGGATACGCAATTTGGTCAATTGGTTAATTCATCTAATATCCAAGTTGGCTTTAAATATTCTTTCTAAGAGTGTTTAAGTAAAACAAAAAAAGCCCGATTTTTTCGGGCTTTTTT
>CAZLDG010000056.1:0-2766 GCA_964558405.1 uncultured Candidatus Thioglobus sp. | reverse complement strand
GTTAAAGAAGGTACGATAAAAATCTAGGAAGCCTTTTAACACCAGGTCGTATTCTTTCCAGAAATCGATGTTCTTCAAGCTGTCAATACCGCCTAGAATTTCCCAACTTGGTAGACCTTGCGGGTAGCCGGTTAGCTCCAGTGATGAGGCTTTGCCCACCATCGGTCTAAGGATCTCTAAATCTAGCGACGACAAGAATTCCACATACACGTCTTGCATATAAGCGGCAAACAGTGAATGTTGACCACCGTCGGTTAGGTTCGGGTTGTCAGCATCAGCCAGCTTGGCTGCTTGCAATTCATCTTTATTGAATACAATAAAGTGATTATGTAGCATGCGAATACTCGGCACACCAGCTGAGGTGAGTGGCCAAGTTGAGTCAAGCGAAGCTTCACCGGCTAAGACCAAATGTTTGCTCGGGTCTGGATACTGCTCCAGCATAAAACCAATGATAATTTGGTTCATGCGATTCCACACGTCACGTACATTATCTGGCAGTTGCGTACGACGCACCGGTCGACCCAACGGGTTCAAGATACTTTGTGAGGTGTTGTAGATAATCGAACAGTCAAACTCGTTTGAGTGACCCAGTGCTTTACGGTATAGCAACAAGTCTTCTTGATTGGTGAGTAGACCGTTGTTTTCGGTTAAATCTTTTAAGTTTTCCGGTGAGTTAAAAAACTCATTGGGTTTCATGCCTTCCGGTACATCCAGTGGAATCGGACGGAATGGGGTAATAATTTCTCTAGGACCAATAGCCATAATAAGTTGTTTTTTTGATGAAAAAAAGGCCTATGTCAACGCATTAACACAGGCCTTTTGGGACTGGAAGATTAAAGGGTTTTAGCCCAATTGTGCATAAACACGATCTCTTACTTCGTCCAGTGTACCAACACCGTTGGCAGCACCATATTTTGGCGCATTGGCGTCAGCATTCATCCATGATTGATAGTAGTCAACCAGGGGTTGTGTTTGCTCGTGATAAACGTCCAAGCGAGAACGCACAGTTTCTTCGTTGTCATCCGCACGTTGTACTAGGTCCTCACCGGTAACATCGTCTTTACCTTCAACTTTTGGTGGGTTGTAAACGATGTGGTAAGTACGACCTGAGGCCAGGTGTGCACGACGACCTGACATACGTGTGACGATGTCCTCATCTGGTACCTGGATCTCAACCACGTAGTCGATTTGAATGCCGTCGTTTTTCAGTGCTTCGGCCTGCGCAATGGTGCGCGGGAAGCCGTCAAATAGGAAACCATTGGCACAATCGTCTTCTTGAATGCGCTCTTTCACCAAGCCGATGATAATGTCATCAGATACCAGGCCACCCGCATCCATTACTTTCTTAGCTTCTACGCCTAGTGGTGTACCTGCTTTAACCGCAGCACGTAGCATGTCGCCAGTTGAGATTTGTGGAATGTCGTACTTTTGGCAAATGTTGGTTGCCTGCGTGCCTTTACCTGCGCCCGGTGGGCCTAATAGAATTACGTTCATCTCTGCTTCCCCTTTTATACGTCAAATGATGGCAGTTTCTTAGCAACCATTTCTTTTTTCATCACCACGTAGTCTGGTAGACCATTCTTGTACGGAGGATAGTTCTCACCTTCGATTAGTGGCTGTAGGTATTCGCGACAAGCTTCGGTAATACCGAAACCGTCTTCAGAGATGTACTCCATTGGCATCATCTTCTCAACGTTAGCAATGTCTTTTAATTCGCCTGAGCCGATTTCCCAAGTGTATGGGTTGTTTGAGGTACGAACTACCGCTGGCATCACTGAGTTCTTGCCAGCAACTGCCATTTCAACCGCTGCTTCACCTAGGGCATAAGCTTGCTCAACGTCTGAGTTAGAGGCTAGGTGACGTGCGGCACGTTGTAGGTAGTCTGCCACTGCCCAGTGGTACTTATAACCTAGGGCATCTTTAATTAGATTAGCAACCACTGGCGCTGCACCACCCAATTGTGCGTGACCGAAGTCATCACGGGTGCCTTGTTCTGCTAGGAAGCGACCATCTGCCCATTTAGTACCTTCTGATACCACAATTGTGCAGTAGCCAAATTTTTTCACGTTGGCGTCAACCTTGGCTAGGAATTTCTCTTCGTCGAAGTCTACTTCTGGGAATAGGATAACCACTGGAATTGAATCATCAACCAAACCGCCGGCAGCTGCAATCCAGCCTGCGTGACGACCCATTACTTCTAGCACGAAAATCTTGGTTGAAGTTGCTGCCATTGAAGCCACGTCAAAGCTGGCCTCTAGGGTTGAAACCGCAATGTACTTGGCTACTGAACCAAAGCCTGGGCAGTTATCCGTGATTGGTAGGTCATTATCAACCGTCTTTGGTACGTGAATCGCTTGAATTGGGTAGCCCATCTTCTCAGACAGTTGTGATACTTTTAGACAAGTGTCTGCTGAGTCGCCACCACCGTTGTAGAAGAAGTAACCAATGTCATGCGCTTTAAAGACTTCGATCAGTCTTTCGTATTCTGCTTTGTTGTCCTCTAGAGACTTCATCTTATAACGGCAAGAGCCAAAACCACCTGATGGTGTGTGTTTTAGTGCCGCGATATCTGCGTCTGATTCTTTAGAAGTGTCGATTAGGTTTTCAGTTAGGGCACCGATGATGCCATTTTGACCCGCGTAAACTGTGCCGATCTTATCTGAATGTTTACGAGCGGTTTCGATTACACCGCAAGCTGAGGCGTTGATTACTGCTGTCACACCGCCTGATTGAGCATAAAAAGCGTTCTTCATTCTCTTTCCTTTT
>CAZLDG010000055.1:0-3221 GCA_964558405.1 uncultured Candidatus Thioglobus sp. | reverse complement strand
CATTTAGGTACCGCTAAAAATACCGCGCCCAAACACACGGCAATGGCAGCAGGCTTACCTGGCAGGTTAATAATGAGACTATTGCCACGAGTACCAGCAGTTTGGCGCGACAAAATAGCAGTCGGTACGGTGCGTAGACTCACGGTGCGCATCTGCTCGGCAAAACCATCAAAGATGCGCTCACATACTGCGTGCGTCGCCTCTGGGGTGACATCACGCGTGGTGGGTCCGGTGCCACCAGTGGTTAGGATTAGATTGCAATTGCGTTGATCAGCAAACTCAATCATAGTCTGTTCAATCAATGCTTGCTCGTCTTCAATAATAATCGATTCCACCTCATACGGTGAGAGTAGCGCGTTTTTAATCCAGTCCTGCATGGCGGGGCCGCCAATGTCTTCGTACTCGCCACGCGAGGCGCGATCAGAAATGGTAATAAAGCCAACTTTGATATTTGTATTGTCCATGATAATCCCTACAACTTAATGTGCGCCTATTTTGCCTGAATAAGACTCTTGACGTGTACATTCTTTTTGTCCATAATACTGACAACTCTCAACAATACTGCTGTCGCAGTATTGGCATAGATTGAATTTATTCTCCAAAGTAATATTGTTTTTATCAACCTGAATTTTTTGCTTATCTAGCTGGGTGAGTAGTCTAGAGAACGCTTCACGACTAATGCCCAGTTGTGAGGCGATAATGGATTTGTTATACGGCAATTTAAGCTTATTGGAAATCCATTTTTTTTGATTCATGAGTTGCAAGAGAAAATAGCCAATACGTTGTTCAGCGCTTTGGGTTTTTACTGCTTCAATCTCGTGCGCCAACTCTACAGTCTTATTGGCGATGCTGCCCAATAGGTTCAGTGCGAATTGGTTATTGAGTTTGATTTGTTGCTTAACCACAGCAGTGGGAATGGAAAACATTAATACGTCACTGGCAGTTTTGGCGTTGGCCTTAAGACAAGTATTAGAAAAAATACAACTCTCCATAATACTATGACCACTGCTAAGCATTTGCAAAATGGTTTCTTTACCGTTAGCAGTGGCTTTAAAGACCTTGACCCAGCCCACCAAGATAATGTGCAGGTGCGTGGCAATATTATTCTCCAGCATAATCAATTTGTTTTTAGGGATTTGATAAATTTCCCCGCTACTGACAATATGATTAACCTCATAGGCAGGCATGTCGTTAAAGATAGCAAGCTTGTAAACCAAGCGCTGTTCGACATCTAGCTCTTGAATAGTGTCCTTGGTAAACAGACGATGCTTTTGATCCAAGTTCAGAATCAACTCATACTCCACCGTGTGCATGACTTGAAGCTTGTTGGAGATTAGCTCAAACCAGTCCTTAGCATTAATCTGCTCGGTAATATAATGTTGCTTATCAGCGGTTACAGCTTGGTGGATTTTCTCCAGTACCGACGCATCAGGCACTTCATAGGTGGATTTGACAATCTCTTGTTGTTCTAAAGTTGCCAAGGACAAAAAAGATTTTTCATAATAGTTTTGTTCACTCAATAGCGATTCAATATGCTCTTGGTACTCGTCATCAAACTTGTGTTCTACAAAGCCACGAATCAACATGAGACGCTCCAGCCCCACTTTTTCTTTCCATTGAATAAAAAACACAAAGGCGCTCACCGCATTGGGGTGTAGATTTTTAATTCTGAGTACAAAGCTACTCATGAGCTGAATCAGTGGCTTCACCAGACCAAAGGTATAAAACTCAAAGATTTTTGTCGCCGAGGATTGGTGTGCCAATGTGAGTTGACGCTGGGTCTGGAGTTTGTCCAAGTGAAAGGTGATATTAGAGACCAGCTCCAATTGGTCGGTTTTAAGCTCAGATTCACTCCGCCATTTCTCAATATAATGGCTTAGCTCTGTCAGCTGCGCATCGGTCTCTAATAGATAACCTGAGAGTTGGTTTTTATTGTGTGTATTTGGCTCACGAATAAACAAGGTTGAGAGGCCGCGCTCCCCTTGTAGGCTGTGAATTACATCCGATAGACAAACAAGATAATCTTTCATGGCAGGTATTGATAATTTGTTGGTTTATGCTGGATTATCATACCGTAAAAAATCAGCCCTATTAAATTATGTGATATAAGTCACACAAATGCAACTTGCATTTAATTCTTGATGCATGTCAAGGTTGAAAAAATCTGTGCGCGCAAAATTGCCCCTAACTTTTTTAAAAAAACCACAGGAGAAATGTTATGGGTCTATCGATGATTAGCACACACAAAGGCCAAGCTAATTCGGTCTTAGCAGCAAACACCTTTGCCTTTACTGCATGTTTTGCGGTCTGGGTGATGTTTTCCATTATTGGTATTCCCATTAAAACCTTATTAGAGTTAAGTGAAACACAATTTGGTTTATTGGTAGCGACACCGATTCTAACCGGTTCGATTATGCGTCTTCCAGTGGGTATGCTCACCGATAAGCTCGGTGGACGTATCGTATATTTTGTGCTGATGCTCACCACCATTTTGCCAATGTGGTTTATTGGTGAGGCGACTGAATACTGGCAGTTCTTAGTATTGGGATTGTTTGTTGGTGTTGCAGGTGCGTCATTCTCCGTGGGTATTGCTTACACGGCCAAATGGTTTGAGCGCGATAAGCAAGGTTTTGCCATGGGTATCTTCGGTGCCGGTAATGCTGGTGCAGCACTTACTAAATTCGTAGCGCCATCACTGGTAGTGGCCTACGGTTGGCAAGCAGTACCAAAGGTATATGCAGTTGCTATGCTAGTAACCGTAGTACTTTATTGGATGTTTACTTATGAAGATCCATCGCATAAGGTAGCTTCAACGGTAACAGTTAAAGATCAACTAAAAGCACTAAACGATCCAGTACTATGGAAGTACATGCAGTACTACTCAATCGTATTCGGTGGTTTCGTAGCGCTATCACTATGGATGACTAAGTACTACATCAACGAATATGGCTTTGATCTGCAAACAGCAGCACTACTGGCCGCCATTTTTGTATTGCCATCGGGTGTGATTCGTGCCCTAGGTGGTTGGTTCTCAGATAAGTATGGCGCTTATAAAGTAACTTGGTGGGTAATGTGGATCTCACTGGTATGCCTATTCTTTATGTCATACCCACAAACCAGTCTAACTATTGAGACAACTTCAGGTCCGCAATCATTTGATATTGGCCTAAACGTTTGGGTATTTACTTTCTTACTATTCGTGGTAGGTATTGCTTGGGGCT
>CAZLDG010000054.1:0-3384 GCA_964558405.1 uncultured Candidatus Thioglobus sp. | reverse complement strand
AGAGCCAGAGCCAGAGCCAGAGCCAGAGCCAGAGCCAGAGCCAGAGCCAGAGCCAAGCAATGTTAAACTCAACTCTCAGACGCAATGGGAAGATTTGATTCAACGACTTAGCTTTAATGGTGCAGGCAATATGCTGATTAAAAACACCCTATTTGATCATTATCAACAAGGCGTACTAACCCTTACGCTAGACCAGCAATTTGCCAATCTACTGACCGATTTGGCTCAACAAGCCCTAGAGAAGACTTTGATAGCCGAGTTAGGTATTGGTCAACTCAGTATCAATCTAGGTACGCCCAATACTCAGACCTTGGCGCAAAAACAAAACCAAGCAGAAGAACAGCGGATTCAAGCCATGCAGGAAAAATTTTTGGCCAATCCAGGCTTACAACAATTAGAAAAAAACCTAAATGCTCGAGTAGATGTCAACTCGATTGCAATGATTAACCAGGAGAAACAACATGTTTAAAGGCGGTATGGCCTCAATGATGAAAAAGGCTCAGCAAATGCAAGAGAATATGCAAAAAGCACAAGCGGAAATCAAAAACCTCAGCGCCACTGGCACAGCAGCTGGTGGCGCAGTTAGTATTACCCTTAGTGGTGAGCACTTAGCCACTGAGGTTAGCATTGATGAGACCATGCTAGAGGATAAGGATATGTTAGAAGATTTGGTGCTCACCGCAATCAATGACGCCAGCACCAAACTTGCTGGCGCTTCTGAAGCCAAAATGAAAGAAGTAACCGGTGGCATGCAAATGCCCGCCGGTATGAATCTGCCGTTTTAATGATTGAAGAACTCACCAAAGCCTTTTGCGCCTTACCTGGCGTGGGTAACAAAACTGCGCAACGCTTTGTTTATCACCTACTTGAACGCAATCGTGAAGGCGGTATGGCACTAGCCAAGGCCTTAGAGCAGGCTATGGAGCATGTGGGTCATTGCGAGTCTTGTCGAACCCTAAGTGAAAAAACCCTTTGTGATATTTGCGCCAATGAGGCACGTGATGGCTCAGTCTTATGTATTGTGGAAACCCCGGCTGATATCCTGGCCATTGAACAAAGTGGTATTTATTCTGGCAAGTATTTTGTGCTTAGCGGTTATCTGTCACCGATTGATGGTATTGGCGCTAAAGAGCTGGGTCTAGACGAGTTAGAAGATAAACTCAATCAAGCCCATATTCAAGAGATTATTCTGGCTACTAATGCCACAGTCGAAGGCGAGGTCACTGCGCATTATATCTCTAACCTAGCCAAGAAATTCGATGTTGATATTAGCCGTATTGCTCATGGCCTACCAATTGGTGGTGAGTTGGAATATGCTGATATTAATACCATTGCTCACGCCCTCTCTGGACGTAAAAAATACGACTAGAACTCTTTGCTTAATAGCTCAATCTCATAACCATCTGGATCTGTTAAAAAAGCCACAATGGTTTGCCCTGCATTCATAGGCCCAGCCTCGCGTATGACCCTAGCACCTTGGGCTTTGGCTGTCTCTACCGCCTGATAAACATCAGCCACATTAATAGCAATATGGCCAAAGCCGGTGCCTAGCTCGTAACTGTCTTTACCCCAATTGTAAGTTAACTCAAGCGCGGGGTGCTCCGCTTCAGGACCATAGCCTAAAAAAGCCAAGGTAAACTCACCCTGAGGATAGTCTTTTTGACGCAATAATTTCATGCCTAATACTTGGGTATAAAACTCAATGGATCGATTCAAATCGCCAACGCGCAACATGGTGTGCAAAATTCTCATGGTTTTTTACCTTTGTATTTAGATGTGCCTATTATAATCAAGACATGATCGATAGATTTGAACACTGGGACAACGTTTACCAAGAAAAAGACCACACGCAAGTGAGTTGGTACCAAGTACACTCCACTCTATCTTTTGATTGGATTGTGGCCAACACCAAGCCAGATGATGCCATTATTGATGTGGGCTGTGGTGTTTCGGTTTTGGCAGATGATTTATTAGACAGAGGCTATCAACACCTTTCACTGCTGGAGCTCTCCACTGCGGCAATTGAGAGCTTAAAACAACGCCTAGCCTCACAGCTAGACAAGTTGGCGTTTTACAACGTTAATATTTTAGATTTTGACACCAAAGATCGCTACCAACTTTGGCATGATCGAGCGGTATTTCACTTTCTGACCGATAAAAACGAACAAGATATTTACTTGCAAAAACTTCGAGCCTATTTAAAGCCAGGTGGCTATTTTCTCTTAGCAACCTTTGCCCCTGATGGGCCTAAGCAATGCTCAGAGCTTGATGTTGTGCAATACGACACCAAAAAAATTACCCAGCGACTGGGAGAGGATTTCAAACTCATTCAAACCGCTAACGAAAAGCATCCGCATCCCAATGGCTCGGTTCAGAGTTTTAATTATTTTTTATTGCAATACCTTTAGCTAAACATCAACGTGGCTATGATTTTTCGCCTGCCGCCTTGGTCTCGATGCTCATTCAGATAAATTCCTTGCCAAGTGCCTAAATTTAACTGGCCTCTGGTAACTGGAATATTAAGACTGGCGCCAATCATGGAAGATTTAATATGTGCTGGCATGTCATCAGCGCCTTCATAAGTATGGGTGTAATAAGACTTATGGTCGCACAATTCACTAAAAAAATTCTCCATATCTACGCGCACACTGGGGTCGGCATTTTCATTAATAGAGAGCGAAGCGCTAGAGTGTTGAATAAACAAATTCAACTGACCCACGTTGGCTTGAGATAGAAAATCAATTTGTGATAGGATCTCTCCGGTGACCAGATGAAAACCTCTGGGCTTGGCGTTTAAGACAATTTCACACTGCTGGATTTGCATTATTTAGTCACGCGATCCATGCTCTCTCGGTTTTTCCAGTAGTTGGCACTATTGTTTAAAATCCAACGCACACCACCTTTGGGGTCTTCCACATCACCTATATATCTTGGCATGATGTGCACGTGTAGATGTGGAATGCTTTGGCCTGCTGCCTCACCATTGTTAATACCAATGTTATACGCATCCGGTGAGAACTCTTCATCTAGAATTTTTTTAGCCTTTTGAATGGCACGACCAATGGCCAAAATCTCATCCTCTGTTGCTTCAAAATAAGTCGGAAAATGACGCTTGGGAATCACTAAGGCATGTCCAGGCGTGGCAGGATAAGTGTCCAAAAAGGTAATGGTGTGTTCGCACTCTAAGATGATTCTCTCATCTCTTAATTTACAAAAAATGCAAGTCTCGCTCATGGGTTATGGGTCCAAGAAAATAAACAAAATAGAGTGATATTTTACCTCTTAAAACTCAAGGCTGATTTGATCTGCACGCAAAGTTTGTTGTACGTTGTTTTGATCAATAAACACCACAAACTCTTGAGCATTTTGTGTTTTGATATCGAT
>CAZLDG010000053.1:0-3622 GCA_964558405.1 uncultured Candidatus Thioglobus sp. | reverse complement strand
AACTCTTCGTCACCTGGGTTGATACCACGAGCCCACTGAATCTCATCAGCACGCTTGAAAGTATTGTTAATACGACGCACCATCGTTGGTACTGAGTCATAAGCATATAGTGACTGGTCTGGGTACATGGTCTCAGAAGTATTACCATCAGCCGCAACCTGCCAGCCTGATAGGTAAACCGCTTCTAGGCCTGCTTTGGCTTGTTGCATTGCCTGACCGGCAGTGATAGCACCAAAGGCATTTACATAACCTTTTTTCGCTGAACCGTTAACACGATCCCATAGTTTTTCAGCACCTTGTTGTGCTAACGTGTTATCTGGCACAATAGAGCCACGAAGACGCACTACGTCTTCTGCGCTATAGTCACGCTTTACGTTTTTCCAACGTGGGTTTTCGGCCCAATCTTTTTCCAATGCTTTGATTTGTTCTTCTCTAGTCATTTTGGTCTCCTCGTCTGTGAAGTTAATAAATGTAGGTATCACCTGAGTCATATCATACGCAAATCTGACGCATTTCGTTTCACTATATAATATATTTATTCACAATATGAAAAAATAACCACGAATATCAAAATATCACAATATGAAAAATAATTTCTTAATATAATTAAAGTGATTTTACTCGATGGAATAAAACCATGTCAGAAGCCGAAACAAAAACAGAAACAAAACTAACTGCCATTGAAAAAAGCTTGGTAATTCTCTCTATCTTTTCCATGGAAAAGCCCTCGCTTAGCCTGAAAGAGATTTGTGCTCAAGTGGGTTTTAATACCTCAACCACCTATCGCATCTTGCATACCTTAAGCGAGTATGGCTATGTGATTCGCACCGCAGACAAAAACTATTGCATTGGCACCAAACCACTGTCACTCAGTGCCATTTATCAAAAAACCAATCATCTGACGCAGATCAGTCCGATTGTGGATCATATTCGCGACATGTGCGACGAGACAGCTTCATTTTTTATTGAACAGGACAATGATCGTATTTGCCTATATCGTGCCCATTCGCGCGATATGCTGCGCCATAATATTGATGTGGGTACGCGTCTAGAGCTTAATCGTGGCGCTTCAGGTCGTGTCATTTTGGCTTATGGTAAGCGCTTGCAAGACAAATCTGGCTTTTTCAAGAATATTCGTGACAAAGGCTACTACATCTCGGTAAATGAACACAACGCAGCCGTTTTTGCGGTTTCTAAGCCGGTGATTGCCGAGAGTGGTCGTTTTGTGGGTGCGCTGACTATCTCAGGACCAATTAGTCGTTTTAATGAAGAAAAGAAACAGTACTTTTTAGAATTACTCAGCGAACAAATTGAGCAGGTGCATATTCCTTAAGCAGAAAAGCTTATAGGTATTCAACCTCTAGGATTTCGTAGACGATATCACCTTTAGGGGCTTTAACCGTTACTTCATCACCCTCTTCGTTGCCCATGAGTGCACTGGCAATCGGGGAATAGCAAGAAATCTTGTTTTGCTCGATGTCTGCTTCGTCCTCGCCGACAATTTGATAAGTAATCTCAGACTCGTCTTCAACATTCATCAACGTAATGGTGGTGCCAAACACGCAACGACCATCTTGGGAGAGTTTGGCCACATCAATCACTTGCACTCTAGAGAGTTTAGATTCAATCTCTTTAATACGACCTTCACAAAAGCTTTGCTCTTCACGCGCAGCGTGATACTCTGCATTTTCTTTAAGATCGCCATGCTCACGCGCGGTGGCAATATCCTCAACAATACGCGGACGATCAACATCTTTAAGTTTGGCTAGCTCGGCCTCAAGCGCCTTAAAGCCAGCAACGGTCATTGGTATGCTGTCCATAATTAGTGCAGAGTTTGAAGTTTGTTAATGGTTAGCTCGTCATGGGTCTTTAAACCATCCAGCATAGCGTAAGCAGCAGTTACCGTGGTGGTAAACGGCACCTTATGCACCAAGGCCTGACAACGAATAGCCGCGGCATCTTCCACACCTTGGGTATCTTCAGTCGAGTTGATAATCAAATCAATCTGCTCGTTTTTAACCATATCCACAATATGCGGCGAACCTTCAGAAACCTTGTTAACCACCTCACACTCAATGCCAGCCTCTTCTAATTCTTTTTGATTAGAACGCGTGGCTACTAACTTAAAACCTTGCTGGGTAAGTTTACGACCCAGGCCGATTAACTCTGAACGATCCAAACGTCTAAGACTGACAAAGGCTGTGCCATTATCTGGTGCACGAGAGCCTGCAGCCAATTGCGCCTTATCAAAGGCCGAGGCAAAATCTTTGCCCACACCCATCACCTCACCGGTTGAACGCATCTCAGGACCCAGGATTGGATCTACGCCTAAGAATTTGTTAAATGGGAATACCGCTTCTTTCACGCTAAAGTGCTCAGGGATAATCTCTTTGGTAAAACCTAATTCTTTCAGGCTAGAGCCTGCCATCACCTTGGCGGCAATGTTAGCCAATGGCTCACCAATGGCTTTCGAGACAAACGGCACAGTACGTGAAGCACGCGGATTAACCTCAATCACATAAATCTCATCATCCTGGTAAGCCAACTGCGTATTCATCAAGCCCACCACATTTAGCTCTTTAGCCATGGCAATCACTTGTGCACGCATCTCATCTAACACCTCGTCTGGCAATGAATATGGTGGCAGTGAACAAGCACTATCACCCGAGTGAATACCGGCTTGCTCAATATGTTGCATAATGCCGCCAATCACCACGTCTTCACCATCGCTGATCACATCAATATCCACTTCAATGGCGTGATCCAGGAAGGAGTCTAGTAGTACTGGTGAATCGTTTGAGACTTGTACAGCTGTGTGCATATAGTGATCTAGACTGTCCTTGTCATAGACAATTTCCATCGCACGACCACCCAATACATAAGACGGACGAACCACCAATGGGAAGCCGATCGCATCAGCAATATCAACTGCTTGTTCTAGTGAGCGTGCTGTGCCATTCAGTGGCTGCTTCAAATCAAGTTTTTGAATCATTTGCTGGAAACGCTCACGATCCTCAGCCAAATCAATGGCATCTGGCGAGGTACCAATAATCTTTGCACCACTCTTCTCTAGCGCATCAGCCAGCTTGAGTGGCGTTTGACCACCATAGTGCACAATAATGCCATCTGGATTTTCAATATCAACCACTGCCAAGACATCTTCTAGGGTTAGGGGCTCAAAATATAGACGATCTGAAATGTCATAATCGGTTGAAACCGTCTCCGGATTACAATTCACCATAATAGTTTCATAGCCTTCTTCGCGTAGCGCCAATGAGGCGTGTACGCAACAATAATCAAATTCAATACCTTGGCCAATACGGTTTGGACCGCCGCCCAGAATCATAATCTTTTTCTTATCGGACACGTCTGCTTCACACTCATGTTGATAAGTGGAATACATATAAGCCGTTGAAGTATCAAACTCAGCCGCACAAGAATCCACGCGTTTAAATACTGGTTTCACATTGAGTGCCTTACGGCGCTCACGTACTGAAGACTCAGAACAATTAAACAATTGCGCCAAGCGCATATCTGAGAAACCTTTGCGCTTAAGGTTGTACATGTCATCGGCATCAATATCGGCCACACTCAAACCATTGATTTGCATCTCGGTTGAAAC
>CAZLDG010000052.1:0-3892 GCA_964558405.1 uncultured Candidatus Thioglobus sp. | reverse complement strand
GACTCTTTGACTGAAGGTTTTCGGACGCGGGTTCAATTCCCGCCATCTCCACCAAATTCTAAAGCCATTTAATTGCAAACATAAGGCCAGATGCGCTTGGTATCAGCAGGATAAAACTGGCCATCTGCAGACAGATAAGGGATTTCAATCAACTTTTCCTGGTCTGGCAGATTCAGCATAGAGATTGAATCGTACGGCCCTTCAGGTCGATAAAAGGCAATAGGATCCATAAAATAGCCCTCTTGCGGCGCAACGACATAGCCGTCATGCGACCAAAATGGGTTATCAGCATACAACACGGCAAAGTGTAGTGCGTCGCGTCGAATCCTTCGACCCATCTTGCCAGTATTGCTGGTTGAGCCAATTACATCGCCCATATTCACCTCAGTGCCAACTGCTAGGTCGGATAGTTTTTCTAGGTGAGTATATTGAGAATAAGTCCAAAAATCCAGACCGGTATCCTCTGGTGTATGGCGCAACATAATCTCAATACCTTTGCGATTGCCAGGGTTTAAAAAGTTAGCGACCACCATGCCATCGGCAATAGCTCTAATGGGTGTGCCTCGAGGCTGAGGAATGTCAACACCCTTATGTAATGCGGCTCTGGAGCGCTTATGCGAATAGTCAATCGCCCATTGTTCGGAGTCAATCTCTGGGCAGTTGGCACCGTCAACAAAATCAGTTTTCAGATAAGTTTCAATCACGCCTCTGGCCTTTTGAATGGCCACGTTTTTTGCAGCGCCGCGTCTGTACTTACCTACCATGCGTCTAATCGACTCATCAACTTCATCAGCAGACACAAAACCTTCTAAGCTTTCGCACTCAAGACAAGGTGTCGGCTCAGCCTTAGAAAAGCCACCAAAGCCGCCTTTTTTAGCCCATGAGTGATTGGATAGCAACATCAATGTGACAACCAAAAGCGCATTGGAGAATAACTTTATACTGTGTACTAGCATGCTGACAGAGTTACGAAGAAACACAAGTGAATTCTAACACCATCAAAGAACAAAGTCCCCCGAAAAAAATCATTTACAGAACTAGAATTTAATATCGCTCTTAAAACGTATTGATCTATTATGGTGCAGCTCGGATTTATTGAGCTCATAGCTGGTGGCCAAGACCCAACCCGAGTCTGTCTCTAGATCTGCACCCAATCTTAAATTTAGACCAAAAGACGCATCACCAGATATGCGATGGGTGTATTCCGTCTCTGGCGTTGCCGTATAAAACATCACACTCGATGTCTCATAACTATCACTATGGCGATACCCTAGTGAGGCATATGGCCTAATCACAGCTGAATTCAAATTAAATTCAGTGCTTGCATCCGCACCCAAGGACCATATCGCATCGCTAAAATCATTCTCTTTGTACGATAGTGCGTTACCACCACTGCCAGACTCACTATAGGCATCTTGTTGCATATAGCCCACATCTACCCTAGCAAAAGGTGACAACAGCCAAGCGCGATCCTCAAACTGCTTGCGCGCCGTCATGGAAACAAAGGCATGACGGCTCGTCCTGTCTCCCGTATAGGTGTCAGCGCCATCTACTCGGGTATGCGTGGTGTCAATCTCGCCAACACCAAAGGTGCCTTCAAATAAAATCTGATGGGAGTTTTCAATCCTGCCATAGCCTGACAAAGAGTTGGTAGTAGATTTAAATTTTGTGCCGCTATCACCAATATCAGCATCGGTTGAATTGACTAGATATGAAAATCCTACAATATGATTTCTGAGGATTTGCTTGTCAATACCAATGGCGATTTCTCTACTCTTAAGTCTCTTATCAGAACTGCTGCTACTGGCATTCACCTTGCCCACGGCAATTTCTCCAGAGGTCCACATACCCCAGCCACTAGGCAATACCTCATCTGCGGTATTGGCCAACTTATTCGACAGGTTGTATTGCTCAAAGACATTAACGAGCGTGGCCAGTTTACGAGCAGCGTCGTCCAATTGAGGATCGTTAAATTTAAGCTTAATGCCTTGGAAAGATAGGTTTTTTCCGCCATTTCTACTAATGTAGTTCTGCCGATCAGACACCACATTAATGGATCGCCAAGCTTGGCCAACCGAGTGGCTTACCTGAAGCTCATTGGCGGCCTTAATATCCAAACTTTCCAGTGGAGAAGCCACTGTGACCGTGGTAAAGTTCAGTGTTGTTGTATCACTAATACCCGCATAAGAATTCGACGTACTGTCATCAAACGCAGTTGCCGCAATCTGCAGATAATAAGAACTTGAACCTTCTAAATCTAGCGTAGGGTTAATGGTAATTGTGGTTGAACCTGTGCCCGTAATCAAACTACTGGTAGCAACATTAAATGTCTCGACCAAGGTGCCATCGTTTTTATACAAAACAATAGATCCTGTTTCGACATCAACAGCCTCACTAAAGGTGAGCATAATGTTGGCATCAACGGCGACACTAGTGGCATTATCAGCAGGTGCAGAAGACAAAAGCGTTGGATTTGTGTCGTCAACATCTAAGACCGTGATGGTGAAAACTTCATCATAACTTGCACCACTGCCATCAGTTACCCTAAGTCTAATACTATAGCTAGACTGGGTTTCATAGTCGGCACTGGCACTAAGTCTTAGGCTTGAACTGCTGATATTAAAGCTGGCATTGTCAGTATCTCCACTACCTGAGACCAAACTATAAGTTGCCGAATCGCCAGCATCTGAGTCGGTCGAACTAATACTGGCAACGGTTGCATTGGCGCCCTGATTTTCACTAATTGAGCTGGCAGACAGGGCGATATCGGTTGGCGCATCATTAGCATTCGACACCTGCGCGCTGGCTGCTGAAGTTAAGGTCTCTGCGGTACCTGCGGCATCGGTATAAGACACCACCACTTTAAGATACTTGCCGACCTCTGATTGTGTGAGCACATAAGTTGCACTGGTAGCACCTGAGATATTGCTATAACTACCGCCAGCTGTAGTGGCTGATTGCCACTGATAAGTCGGCGTGGTTGATGAACCGCCTGAGGTGCCATCGACATCGGTGACCGAGCCTGCAGTTAAGGTTTGTCCTTGTGTGGTGGTACCGGTAATACTACCCAGTGAACCGGTGTCATTCACTGCACTAATGGTGACGCTAATCACTTGGGTTTGCGTATGACCATCATCATCGGTCACGGTCACAGTAAACTGATCCGAGCCATTGTAGTTGTCATTCGGCGTATAAGTCCACCCACCATTGCTAGCGCCAATACTGGCACTACCATTACTTGGATTACTGGAGATGCTAAAGTAACTGCCGTCTGTGAGTCCATCGGCTGAGTCGGTGGCGGTTAAGGTGCCAGTGACGTTGTTATCCTCATTGGCAGAACCGGAGGTATCGCCACCAATGGTGGCGCTATCGTTTACTGCGCTGACCGTGACATTGATGGTAATGGTATCAGTCGCACTGCCGTCACTGACTTGCACCACAAAACTGTCAGCGCCATTGTAGTTCGCACTTGGGGTGTAAGTGATACTGCCACCACTGGTGACACTACTGCCGCCGGCACTGGTGGCACTACTAAAATTCAGCGTACCGTAGGATGGCGCTGAGCTTTGTGACCAGGTAAGTGTATCGCCACTACCATCGGTATCGCTCACGATCAGTTTGTCTTTGATACTGGTGGCTGATGCATCTTCACTAACGGTTAAGGTGTTGCTGGCGCCTGCGTCGAAGCTTGGGGCGCTGTTACCACTGGTGGTGGTAAAGTCATGCCTGATATCGGCGGATTTATCGCCATTGTTGGTAAACGCATCCGCCTCAATCTCAATGTAGTAATCCTGGCTTGTGTTGAGTGGCACATCATTGCCAGAGCCCGTTAATTGAAAGCTGACTGTAATGGTGTTGGTGCCATCTCCTGAGACACTACCGGTTAGGGTGT
>CAZLDG010000051.1:0-3923 GCA_964558405.1 uncultured Candidatus Thioglobus sp. | reverse complement strand
GATAGGTAGTCATCAATACTTTCTGCTACGATAGAGGCTTGACCAATCGCTGTGGTTAGTAGGTGTGGACGTACAACGTCACCACAAACGAAATAACCCGGCTTGTTTGGCACTTGGTAGTTCTTATCTGCATCAATAAAACCGTACTCGTTAAAGAATGAATCATCCATACCTTCTGAATCAACACCTTGACCAATCGCTGATACGATTAGCTCACATTCTACGTCAAACTCTGAACCTTCAATTGGAGTAGAGCCATCGGCTTCTAATTTTTGGAAACGTAGTGCAGTGGCACGACCGCTTTCATCAGTGATTACCTCAACTGGTGTCATCTGACCTTGGATCTCAACACCTTCACGTAGTGCATCATCAATTTCTTCTTGTGCCGCTGGCATGTCTTCAATGGTAGAACGTGTGGTTAGTAGTACATCTGCACCTAGACGCTTAGAAGTGTCTACTACGTCGTGCGCTGTGTCATCAAAGATGATGCGCTCTGGACGATCCTTATCCGCTACGTTTTCAATATTACCTAGACGACGAGCAACTGATACCACGTCGATTGAAGTATCACCACCACCAATACAAATTACTTTACCAGTGATGTGCTGTAGACGACCTTGGTTGTACGCTTCAAGGAAAGCCACACCTGATACGCAGTTAGCAGCTTCACCGCCTGGAATTGGCAATGTGCGACCACTCATGGCACCGATGGCAAATAGTACCGCGTCGTATTCTTTTTCTAGTTCTTCAACACTAACATCAACACCAACTTTGGTGTTCATCTTAGTCTCAACACCGGTCTCAATAATACGATCAATTTCGTGACCCAATACATCTCTTGGCACGCGATAATCTGGAATACCGTACATCATCATGCCACCTAGTTGGTCGTACTTTTCATAAATCGTTACCGCATGACCTTGACGACGCAACTTCAGTGCTGCCGCTAGACCACCACAACCACCACCGATAATCGCAACTTTCTTGCCAGTATCTGCAGCGTCGATTTCAAACTTGTAACCTTCTTGACGTGCATTATCACCAATAAATTGCTCTACCGCGTTAATACCAACCGTATCTTCAACTTCGTTACGGTTACAACCATCTTCACAAGGTGCTGGACATACACGACCCATCACTGATGGGAACGGGTTAGCACTGGTTGAACGACGGAAAGCATACTCTTGCCATGACATATCACCTGATGGCTTTTCCATGCCACGTACAATATCCAACCAACCACGAATGTTGTGGCCTGATGGGCACGAACCTTGACAAGGAGGAGTTTGTGTTACATAAGTTGGACACTTGTGTGAAGTGTCTTCCTGAAAGATCTTTTGGTTCCATGGAACCTGCTTCTGGTTATCACCATCATCTGTAAACAGTCTAAAAGTATGACCTTCACCTTTAGTTGATTTTCCGTATGGATTTGATTGCATAGTATCTCCTTGTTATTTATTCAGTTTCTGCTTCTTCCGCTTGCTCAGCTTCCGAGTCATCAGTTTGGGGTTTTTCCATCACAATTGCCTCACTCACCAATTGGTGAACACTCACAATCATGTATGGATCAAAATCAAATTTAGGTAGCACCTTAGAGAATTGCGACTTACAAATTGCACAAATCGCTGCTAGGGTATCTACACCGTTGTTCTGCTCTACTTCTTTTAATGCCTGCATTCTTGGCATGGCACCTTTCACACGAATCTCCATTAGGTCGTCAGTCAGTAGACCGCCGCCACCGCCACAACAAAACGTTGATTCTTTAATGGTTGAACGCTCCATATCAACATAGTTGTTACAAACCGCTTTAATCACTTCACGTGGCAGGATAAATTGACCACCTGGGATACCACCCATATTGGTTGCACGTGCTACGTTACAAGAGTCGTGGAAAGTTACCGTACGGTCGTCATTCTCGCTCTTATCGAAAGTTAGCTTATTGCGCTGGATCAAATCGTGCGTATATTCAATAATATGCTGTGGCTGTGGGTAACGTGAATCTAGCTGATTTTGTAGCTTTAAGCCAAACTCGTCAGTCGCGCCTGCACCAACGCCCGATAGCGTATTCCAGAAGCTATAAGCCACACGCCAAGCGTGACCACACTCACCAACCATCACACGTGATACTTCTAAATCCAGTGCGGCTTTACGAATACGTAGTGCAGCTTTACGCATTACGTCGTAAGAACCAATAAACATACCAAAGTTAGCACCTTCTGAAGCGTACGAGCTCATGGTCCAAGTCACACCATCTTCATGGAAAACCTTACCATAACCAATCAAACCATCAATATGCGGCTCAGCAAAGAAGTCAGCCGATGGAGTGATCAGTAGAATCTCACTGCCCTTTTGGTCCAGTGGATATTTAACCGCAACACCTGTGTCTTCTTCAATTTCTTCTTCAAGATCCAGTAGCGTGTCTTTTAGTGCAGGCTCTGGTAAACCTAGGTTGTTACCAACTGTTAGTGCCTTGCCTAGAATCTGGTTACAGTATTTCTGACCCAGACCAACAGTATCTAGCACTTCACGTGCTGCCATTGAAATCTCGGCAGTATCAATACCATAAGGACAAAATACCGAACAACGA
Organism: uncultured Candidatus Thioglobus sp.; assembly: GCA_964558405.1. GTDB lineage: Bacteria > Pseudomonadota > Gammaproteobacteria > PS1 > Pseudothioglobaceae > Thioglobus_B. Next base: position 1,336 of record CAZLDG010000051.1, on the reverse strand, counting down.
CGACATTGTGAACACTGGTGGAAATAGTTATACCAATCATCCAGCATTTCATCATCAAGCTCTTTGGCGCCAACCAATTTCGGGAAATATTTACCCGCAAAGGTGTAATAACGACGATAAACACTTCTAAATAGGTCTTGTCGCGCAACCGGCATGTTCTTAGGATCTGACGAGCCTAGGAAGTAATGACACTTATCGGTACAAGCGCCACACTTTACACAAGAATCTAAAAATACTTGTACAGAACGATACTTAGACTTAAGCTCGCCCATCTTATTGATGGCTACTTCCTGCCAGTTATCAACTTTTTCACCTGGGAAGCCTAGAGGTGCTTGAAATTCTTCAGAAGATTTAAACGGACCCTCGCCTTCCATGGCGCCTGAGTTTAGCTCAGGAATCTCAAGATATGTTGGCAGCTCGGGCACTTCGAATTCTTTTGCCATGATTATTCGTCCTTACCTAATGTTTGTTCTAATTTAACCGCATTGCTCTGCTCTTGTTCCAAGGCCCAAGGCGAGATATGACGCTTCTTACGCGCATCATCCACTTGGTTACGTGTTGGGCTAAAGAACACGCCAGATGCGTGTAGTAGTTTCGAAACCGGGAATACTGCCATTAATACGAACACCATTAGTAGGTGTACCAATAGATGGATTTCAGTTGGCAAATCAGCCCAGTTAAAAGTAATAAGACCTGAAGCAAAGGCTTTAACTGCCATCACGTCAGTGTGATTCTCGGTAAAGGTCATCACCATACCACTCACACCAATGGTCAGTAGCATCAGTAGCATCAAGTAATCACTTGGTGCTGAAATATAACGAATACGCGGCACAAAAATACGACGCGCTAGCAAACCAGCCAGACCAATAACCATGGCAAATGCCGCGTACTTAAACGGTTGCATTAATAAGAAAATCTCTGGCAAATCGCCTGGATAGAAATAACGTAGGTGTCTAATCAAAACTAAGAATAGACCAATGTGGAACATCCAGCCAAATAGCCAGATCCATTTGTTTGACTTAAATAAGCTTTCAAAAAGCGTTACTTCGCGTGCCATACGCAAAACCACACCAGTTTGCGTCAGTTGGGTCGGTGCAGTTGGAATCTTAAGCGGGGCTGGCGTCTTCCAAAATTGGATAGTTTTACGCGTAAGTCCCACTAAGAGAATAATTAGTGAAATATAAAATAAAGCGGTAAATAAAATGCTTACAAATGACATATTGCTCTCAAACTCTATAGAGTGAAAAATTTAAAAAAAGCACCCACCTCAACAGCGGATGCCTTTTTCTTAGCTATATCGAATTAGATACAACCAGTTGGCTTTGGAAGACCGGCA
>CAZLDG010000050.1:0-4365 GCA_964558405.1 uncultured Candidatus Thioglobus sp. | reverse complement strand
TCGGTCAGTGCTAATGTGGCACCAGATAAAGTCTCACAAGCCTATGCTGCGGCTTATGCCGATGACAAGGATTTGGCAGAATCTATTGATCAAACTCTACTAGGATTACATCAACATCTATTTGTGGAATCTAATCCGATTCCGGTTAAATGGGCGCTGCATAAAATGGGCAAGTGTGAGTCTGGTATTCGCCTGCCGTTGACCATTTTATCAATCGATGCACAAAGTGTGTTGACACAAGATTTAACAGATTTGGGGGTTATTTAAATGTTTAAGATTGTTTTTTTACTATTGGCATCGCTATCACTAAGTGGTTGCTTTTCATTTGGCGATGACAAGGAAGAGGCTAAACCAGAGCCAACTCTAGGTGATCGTGATATCAAATACTATTCCAATAAGACAGTTACCTCACTAGAGATTCCACCGGATTTAACCAAGCCGAGTTCACAAAACGCGTTTAAGTTGAGCGAGTATGTGGCCAATGTGCAAGAAGATACCATCAGTTTTTCTGAAAAAGACAAGGTGGTTAAAGAAGCTTCAAATATTCTAAGAACCAGCTCAAATGTTGAGGTGAAGCGTGCTGGCAAGCGCCGTTGGTTGTTGGTGGACAAAAAGCCAGAAGACGTGTGGAATCTATCTAAGAGTTTCTTTAAATCACACGGTTTTGCCATTAAAAAGACCAATAAGAAAATTGGCTTAATGGAGACCGATTTTTTAGAGAACCATCCTGAGATTCCTGACCAGTCTCTGGGTGTGATTCGCTCTATGTTGAAGAAAGCTCTTGCGGCGCGTTATGCTCTGCCGATTGTGGACAAATATCGCATTCGTATCGAGCCAAGCGCGGGTGGTGAGAAAACCGAAGTTTATCTGTCTTTAACCTCGATGGAAGAAGTGCTAACCAATAGTGGCAAAGATAATGAAAACACCATTTGGCAGCCTAGAGCTAAAGACGAAGAGTTAGAGACTGAGATGCTTTATCGTTTGATGACTTTCCTAGGCAGTGATCACGCCGTGGCCAGAGAGAAGATTCTCGCTGCCAAGGAAGAGCAAAAAACCACCGTTAAGCTGGCTCAAGGTGTGGGTGGCTATGCCAAGTTAGTGTTCTCACTCAATCAATATGACACTTGGGATAATGTAGGCTGGGCTTTGGATCAGCTCAATGTTGATGTGGAAGACAAAGACGTCAAAGAGGGTAGTTTTTATATCCAAGTTGCCAGAACCGAAGACCAAGGTCTCTGGTCGCGCATGTTTGGTGATGATGCCATTCGTAAGTCTTTTCAGGTGTTGGTGAAGCAAGTCGACAGCGCTACCACTGAAGTGTACTTTAATGATATTTCTGAAGAGAACGAGCAGGCAACCATTGACTTTAGTCATGAGTTCTTGGGAGACATTGCCAAGCAATTCTAATGAGTGCCAGTGGCATTATCAGCTGATCAAATTCAACAAATCATCAACCAGCAACTGCTGGTCGATGAGCTTTCTAATACCGAGTTAGCCGAATTTTGCGAACTGGCTAATACGACTTATCGCGCCGGTGAGCCGATTGTCTCTGATGCTGATTACGATTTTATCTATCTAGCTGCACTCAGTGCACGCCTGCCTGAGCACGCGCTATTGCAAAGTGTTGAGCCAGAAGGGCAAGCCTTTTCTGAGGAAAAAGTTTTATTGCCTGAGGTGATGCTCTCTACCGACAAGGCTTATTCTTGGGTCGAGGTGGAAAAGTGGTTAGGGCGCGTTACCAAGTCGGCAGCAGAAATTTCTTTGGCTCAATCAGCAATTGAGATAAAGGCCACGCCCAAGCTTGATGGTTTTGCTGGCTTTGATGATGGACAACGACTCTATACCCGTGGCGATGGCAAAAAGGGCAGTGATATTTCTCGTGTATTTGCGCGTGGTCTATGTGTATTCAACGACTCCGAGCGTGGCCAGGGTGCAGGCGAGATCGTGGTGAAAAAAAGCTATTTTCAACAGCATCTATCTGAGGATTTTGAGTATCCGCGTAATTTCCAAGCCAGCCTGATTAAAGAAAAAGCGCTTGATGAGAAGGCTGCACAAGCGATTAAAGCCAAGGTAGCATTGTTTGTGCCCTTTGTGCAACTGCCTACTTGGTGTGGCACCATCAGTGCTTTAGAGGCTTCATTCGAGTCAGTGGTATCAGAGATGTTGGTCTCTGTAGATTTTGATGTGGATGGTGTAGTATTTGAAGTGCGCAATCCAGAATTGAAGATGCATATGGGTGCCAATCGAAAATTCCATCGCTGGCAGATTGCTTTTAAAGAAAACAAAGACAAAGCTCAAGTTAGGGTGCTCTCAGTCACGCCGCAAGTGGGTCGAACAGGCAAGGTCACCCCAGTGGCAGAGCTGGAACCTACCCTGCTAAGTGGCGCCACCATTCATCGTGCTACTGGGCACCATTATGGTTTGGTTAAAGAACAAGCGCTTGGTGCGGGCAGTGTGATTGAGTTGACACGCTCAGGTTTGGTGATTCCAAAGATTAATAAAGTCTTAAAACCTGGCGTGGTTGAGATTCCTCAGACTTGTCCTAGTTGTGGTGAAGTACTTAGCTGGGAATCGGATTTTCTCATGTGTGTTAATCACGAGCATTGCCCGGCACAAGTGATGGGCAAAATGGAGTATTTCTTTAAGATTTTGGCTAATAACGATGGCTTTGGTATTGCTACCATTGAAAAGCTCTATGAACATGGCGTGCGTCAGATTTCACAAATCTATGCGCTAACACAAGCGGATTTAGTGAGCATGGGCTTTGGCGATAAAACCAGTGAAAATCTAATCGCACAACGTCAGCGTTCTGTGAGCGAGCAAATTGAAGATTGGCGTCTATTGGCGGCCTTTGGTGTAAGCCGCATGGGTTTGGGTAATTGTGAAAACTTGTTGAAATCCTATCCACTAGAGCAAGTATTTGATTTAAGCGTCCAGCAGATCTCTGAGATTGACGGTTTTGCCCAGCTTAGTGCACAACTCATGGTTGAGGGCTTATTGCGAGTGCGAGAAGAGTTTGAGCGCTTAATACAACAAGGGTTTAACTTGGAGTATACGCAACGCTCTGGTGAATACACTGCCACCCATTCATTGGTAGGCAAGAAAGTGGTGTTTACTGGCAAGATGCAAAACCCCAGAGATGAGATGAAAAAACACGCCAAAACCATTGGCATTGAGGTGGCTGCCAGTGTGAGTGCCAAGACTGATTACTTAATTATTGGCGAGAATGTTGGGCAGAAGAAACTCGATAGTGCACAAAAAAATCAGGTGGAGATTTTAACCGAGGCGCAATATCTATCCCTAATATCAGATGCATAGCCTATAATAAAACCAAGCTTTTGTCCAAAGTTGGACAATGATGAGGCAGGGAGAGCCCAATGAAGATTGTTATTTTTTAACGATGTTCATTGGGTTTTTTTATAAGGGACAAAAATCAATGCAAATTTCAGATTTAATCGTTGAACAAAAAGACTTTCTTACCGATCAATTGGGCGAGGGCTTGTTGGAATTTTCGCGCGAGTGTGACGAGTGTTTAGACAGTTGTGCCAGTTTGGATAAATTGGATCAGTTGTTATTTTCTTATGTGCAAAATCATTCTTATGTGAATTTAGCCTATGTGTTAGATCCGTCCGGTATCCAGCTGAGTTCTAATATTTATAACGATAGGATTGCATCGAGCTATCAAGGCCAAGATCTTTCTAGCCGGCCTTTTATTAATACCATAGATAACGACAATCCGATTTATATCTCAGATGCTTATATTTCAACTGCCACGCTAAAGCCTTGTGTGAGTGTGGCGCATACTATCTGCCATCGTCAACAGACTATTGCCATTTTGGTGTTTGATTTGGATCTGGAGAAGTTGCCTCTGCCTAAACAGGACTTTGATTTAGAGGATTGGCGTCAAATCAAAGGCGATCCGGAGATTCGTTCTAATTTGTTTAATCAGCAGCGGGTTGATTCGGCCATGGATCAGGATGTTGAGACCGTGCATACCATTGCCACAGAGTTGATGCGTGAGCTGGGCGTGTTTCACCTAAAACTACATTATGCTTCTTCTCGGGCTACGATTTGGACACATGACAATCCTTATAACTATCATGTGCACGTATTAGATGAAATTACCAGTCCTAATATTTTCCTGCTTTATCCTAAAAAAAGCTACCCGACAGAAGCCAAGGTAACACCCGAGCAAGTGATTGAAGTATTTGAGAAATTTAAATATCTGCGTTTTATGGATGAACATTTATACCTAAAAACTGGTAGTTTGAACATTATGAATGCCACGATTGGCCTGAGTTTTTCCTGTGATGGCAACCACTATATCTCGGTTGAAGACTTCCTGGAAAACTTTGATGATAAGTA
>CAZLDG010000049.1:0-4893 GCA_964558405.1 uncultured Candidatus Thioglobus sp. | reverse complement strand
TGGACGTTGTTGAGCTAGTATCAGCAATGGAAGAAAAGTTCGGTGTTTCAGCAGCGGCAGTAGCGGCAGCAGCACCAGTTGCAGCAGCAGGCGATGCTGGCGGCGCAGCGGAAGAGAAGTCAGAGTTTGACGTTGTTCTAACTGGCTTTGGCGATAAGAAAGTAGGCGTGATTAAAGCAGTACGCGGCATCACTGGCCTAGGTCTTAAAGAAGCTAAAGATCTAGTTGAAGGCGTTCCTTCACCAGTAAAAGAAGGCGTTGACAAAGCGGAAGCTGAAGACGTTCAAAAGCAGCTTGAAGAAGCTGGTGCGACAGTAGAGCTTAAATAAGCATTACAGTCCAAAAATATCAAAATCCCCGTAAGGGGATTTTGGTGTTTAACCAACACAGGGTTTTTATAAGCACTTGCGTTGGTCCAAAGTTTGACCCCAGGGACAAACTTTTATGAATTATGAGAGCGAGTCTTTAAACAAGACATGCCACTAATTACGAGGTATTCATGGCGTATTCATTTACCGAAAAAAAGCGAATTAGAAATAATTTTGGTTCAAGAGAATCTATCCTAAACGAACCAGATCTACTAGCAATTCAGATTGATTCATTCAACAACTTTATTCAAGCAGGCAAAGAAGCTAAAGAAGATTTAGGTCTACATGCTGTCTTTAAATCTGTTTTCCCAATCACGGCAGTTAATGGCTATGCTGAGATTGAGTATGTTGATTACGAATTGCAAGAGCCAAAGTTTAACGTTGAAGAGTGTAAATTACGTGGCGTGACTTACGCCTCAACACTACGCGTTAAATTAAACTTAGTATTGTTTGATAAAAACGGCTCAACGCTAAAGAAGAAGCGCAAGGTTAAGCAGGTCATCGAAGAAGATGTGTACCTAGGTAACCTACCATTAATGACCGACACCGGTACGTTTGTAATCAACGGTACTGAGCGTGTGGTGGTTTCTCAACTACACAGATCACCAGGTGTGATCTTTGAACACGATAAGGGTAAGACCCATTCATCAGGTAAGATCTTATTCTCATCACGCATCATTCCTTACCGTGGTTCATGGTTAGATTTTGAATTTGATCACCACGAGCACCTATACGTGCGTATCGACCGTCGTCGTAAATTGCCAGTCACTGCACTACTACGTGCGATGGGCTATTCATCAGAGCAGATTCTAGACACGTTCTTCGAAAAAGTTGACGTTAAGCTAAAAGCCAAGTCTTGCGACATGATGCTATCGCCATCTAAGTTGCGTGGCACGATTGCTGAATTTGACGTCACCAACGGCAAAGACGTGGTGGTTGAAAAAGGTCGTCGTATTACCGCTAAGCACACTAAGACGCTAGAGAAAGCGGGCATCGATTTTGTCAATGCACCACTAGACTACCTATTGGGTAAAGTGGTTGCTGGTGACCTAATCGACAAAGAAACCGGCGAGATTTTAGTGGCGGCTAACTCAGTGATTACTGAAGAAGTGCTAGAGCTGTTCTCTGCCAACAAGATCAAGAAGATCAGCGTACTACACGTGAACGAATCAGAAGGTGGTGCTTATATCTCAGATACGCTACGTCTGGATGAGACGCAAACTGAGCTTGAAGCGCGTACCAGCATCTATCACGTGATGCGTCCAGGTGAGCCAGCCACAGAAGATGCGGTTAACCTACTATTTAACAACCTATTCTTTAATAACGATCGTTATGACCTCTCTAAAGTGGGTCGTATGAAGCTAAACCGTCGTCTGGGCATTGAGTCAGAAACCGGTGAGCACGTACTAACAAATGACGACATTATTAATGTCCTAAAACTACTGATCGACATTAAAAATGGTAACGACCATGTGGATGATGTTGATACCCTAGCTAACCGACGCGTTCGTGCCATCGGTGAGATGATCGAGAACCAGTTTAGAATTGGTTTGGTACGTGTTGAAAAAGCCGTGAAAGAAGGTCTAAACCTAGCGGAAACTGATGAGCTAACACCACAAGACTTGATTAACTCTAAGCCAGTATCGGCTGCGGTTAAAGAATTCTTCGGTTCGTCACAGTTGTCACAGTTTATGGATCAGGTGAATCCACTATCAGGTGTGACTCATAAGCGTCGTATCTCAGCACTAGGTCCAGGTGGTCTAACGCGTGAGCGTGCTGGTTTTGAGGTGCGTGACGTACACGCCTCACACTATGGTCGCCTATGTCCAATTGAAACCCCTGAAGGTCCAAACATTGGTCTAATTAACACGCTGGCGGTTTATGCCAGAACCAACGAGTATGGTTTCCTAGAAACCCCATACCAGGTGGTTAAAGACGGTGTGGTGACTGATGAGGTGATTTATGTATCAGCCATTGATGAGATGGCACATACCATTGCACAGGCCAGTGCCACTGTTGATGCCAATGGCAAGCTAGCAGATGACTTGGTGTCTTGTCGTCACCAGAACGAATTTGTGTTGGTAAACGCCGACGAAGTGACACTAATCGATATTGACTCTAAGCAGATTTCTTCAGTGGCAGCGTCACTGATTCCGTTCCTAGAGCACGATGATGCGAACCGTGCACTGATGGGTTCAAACATGCAACGTCAAGCAGTACCAACCCTACGTGCTGAGAAGCCACTGGTCGGTACCGGTATTGAGCGCGTTGTGGCCGCAGACTCTCGTGTTTGTGTGACCGCCAAAACCTCAGGTGTGGTTGAGCAAGTAGATGCCTCTCGCGTGGTGATTCGTAACGACGCTGAGAATGCCAGCGCTGACGGCTTGGGTGTTGATATCTACAACCTAAGCAAGTACTCACGTTCAAACCAAAATACCTGTATTAACCAAAAGCCATTGGTGAAGCCAGGTGATCGTGTGGCTGCAGGCGATGTGATTGCTGACGGTACGTCAACCGATATGGGTGAGCTGGCACTGGGTCAGAACATGAAGATTGCCTTTATGCCTTGGAATGGTTACAACTTTGAGGACTCAATTTTGATCTCAGAGAAAGTGGTACAAGACGACCGCTACACCACCATTCACATTGAAGAACTAACCGCTTATGCGCGTGATACCAAACTAGGTCCTGAAGAGATTACTGCCGATATTCCAAATGTTAGCGAGTCAGCCCTGGCTAAGCTAGATGAAGTGGGTATCGTTTATGTGGGTGCTCGTGTTAAGGGTGGCGACATTCTGGTGGGTAAGGTAACGCCGAAGAGTGAAACTGTATTATCACCTGAAGAGAAGCTACTACGTGCCATCTTTGGTGAGAAGGCCAATAATGTGAAGGATTCTTCACTACGTATGGGTGCTTCTAAGTCGGGTGTGGTGATTGACGTGCAAGTCTTTACCCGTGACCGTGTTGAGAAAGATGCGCGTGCGGTGAGCATTGATGAAGAGCGTATGGCTAAGATCCGCAAAGATATTGACGATGAGTTCGGCATTATCGAAGGTGATATCTACCGTCGTGCACGCACAGCCCTATCAGGCCAAGTGGTCACCAAGGGTGCAGGCGATATTAAAGCCGGCGACAAGCTAACAGCTAAGACGCTAAATGCCCTTGAGAACAAAGCGGTTGCTAAGCTTCGCGTTGAAGATGCGGCCGTTAACAAGACCGTGGCTAGCCTAGTGAAACAGGCCAAGGCCAAGCAAGTTGAGTTTGACCAGTTCTTAGAAGAAGAAAGAGCCAAGATTAACGAAGGTGCAGAATTGCCACCAGGCGTAATGAAGATGGTGAAAGTTTATGTGGCCACGCGTAAGACCCTACAAGTAGGCGATAAGATGGCGGGTCGTCACGGTAACAAGGGTGTTATCTCAAGAGTATCGCCAGTTGAAGACATGCCTTACCTAGCAGATGGTTCAACCGTTGATGTGGTACTAAACCCACTGGGTGTACCATCACGTATGAACGTGGGCCAGGTATTGGAAGTACACTTGGGTTATGCAGCTAAGGGTCTGGGCTTTAAGATTGCCGAGATGCTAGATGCTAAGCGCGCTGAGATGATCGCTGAGATTCGTGAGTTCTTGGATAAGGTTTATAACTCTTATGGTAAGAAAGAAGACTTGGCCGCCTTTAGCGATGAGGAAATCATCGAGCTGGCGAAGAATCTAAGAGAAGGTGTGCCAATGGCAACCCCAGTCTTTGACGGTATTGAAGAAAAAGACATTAAGTCGCTACTGAAGCTGGCTGATCTACCAGAGTCTGGTCAAGAGCAGCTATATGATGGCCGTACCGGCGAGCCGTTTGATCGTCCAGTGACAGTGGGCTATATGCACATGCTGAAGCTAAACCACTTGGTGGATGATAAGATGCACGCGCGTTCAACCGGTCCATACTCATTAGTAACCCAGCAACCACTAAGCGGTAAAGCGCAATTCGGTGGTCAGCGTTTCGGTGAGATGGAAGTATGGGCACTAGAAGCCTATGGTGCTGCACACACACTACGTGAGATGCTAACGGTGAAATCAGATGATGTATCAGGTCGTGCGAAGATGTATAAGAGCATCGTTGATGGCCGTAACATGACCGAATCTGTGATGCCAGAATCCTTTAACGTACTGGTTAAAGAGATCCGTGCTCTGGGTATCGATGTTGAACTAGAGCAACTGTAATTAGGAGAGAACTGACATGAAAGATTTACTAAAGATTCATAAGTTAGAGCAGAAAGAGCACGATTTTGATGCAATTCGCGTTGGCCTTGCTTCTCCTGAGAAGATCCGCTCGTGGTCTTATGGTGAGGTGAAGAAGCCAGAGACGATTAACTATCGTACTTTCAAGCCTGAGCGCGAAGGTCTATTCTGTGCCAAGGTATTTGGTCCAATTAAGGATTTTGAGTGCCTATGTGGTAAGTACAAGCGCATGAAATACCGCAACGTGGTTTGTGAGAAGTGTGGTGTTGAAGTAACCCTATCTAAAGTGCGTC
>CAZLDG010000048.1:0-5117 GCA_964558405.1 uncultured Candidatus Thioglobus sp. | reverse complement strand
AGGATGCGCTGCGTGATGATCTCAATACCGTAGCACCACGCACCATGGGTGTATTGGATCCGATTAAAGTGGTGATTGAAAATTACCCAGAAGAACAACTGGAAACCCTAAGCGCGCCGAATCACCCACAAAATCCCGAGATGGGCAAACGTGAGATTTTCTTCTCGCGCGAGCTCTATATTGATCGCGCTGACTTTACCGAGGTAGCACCCAACGGAAAATACAAACGCTTAGCACTAGACAAAGAAGTGCGCCTAAGAAATGCCTACGTGATTAAAGCCCACACGATTGATACTGATTTCAATGGTGAGGTAACCACGGTTTACGCCACCTATGATCCCGACACCTTGGGCAAAAATCCAGCCGATGGCCGCAAGGTTAAAGGCGTGATTCACTTTGTTGAGGCAACTCAGGCCAAACTGGCAGAGTTTCGTCTGTATGATCGCTTATTTACCCTGGAAAATCCGGGTAAAAATGATCACTTCGAGCAGCTGATTAACCCAAAATCCTTAGTGGTGACTGAAGGCTTTGTGGAGCCGAACATGCTTGGCGCGGCGCCAGAGATTGCTTATCAGTTCGAGCGTGAAGGCTATTTTTGTCGTGATAATCAATCAGGCGATGCCTTGGTGTTTAACAAAACCGTGGCTTTGCGTGATACCTGGAATAATTAACCTAACTCACCCAACCACTCAGAAACTTTATCTATCTCGTTGTATTTGGTGAGATCAATCTGCAATGGGGTAACCGACACGTAATTATTGGCAATCGCGTGAAAATCGGTACCTATACCATTATCGGCTTCTTTGCCATTTTCACCAATCCAATAAATGCTTGGATCGTCCTGATCTTGAATACTGGGCTCAGACATATGGCGCTTTCCCAAACGTGTGGTTTGAAAACCTTGAATCTCTTTATAAGCCACATCCGGCACATTAACGTTTAGTACCGTATCGTGTGAAAGTTGCGCACTATGAATCGCACCCACTACCTGCTCTGCCACTTGTGCCGCCGTCTCAAAATGTTCCCCGTTCCAGCTGGCCAGAGAAATCGCAATCGAAGGCAGGCCTAAGAAACGTCCCTCGATTGCACCGGCTACCGTGCCCGAATAAACCACGTCATCACCCAGATTCGGCCCAAAATTAATACCAGTCACTACCAAGTCCACCGGCTTATCTAAAAACCCGCATAGCGCCAAATGCACACAATCACTGGGCGTGGCATCGATACTATAAACATTGGGTTGGATTTGTACAGGTTGTAATGGTTTGTTTAGGGTTAGCGAACTCGAAGCAGCCGACTTGTTATCGTTGGGCGCAACTACCACCACTTCATGTACCTTAGACAAAGCATCAATCAGCATTTGAATGCCCTCAGCTTCTACGCCGTCATCATTGCTAATTAGAATTCTCACGCGCTAATCTTCAGACTGATTTTATCTTGCTTAACGCCGACTTTAACCGTACCGCCACCGACTAACTGGCCAAATAACAACTCATCGGCCAATGGTTTGCGAATTTCTTGTTCGATTAAGCGCGCCATTGGTCGTGCACCCATCTGCGAGTCATAACCATGCTTGGCAAACCAGCTGCGCGCAGCATCAGATACTACTAAGGAGACTTGCTTGGCTTCTAATACTTCTTCAAGTTCGAATAAGAATTTATTCACCACAAAGACAATGGTATCTTCATCCAGGGCATTGAAATAAATCACTTCAGATAGGCGGTTTCTAAATTCTGGCGCAAAAGATTTTTTCAACTCGGCTGCATAATCCAAGGAGTGATCTTGCTCATTAAAGCCAATTGAAGCGCGCTGCACACTATGTGCACCCACGTTTGAGGTCATCACCAAAATCACATTTCTAAAATCTACTTCGCGACCATTGGCATCGGTGAGTTTGCCACCGTCCATCACTTGCAACAAAAGATTAAACACATCTGGATGGGCTTTTTCAATCTCATCTAGTAATAGTACAGCATAAGGGTTGCTATTCACTGCCTCGGTCAGCAGACCGCCTTCATCATAACCCACATAACCCGGTGGTGAGCCGATGAGTTTTGAGACCGAATGGCGCTCCATATATTCACTCATATCAAAGCGCAATAACTTCACGCCCATAATGCGCGCTAGTTGCTTGCAAATCTCAGTTTTGCCCACGCCAGTTGGACCGGCAAATAAAAACGCGCCCATGGGTCTATCATTAGGACCCAGTCCTGATCTAGAGAGTTTAATCGCCGTGGACAGGCTTTCGACCGCTGGGTCTTGGCCAAACACACCGAGCTTTAAATCCTCAGCTAGATTTTTTAACAAAGATTGATCATCGCTGCTAACTTGCTTAGAAGGAATGCGTGCTAATTTAGCCACAATATCTTCAATATCACTCACGCCAATATTGGTTTTACGCTTGGACTTGGGCAAAATTTGTTGCAGAGCACCCACTTCATCAATCACATCAATGGCTTTATCCGGCAAGCGCTTATCGCTCATATAACGATGTGAGAGCTCAGCTGCCGAGGCTAGCGCTGCTTTAGAATATTTGACCTTGTGGTGCGATTGATAGTATTTTTTCAAGCCATTGAGAATTTTCACGGTATCGGCCACCGACGGCTCTTCAATATCAATCTTTTGAAAACGGCGCGCCAAGGCATGGTCTTTTTCGAACACCTGGCGATACTCTTCATAAGTGGTAGAACCCATGCATTTGAGTGAGCCATCCGCCAAAGCCGGCTTTAATAAATTGGAGGCATCTAGCGATCCACCTGAGACACTGCCCGCACCAATTAAGGTGTGAATCTCGTCAATAAACAAAATACCATGCTCAATTTTTTGCAAATCGGTCAGTACTGCTTTCAGGCGTTTTTCAAAATCGCCGCGATACTTGGTACCGGCAATCAGCACACCGATATCTAGCGCATAAATACTGGCATCTTTTAAAACCTCAGGCACTTTGTTTTCCACAATTTTCTTAGCAATGCCCTCAGCAATTGCGGTCTTGCCTACACCGGCCTGACCCACAAATAGTGGATTATTTTTACGTCGGCGCGACAATATTTGAATGGTGCGAGACACTTCTTGCTCTCGACCCAAAAGCGGATCAATTTTCCCGTCTCTAGCCTTTTGACAAAGATTAATTGTGTACTCTTCTAAGGCTATTTTTTTGCTCTGCTTAGCATCAGATTCTGCCGGCGTAATCTCCTCGCTAGGCTCCACTCCTTGCGTGGAGATATTCTCCATCACTTCTAGACGCGAAATGTTGTTAAGTTTAAGTAAGTACACCGCATGCGATTCTTTTTCAGAGAAGATGCTGACCAATACATTCATGGCATACACCGTGTTTTTCTGTGCAGATTGTGCCTGATAAACACTGCGTTGTAATACGCGCTGAAAGCCCACTGTGGGCACAATATCGATGTCTGAATCTTGCGGAATCAATGGCGTGTGTGAATTGATATACTCTTCCAATTCATCACGCAACTCGTCGGTATTAACGCGTTTTTGACGCAAAAATCCTAAGACTTCATCCACGTTTAGTAGTGCCAATAATAGATGTTCAACCGTCACGTACTCTAGGCGATTATTACGCGCCTGCGTCATCACGTAGTTAATTTCTTGCTGTAGGCCGCTTTCAATCATAGTTTTAATTATATCTTAATTCTCAATTTCACGAATCACGCACATCAGAGGCTGCTCATAACGTCTGGCATGCTCAATCACCTGGGAAACCTTGGTTTGGGCAATATCATGCGAATAAATCCCGCAAACACCTTCGCCTTCTAGATGCACTTTGAGCATAATAGCATGCGCCTGTTCTTCATTCTTAGAGAAGAATTTCTGCAGCACATCCACCACAAACTCCATGGTAGTGTAATCATCATTGAGCAACAGCACTTGGAACTTGTTCGGTTGTCTGAGTTTGGCTTTCTCAGTTTGGGTTGAAGTGTGCTCCATATTATCGCGTAGCCTGACGATAGAGTAGCAATAATGCAATACTCGCCACCACCAAAGTTGGCGCTGAGGCACTCAAAAAATGATTCAATTCAAAACGCAGTGAAACCATACTGCCAATCTTGGAAAGTAGATGAAAACTCAGGCCCAACGCCACACCAAAAAACACCTTTCTACCCAGTGAAGAATCTCTGAGTGATCCAAACACATAAGGAATAGAAAGTATGATCATTGCCAGCAGAGTAAACGGCTTCATAATGCGAGAATACAGCTCTACCTCATAAGCATCGGCAGCCAAATTATTACGCGACAAAAAACCAATGTGTTTTAACAACTTCCAGCTGGATAGATTTTGCGGCTCTTGTTTTAAAGATTGTAGCAATTCTTGGTCAAAATCAACCCGATTGGCAATGTGCTTAACATCGGTTTTTTCAATCTGCGTAAAACGTTGGGTAGAGTCCAGCTGATACAAGTCAGCATCATTAAGCTGCATATTGCCTGCCTCAAAGGTTGAATGTTTGGCAAACGCCACCGACTCCAAGGTTTGCCCGTCTGCGGTTTTTACCACCATTGTATCTCGAAACACCTTGCCGTCAATATTTTTATCGACTCGAATAAAACTCGACCCATCTTTTAGCCAAAACCCCTGCTCTCCAGCGCCAATAATGCGCTCTCCTAGGGTTTTAGCTCGGTAGTTTTTAGCTTGTTGCGCTGAGTATGGCGCAACCACCTCACCAAATAGCGTTACTAAAACCGCCAGTATCACGCTAAGCTTTAGCACGGTTTTGGTAATATCAATCACCGAGGTGCCTGAGGCGCGCATCACTACTAATTCACTATTAGAGGCCAAATATCCCAAGCCCAAAATCACGCCAAGCAAAATCACCAATGATGATAAAGCATGTGTCATAGAAGGAATTAGTAGTGCAATATAGGTAATCGCATCAATCAGGGTATAGTTGGCACGACCAATAGTGTCCACTTCTTCTAAGAATTTAAAAAAGGCAAACACACCAACCAAAACCACCAAAACCGCAAAGGAATACTGAAGTAGTGTTTTAGCAATGTAACGATCCAAAATTTTCATTAAAATACTAGGTCTTAACGACTCTACAAATAATACGCACTATTATGACAAATATTCACAGCGATAAAATTCTAATTCTTGACTTTGG
>CAZLDG010000047.1:0-5587 GCA_964558405.1 uncultured Candidatus Thioglobus sp. | reverse complement strand
AGATTAACTGTGGTGGTCAAGGCGATATCGCCCTTAACATCCAGCACACTAAGCCGCCTAAGATTAACCACGATCTAGTGGCTAACGTTTGTGAGCGTCCAACGGTTGTTGCGCGTTGTCCAGTGGCTGCGATTCGTCCAGCGATGGTAAACGGCAAGCCAACACTAGAAGTTGATGAGAAGAAGTGTATCTGTTGTGGTGCATGCTTCCCACCTTGTCCTCCAATGCAGATTAACGATCCAGAAAACTCTAAGATCGCACTATGGATTGGTGGTAAGAACTCAAATGCAAGATCTAAGCCTTCTTTCCACAAGTTGGTAGCTTCTAACCTACCTAACAACCCGCCAAGATGGCCGGAAGTTGGTGCGGTAGTTAAGAACATCCTAAACGTGTACAAAGAAGATGCGCGCGACTGGGAAAGAATGGGTGAATGGGTTGACCGTATCGGCTGGCCTGCATTCTTCGAGAAGACTGGTCTTCCGTTTACTAAGTTCCACATCAATGATTGGAAAGGTTCACGTCACCAGTTAAACTCTTCTGCACACATTCGTTTCTAAAGGGAATTGTTAAACATGAAGTTTGCTATTCAAATTAACGAAGGGCCGTATCAGCACCAAGCGTCTGATACGGCGTATCAATTCGCCAAAGCGGCAATTGAGAAGGGTCATGAAGTTATTCGTGTGTTTTTCTACCACGATGGTGTTAACAACGCATCGCGTTTTACCGTTCCACCACAAGACGATCGTCACATTGTTAACAACTGGGCTAACCTGGGCATTAAAGATGCTGAGGGCAATCCTGAGTTGGTTGTATGTGTGGCAGCAGCACTACGTCGAGGCATGCTTGACGAGTCTGAAGCGAGCAAAAATGGTATTGATATGAACAATATCCATCCAGCGTTTCGTATCTCAGGTCTGGGCCAGCTTATTGAAGCGGGTATCCAAGCTGATCGTTTAGTTGTATTTGGAGATTAAGATGAGCACAAAGAAATTTATGTATTTAAACCGTAAGGCTTCTTACGGTACTGTGTACGCATTAGAGTCTCTAGAAGTGGTGCTAATTGCCGCTGCTTTCGAGCAGGACGTATCTTTGGCATTTATCGACGATGGTGTTTACCAAATCGTTGAAGGTCAAAACACAGACGGCATTGGTATGAAAAACTTCTCTAAAACTTATCATGCACTGGGTGATTATGAAATCAACAAGCTTTACGTTTCTAAAGAATCTTTAGAAGAGCGTGGTTTGACAGAAGATGATCTAATGCCACTGGTTTATGAAGACGAAGACGACGACTGGGAAGAAAAGCCGTCGGTTAAGGTTGTTTCTAACGAAGAGTTAAAAGCAATTATGTCTGAACAAGACGTATGTCTAAGTTTCTAAGGGAGATTTAATATGTTACATACAGTAAACAAATCATCTTTCGAGCGTAATTCATTACAGTCTTGTCTTAATACAATTGACGACACGAGCGTTATTTTATTAATCGAAGACGGTGTTATTTCCGCTGCGAATCACAACAACGCACCAATGCTAGCTGACTTGGCCGCTCAAGGCAGAGTTTATGCGCTACAAGGTGATGTTGATGCACGAGGAATTTCTTCAAAACTTGCCGATAATATCCAATTGGTTGACTATGCAGGTTTTGTTGATTTAGTTGTTGAACACGGAACTGCGGTTTCTTGGGTTTAACTTGAATTTTTATATAGGAGTAAAACTATGGCTGATATTTTAGGCGCAGAAGTAGATGAAGAAGGTTTCTTGGTAGACCTTAGTGATTGGACAAAAGAGATTGCTGAGCAGATGGCTAAAGACGATGACGTTGAGCTAACAAGCGAGCACTGGGAAGTAATCGATTTCTTACGTGAGTACTTTGAAGAGTACCAAATCGCACCAGCAGTACGTGTACTGACTAAAGCGATTGCTAAGAAAATGGGTAAAGATAAGGGTAACTCTAAGTACCTATACTCTTTGTTCCCATATGGTCCTGGTAAGCAAGGCTGTCGTTTTGCCGGTCTTCCAAAGCCAACTGGTTGTATCTAATTCGATATAGCTAAGAAAAAGCATCTGTCTGATGGCAGGTGCTTTTTTTAAATTTTTTACGCATAGAGTTTGAGAGCAATATGTCATTTGTCAGTATTTTATTTACCGCTTTATTTTATTTAGCACTCGTTATTTTCTTGGTGGGCATGGCACGCAAAATTATCCAGTTCTGGAAAACGCCGGCACCACTAAAGATCCCAACTGCACCAACCCAACTAACACAAACTGGTGTGGTACTGCGTATGGCACGCGAAGTGACACTTTTCGAAAGTCTGTTCAAATCTAACAAATGGATCTGGCTATTTGGCTGGTTATTCCACATTGGTTTATTCTTGGTGTTGATCAGACACCTGCGCTACTTCTGGCCAGGCGATCTACCTGAATTATTGACCTTAACACAGCCGTTTAAATACGCCGCTTTTGCCATGGTGATTGGCTTGCTTGGTCTACTGGCACGTCGTATTTTCGTTGAGCGTATTCGTTATATTTCAGCACCCAGCGATTATTTAATGCTGTTGATGCTATTGGTGATTGGTATTAGTGGTGCGGTGATGACCTTTACCGCCAACCACACCGATGTGATGGCCGTGAAAGGCTTTGCCACCGGCTTAATTACCTTTGACTGGTCAAACTTGCCAACGGATTTCGCTTTCTTAGCGCATCTACTGATGGTGATTGTATTGATGGCAGTCTTCCCAATCTCAAAACTTCTGCACGTACCTGGCGTGTTCTTTAGTCCAACCCGTAACCAAGTGGATGATGCGCGTCAAAAGCGCCATATCTCTGACTGGGCTTTGGAGCAAGAGCAGACACATGCAGTTAAATTAGAACAAACATTAGGTAAGGACGAATAATTATGGCAAAAGAATTTGAAGTGCCAGAGTTGCCAACTTATATTGAGATTCCTGAGCTAAACGACGGCATTATGGAGGGCGAAGGCCCATTCAAATCCTCAGAAGAGTTTCAGGCGCCACTGGGTTTCCCAGGTGACAAGATTGACAATTGGCAGGAAGTGGCCATTGCCAAAATGGGCGAGCTTAAATCTAAGTATCGCTCGGTACAGGTTTTCCTAGATTCTTGTGTTAAGTGTGGCGCCTGCACGGATAAATGTCATTATTTCTTAGGTACCTCAGATCCTAAGAACATGCCGGTTGCGCGCCAAGATTTATTTAGAAGCGTGTATCGTCGCTACTACACTTTTGCGGGTAAATATTTCCCGAAATTGGTGGGCGCGAAAGACCTAGATGATGAGATGTTGGATGATTGGTATAACTACTATCACCAGTGTTCACAATGTCGTCGTTGTTCGGTATTTTGCCCATACGGTATTGACACGGCTGAGATTTCAATGGCAGCTCGTGAAGTGCTAGACACGGTTGGTCTGGGTCAGAAATACTGTAACCAAATTCTGGGTAAGGCACTAACGGTTGGTAACAACCTAGGTCTACCTGAGCCAGCGCTAAAAGACACCTTAATCGACCTAGAAGAAGAGGTCGAAGAAGATTGTGGTGTACCAGTTAAGTACCCACTGGATCAAAAAGGCAGTGAAATCCTACTGATCACCCCATCGGCTGACTTCTTTGCCGAGCCGCATATTGATGGTTTGATTGGCTATGGTAAGGTCTTCCACGAAGACGGCGTGACTTGGACCCTGAGTTCATACGCCTCAGAAGGTGCGAACTTTGGTATGTTCATCGGTTCTTACGATGTCATGCGTAAAGCCGCACTACGTATTCGTAAGGCAGCATTAGACTTAGAAGTATCACGTGTTATCGTTGGTGAGTGTGGTCACGCTTGGCGTGTGGCTTACAGCTTCTGGAACACCTTAGCAGGTGTGGGCGCTGGTGCCACTGATGAGTTTGGTTTGAAGTTGCAGAATCAACTAGATTCTCGCTACCCACAGCCACAGCACATCATTGAATACACACACAACCTAATCCAACAGGACAAATTAACCTTTGATAAGAGTGAGAATGATCACCGCACGGTGACTTTCCACGATTCTTGTAATGTGGCACGTGCGACCAACATGGGCGGCATTCCAGGTGGTCAATTTATCTTGCCACGTGAGGTGATTAAAGCGGTTTGTAACAACTATGTTGATATGGAACGTTCCACCATTAAAGAGTCTACGTTCTGCTGCGGCGGTGGCGGTGGCCTACTAACCGATGACCTGATGGAGATTCGTGTCAAAGGTGCCATGCCAAGAATGAAAGCCTTGAAAGAGGTAGAAGAGAACAACGGTGTAGATACCCTAGCGGCGATCTGTGCGATTTGTAAGTCGCAGTTCACTAAGGTGCTACCTAAATTTGATTTTGATCCATACATGATTGTGAGTGTTCACCAATTGGTGAGTGAGGCAATTGTGATGGAAAAACCCCAAACTGATGACTCGGAAGCTGAGCAAGCGGAAGAAGCAGAAACTGAATAAATAACAAGGAGATACTATGCAATCAAATCCATACGGAAAATCGACAAAAGGTGAAGGCCATACGTTTAGACTTTTTACAGATGATGGCGATAATCAAAAGAAAGTTCCTTGGAACCAAAAGATTTTTCAAGAGGACACTTCATACAAGTGCCCAACTTATGTAACCCAAACCCCTCCTTGTCAAGGCTCTTGCCCGTCAGGCCACAACATTCGTGGTTGGTTAGACATTGTTCGTGGCATGGAGAAGCCTTCAGGCGATATGTCATGGCAGGAGTATGCGTTCCGTCGTTCAACCAGTGCTAACCCGTTCCCATCAGTTATGGGTCGTGTTTGTCCAGCACCTTGTGAAGACGGCTGTAACCGTAACGAAGTTGAAGATACCGTTGGTATTAACGCGGTAGAGCAGTTTATTGGTGATAACGCACAAAAAGAAGGTTATAAGTTTGAAATCGACGCAGCAGACACAGGCAAGAAAGTTGCCATTATCGGTGGCGGTTGCGGCGGTCTAGCGGCTGCACTTAAGTTGCGTCGTCAAGGTCATGCAGTAACGGTGTTTGAGAAGTACGACCAGCTAGGCGGCATGATGATGTACGGTATTCCAGACTATCGTGTACCAAGAGACGTACTAAACCACGAAATCAACCGTATTATCGAAACCGGTGTTGAAACTAAGATGAACACTAAGGTGGGCGTGGATGTTTCTCTGGAAGAGCTAGAAAAAGAATACGACGCGGTACTATTCGCCATCGGTGCGATGAGTGGTCGTACCCTGCCAGTGCCAGGTGGTGAAGCAGCTAACTGTGTGTCAGGTGTGGCTTTCCTTGAAGCTTACAACCAAGGCCGCTTGCAGCACATCACTGGTAAAGTGATTTGTATTGGTGGTGGTGATACTTCAATCGACGTGGTATCAGTTGCCCGTCGTCTGGGTAACATTGAGAACGTGGCTGACAAAGATCGTCCAGAGCATATCATCTTTAACGACACAGCGCATGACGTGGTAGATACCTCTAAGCGTCTGGGTGCGGATGTGCTACTAACCACACGTTCAACCATCGATGACATGCCAGCGGCACAAGAAGAAATTGATGATGCACTACGTGAAGGTGTTGAAATCCA
>CAZLDG010000046.1:0-5619 GCA_964558405.1 uncultured Candidatus Thioglobus sp. | reverse complement strand
AATGCGCACGGTTAGTACTTGAGCGCGCATAATGGCAATCTCAATTAAATTATGCATCTCGCAAGAAATGGGTTGGTATTGATTACTATTCACGCGGTTGAAAAACTCGTTGAGCGCTAATGAGAAATAAAATACTTGAAATGCCACTGGCAGCAAAAATCATCAGCATTACCATGATTTGATAACGCGCAGCAATCAGTGGGGAGACACCAGAGAGAATCTGCCCAGTCATCATGCCTGGTAGCGAGACCAAGCCTACTGCAAACAAAGAGTTAATTACCGGAATCATCGCGGTTTGCAAAGCGGTGGTTTTGGCTTGTAAATACTGCTCTCCTCGAGATAGTTCAACACTCAAACGTTCGGCTGCTAGTGAAACGCTGTTCATACTATTGGCAAAAATCATCCCGGCAATGGGAATGGCAATATGTGGCGTATACCAAGCATCAACCTCTAGCACCACCAGCATAATAACCACAAACATAATCACCCCACCAGTAGCAATGGCCAATAGTGCATGTCGATATAAGGCTCGTCGATGCACCTTGACCACGCCCATGGCAATCCAACTGGAGGCAAATACCATTACCGACAACACCCCAATCACCACCCAGGCACTATCGGTGGCAAAAATATAACTTAATACATAACCTACCAATAGCAATTGAGTCAGCATTCTGGCAATTGAATACAGGGCATTTTTCCCATCTAGAGACCACTTAAACAACACCCAAATAACCCATAATGCAGGTATGGCGGCAAAGCCTAGATTTATCAATGAAATATTGGCGATAGAGTTATCCATTTTTATGTGTTTTAAGCGCGTTAAATTTACCAACTTATTATAGACATATTGTATAATTGCCAAGTTTAATCCATACTTATTCACGTTGATGGAAAAAACCTACAACCCTTCACAGATCGAAGCCAAATATCGAGCGCTTTGGGAAGACAAAAACCTATTTGACTCTGGGGCAAATTCTGACGCCAATAATGCTTATTGCATTATGCTGCCACCACCTAATGTCACTGGCTCTTTGCACATGGGGCACGCCTTCCAGCACACCATTATGGATGTACTAACGCGCTATCACCGTGGTCGCGGTGATCAAACGCTTTGGCAACCGGGTACCGATCATGCTGGCATCGCCACACAGATGGT
This sequence comes from uncultured Candidatus Thioglobus sp., assembly GCA_964558405.1. Taxonomy (GTDB): domain Bacteria; phylum Pseudomonadota; class Gammaproteobacteria; order PS1; family Pseudothioglobaceae; genus Thioglobus_B. Next base: position 4,460 of record CAZLDG010000046.1, on the reverse strand, counting down.
GGTCGAAAGACAACTCTCAGCACAAGATATTACGCGCCATGATCTGGGTCGAGAAGAATTTACCAAGAAAATCTGGGAATGGAAAGAACAATCTGGCGGCACCATTACCTCACAGATGCGTCGTCTGGGCTCATCGGTTGATTGGGAGCGTGAACGCTTTACCATGGACGAAGGCTTGTCTAATGCAGTTAAAAAAGTCTTTATACAGCTATACCAGGAAGATTTAATCTATCGCGGTAAGCGCTTGGTTAACTGGGATCCAGTTTTACATACCGCAGTATCTGACCTAGAGGTAATTAATACCGAGGAGCAAGGCTCACTCTGGCATATGCGCTATCCGATTACCGGTAGCGACGAAGTGATGGTGGTAGCCACCACCCGTCCGGAGACCATGCTCGGCGATAGTGCGGTTGCCGTACATCCAGAAGATGAGCGTTATACGCACTTGGTGGGTAAAACCATCGACTTGCCACTAACCAATCGACAGATTCCGATTATTGCTGATGATTATGTGGATATGGAATTTGGTACCGGCTGTGTAAAAATTACCCCAGCACATGATTTCAATGACTATGAAATGGGTCAACGCCACGACTTGGCTGTGATTAATATTCTAACCGATGATGCCAAAATCAACGACGTAGTTGAAAGCGCCTATATCGGCATGGATCGTTTCGATGCGCGCAAGCAAATTATTAAAGATCTAGAAGCGCAAGAGCTACTGGAGAAAATTGAACCGCACAAGTTGATGGTGCCTCGTGGCGATCGCACCAATGCGGTGATTGAGCCTTATCTAACCGATCAATGGTTTGTTAAGATTGCTCCACTGGCTGAACCGGCCATTGACGCGGTGAAAAACGGTGACATTCGTTTTGTGCCAGAGAATTGGTCAAAGACTTATTACAATTGGATGGAAAACATCGAAGACTGGTGTATTTCTCGCCAAATTTGGTGGGGTCATCGCATTCCTGCTTATTATGATAACCATGGCAATGTCTATGTAGCTGATTCACTGGAAGAGGCCCAAGCTCAAGCCGGCGAAGGCGTAGAACTTACCCAAGATAACGATGTGCTAGACACTTGGTTCTCCTCAGCTCTATGGCCGTTTTCAACCCTAGGTTGGCCGGAGAAAACCCCCGAACTGTCACGCTTTTATCCAACCGATGTCTTGGTTACCGGCTTTGATATTATCTTTTTCTGGGTAGCACGCATGATTATGTTTGGCCTGAAGTTTGCTGATGACGTACCCTTTAAAGACATTTACATTACCGGTTTGATTCGCGATGGACAAGGGCAGAAAATGTCTAAATCCAAGGGTAATGTACTCGATCCTATTGATCTAATCGATGGCATTTCACTAGAAGACTTATTAGAGAAACGCACCCAAGGCATGATGCAACCAGCCCTGGCCAAGAAAATCAAAAAGCAAACACAGCAAGAATTCCCAGAAGGTATTGATGCCTTTGGTACTGATGCACTGCGCTTTACCTTTGCGGCACTGGCCTCATTTGGTCGTGATATTAAATTTGATTTAAAGCGTGTTGAGGGTTATCGTAACTTCTGTAACAAGCTGTGGAATGCCTCGCGTTTTGTGTTGATGAAACTTGAGGATAAAAACATTGATGTCAATGCGCCAACCTCAACCATTGACCAGTGGATTCTAACGCGCTTACAAAACACCAAAGCTCAAGTAGAAAAACACTTGAGTGACTATCGCTTGGATCTGATGGCGCAAGAACTATACGAGTTCGTTTGGCATGATTATTGCGATTGGTACTTAGAGCTGTCCAAGCCGCTACTACAAGATGATGCAAGTAGAGCCGGTACTGAAGCCACTTTGATTAAGGTATTGGATGAGATTGTTACCCTATTGCACCCAATCATTCCTTTTATTACCGAGGAAATTTTTGAGCAGTGTCAAACTCTAAGTAATACTGATAATGAGAGTCTGATGACCAAGGCTTACCCACAAGTGGAAGACTCACTCATTAGCGCATCAGCACAACAGGAGGTGGCTTGGCTACAAAGCTTTATTTTAGGTATTCGTCAGATTCGCGGTGAAATGAACATCGCCCCTTCTAAGCCGTTGCCGTGTTTTGTACAAAACTTCTCTAAACAAGATACGCAGTATTTGGACAACAATGCTGGCGTGCTCAATACTTTGGCCAAAATAACGAAAATCACCAGACTCGATAGTGATGAGCAAGCGCCAGAATCAGCTACTGCCCTAGTGGGAGATATGAAGATTCTTATTCCGCTAGCAGGTTTGATTGATAAAGAGCAAGAAGCGGCGCGCCTTAATAAGGAAATTGAAAAATTAGAAAAGCAAAAAGCCCAGTTTGAAGCTAAACTAAACAATGAAAAGTTTGTCTCCGGTGCACCTGAGGCAATTGTTAATACCGAAAGAGAGCGACTAGCCTCGGTCAGTACTCAGCTAAACGAGCTTAGCACACAATTGGAAAAAATCGCAAACCTATAATGAGAACAAGACACTTATTCTGCGCACTACTCCTTACAACCTCGGTTGTTAGCGCAGAGTCCTATGTCTATATTACCGATCAGGTTGATATCCCTATGCGCCAAGACAAAACCTTTGGCGATAACATTATTCGCTCCCTGCCCTCAGGCTCAAAGATGTCTATCATCCAAGCCACAGAAGACGGCTGGACCCAAGTCAAGATTGATGGCACCACTGGCTGGGTTATTTCCCGTTATTTGTCTAATCATGAGCCGGCACGTACACAACTAGAGAAGTTAAGACAATCTTATAATGCCAACAAGCTTAGCTTAGGCAAACAACAAGGCCGTACCCTAGAGTTGGAAGCACAAGTCTCTCAACTGCGTGAAGAAAATACCAAGCTTTCCATTCAGGGCTCTAAACTTAAAAGTGAAAAAGAACATGTGGAGCAGGTTTATAAAGACGCACTTAAACTTGAACACAATAATGAGCGACTCAATACCCAGGTGTTGCAGCTCAAATCAGAAATACAACTGCTTAAAAACAATCAAAGTGTTGACAAAGACGCCAGCTCAAGAAACTGGTTTGTTGTTGGTGCTATTGTTCTGTTTTTCGGAATTATCATCGGCATCATCGTGCCCAACTTCATTAACCGTAGGAGATACTAAATGAAACTACTTAAAACCGCTCTGACATTTGACGATGTACTCTTGGTACCAGCGCATTCCACTACCATGCCTAAAGAGGTTAGTCTACAAACACAGCTAACCAAGAATATCTCACTCAATACGCCGGTTTTGTCAGCGGCTATGGATACGGTTACTGAGGCTAAGCTGGCTATCACCATTGCCCAAGAAGGTGGTATCGGCATTATTCATAAGAATATGTCAACTCAAGAGCAAGCCGATGAAGTGCGTAAGGTTAAACGTTTTGAATCGGGCATTATTCGTGAACCTATTACTATTGGTCCTAAGGCCAGCATTCAAGAAGTATTCGAGATGCAACAGAAAAACAAAATCTCTGCACTGCCTGTGGTTGAAGGCAATACTATCGTAGGTTTGGTAACAGGACGCGACGTGCGTTTTGAAACTCGCCTAGATGAGACGGTTGACAATGTCATGACCCCGCAAAGTGATCTAATCACCGTGAAAGAAGGTACCAACATGAGCGAAGTGCGTGCCTTATTACAACAACACCGTATTGAACGCGTGGTGATTACCGATGATAATTTCGAACTAAAAGGTATGATCACTGTACGTGATATTCAAAAATCAACCGATTTCCCAAATGCCTGTAAAGATGACCAAGAGCGTTTGCGCGTAGGCGCGGCCGTTGGTGTGGCTGCTGGTACTGGTGAGCGCATCGATGCCTTGGTTGAGGCTGGTGTAGATGTGATTGTCATCGACACAGCACATGGTCATTCTCAAGGTGTGTTAGATCGCGTGAAAAAGACCAAAGCCAAACATCCAAATCTGGATATTATTGCGGGTAATATTGCCACCGGCGCTGCAGCACTAGACCTAGTTAAAGCTGGTGCAGACTGTGTGAAAGTGGGTATTGGTCCAGGCAGTATTTGTACCACGCGTATTGTGGCTGGTGTGGGTGTACCACAAATTAGTGCAGTAGCGGATGTGGCTGATGCACTTAAGGGCACAGGTGTGCCACTGATTGCTGATGGTGGTATTCGTTACTCGGGCGATATTGCCAAAGCTTTTGCTGCAGGCGCTTATTGCGTGATGCTAGGCTCTATGCTTGCTGGTACTGAAGAGTCTCCAGGTGAAGTAGAACTGTACCAAGGTCGTGCGTATAAATCTTATCGTGGCATGGGCTCTATTGGCGCCATGAACCAAGCACATGGCTCATCTGATCGTTACTTCCAATCGGATTCTAAGGCGGATAAATTGGTACCAGAAGGTATTGAGGGTCGCGTACCATTTAAAGGCTCAATCCGCCCTATCATTCACCAAATGATGGGTGGTGTACGCTCTTCAATGGGCTATAC
>CAZLDG010000045.1:0-5666 GCA_964558405.1 uncultured Candidatus Thioglobus sp. | reverse complement strand
AACCACGGTATCCGAATTGTTGATGCAACTAAGCTCAGCTTCAATCTCTTGACCATTGGCTTGCTCTAAGATGTTCCACTTGCCGTCTTCACCCCAGCGGAAACCTACTGAACCGTTTGGCACCACAAATGATTGACTCTTGCTGTCAAACACGATGGTCTTCCATTCGGCGTTGTTGTCTTCACCCAGGTTTTGATCAAAGTCTGAGGCACGTAGGAAACGACCGGTCACGGTCTTGCCATCACGCTCTTCTAAGATCACCTGCATTGGGAAGTCGGTAAAGCTACGCGCATACTCAGTGAAGTATGGATCTTGCTTATCCACGTGGAATTCTTTCAGCGCCACATGACCCATGGCCATAAAGGCAGCAGCGTCTGTACCTTGTTTCACTGGCATCCACAGATCAGCAAATTTCACATATTCAGCGTAGTCTGGTGCCATTGATACCACCTTGGTACCGTTATAACGCGATTCAACCGCGAAGTGCGCATCTGGCGTACGCGTCATTGGTAGGTTAGCACCACAAACAATAATATATTTCGAGTTGTACCAGTCAGCAGATTCAGGTACGTCAGTTTGTTCACCCCAAACCTGTGGAGAAGCAGGTGGTAGGTCGCAATACCAATCGTAGAATGAGCCCACACCGCCACCAATCATTGATAGGTATCTGGAGCCGGCTGCATAAGAAATCATACTCATGGCTGGAATTGGAGAGAAGCCGTAAATACGATCAGGTCCCCATTTCTTAATGGTGTAAACGTTGGCAGCAGCGGTCATTTCAACCACTTCATCCCAAGTTGAGCGGACAAAGCCACCCAGACCACGGACACCCACATAGGCATCACGCTTGGTCTTGTCAGTTTGAATCGCTTCCCAAGCTTCGACTGGGTCTTTGCCGCTGGCTCTCTCAGCGCGGTACAAATCCAGTAGTCGACCACGAATCAATGGGTATTTAATACGATGCGGGGAATATAGGTACCAAGAGAATGACGCACCACGTTGACAACCACGAGGTTCGTGATTCGGTAGGTCCTCACGCGTTCTTGGGTAGTCAGTTTGCTGCATCTCATAAGAGACTAAGCCATTTTTTACAAAGATTTGCCATGAACAACCACCGGTACAGTTCACACCATGCGTTGAACGCACCACTTTATCATGGCGCCAACGATTACGATAGGTATCTTCCCAACCGCGATCCTCTTCAGTGACAATACCATGCCCCTTTGAATAGGTCGACTTGATACGATTAAAGTATTTCAGTCTGTCTAAAAAATGACTCATATTTTTCTCCTGTTTTTAAGTCTTATAACTAAAGGCCTCTGCCTTTAGGAAAAACAACTCTAAGAATTGCCTTTCCTAAGGGGGAGCAAGTGGGAACACTTGCTCCAAGGGGTTAAGGGTTATGGATTATGGAACTCGGCATTCTTACGTAAGTAGAACCACCAGTTGATCACCATACAAACGGCATAGAAGATGGCAAATCCATAAAGCGCATTCTCAGGCGTTGTGGCTTTAATCTGCTCACCAAACACTTTAGGAATGATGAAAGCACCATAAGCTGCTACCGCTGATGTCCAACCTAGTACTGGACCTGCTTGCTCTTTATTGAACACTTGCGAGATCGTTCTAAAGGTTGAACCATTACCAATACCCGTCATCGCGAACAATAGAACGAATAGTGATAGGAATGGCCAGAAATAATCTTCCGGTGTTGCTGAGGCGTATGCTTGCTTCATGAAGTAAGCCACACCCAGTGCTGACGCTACCATCACTGCTGAGATGATTTGCGTTACTTTCGCACCACCCATCTTGTCAGAGATCATGCCACCGATTGGACGAATCAAGGCACCAACGAAAGCACCCATCCAAGCATAGGTTAGCGCTGATGGCGCATTCGGGTTAATGGTTGAGTGCGTCATTACGCCATCTACCATCAAATGCTGGAAACCAAAGATAACTTTAATTGACAGTGCCAGTGTTGCCGCATAACCAATAAACGAACCGAAGGTCATGGTGTAGATAATGGTCATGGCCCAAGTGTGCTTGTTACCAAAGATCTTATACTGACGATTGATACCTTCTTTATAGTCTTTACCCAGTGGCAGTAACTTAAGTAATAGTACGGTCAAAGCAATAATGATTGGTAGTGCAATCCACTTACTTAGCATCAGACCAGAACCTGAGGCTACCTCAGGCAGCATTAGCCATAGACCGAAGGCTGCAGTTGACAGACCTAGGATCAACATCACGATGATCTTGATAAAGGCGCCCATGGTTGAACCGATATTCGGCGAGACATGCTCTTCGGTAATGTTATTCATACCTAACCAAGAAGCGATCGATAGTGGGATTAGGAAAATCACCCAGATATAACCGGCATTTTGCAGATAAGTATCAGTACCGGCAGGAATCTTACCAACCAGCGTACCTGAAGCGATTTGCAATTCCGTTGGGTTGCCTGCTACTGCCATGGTCATCACCAATGGAATCACGATCTGCATGGTGGTTACACCAAAGTTACCCAGACCAGCATTCATACCCAATGAATAACCCTGGATCTTCTTCGGGAAGAAGAACGAGATGTTTGACATTGAAGAGGCAAAGTTACCGCCACCAAAGCCAGATAGTAATGCCAATAACTGGAAGTGCCAGAATGGCGTATCCGGTCTAGACAGGGCAATACCCAGGCCTAATGCTGGCAAAATCAACAACGAGGTCGTCAGCCAAATGGTATTTCGACCACCTGCTAGGCGAATAAAGAAAGTCGATGGAATTCTTAGTGTCGCACCTGATAGACCGGCAATCGCTGCTAATGTGAATAGCTGTGACTTATCGAAACCGCCATAGCCCGTGTTTAGCATTTGCACGGTAATAATACCCCACATCAACCAGACGGCGAATCCCGACAATAGACTTGGGATGGAAATCCACAAGTTGCGGTTGGCTATCGCCTTACCTTTGCTGTCCCACTCGGCTTCGTCATCCGGGTTCCAGCTTTTTATATCTTGAGCCATTACGACCTCCTTTTATTAAAAACTATGATTAATTATTAGCTGTTGTCAGCCTTGCATTCTGCCAAGGCATCCTGACGAGCTTGCTCAACATTTTTCGCTTTCTGATCTTTAGAGAAAGTGAAGTGCATCCAAATAAGTGATACCGCCGTTGCACCGTAGAGCAACATAAAGATCACTGAGTTAATTCCGGTATAGTCAATTAGTGCACCGAACATGATTGGCAATAGGAACCCACCCATACCACCAGCCAGGCCTACGATGCCTGAAGCCACACCAATCTTGTCTGAATACTCATCTGATAGGAACTTAAATACTGACGCCTTACCAAAGCCCCAAGCAATACCTACCACGAATAGTAAGAAAGTAAATACCCAAACGTTTAGACCGATATCAAATGACTGTGGGCCTGTGGTTGTTTGAATGGTTAGACTGGTCTGCGGGTAAGACATGAAGAATAAGCAAACCAATGAGATCCACATTACCCACCAAGTTACCTTGTAAGCACCATATTTATCTGAGAACCAACCACCTAGGGCACGGATCACACCCGATGGCAGTACAAAGATGGCTGCCAATAGCGCCGCTGTTTGTAGGTCAAAGCCATACTCGTTGATGTAGTACTTGGTCATCCATAGTGATAGTGCTACGAAGCCACCGAATACGATTGAGTAGTACTGCATGTACTTCCAAAGTCTTGGGTCATTCAGCGCTTTTAACTGATCTTTAACGGTTACTGTCGAAGCTACCTTGTGATCTGGATCCTCATAAGTAAACATCCAGTAAAGAATTACCGTGATGACCATGGCAACCGCATAAACTTTTGGCACCGCTTGCCAGCCGTAAGCCACAACCAGTGATGGTGCGACAAACTTGGTTAGTGCGGCACCGGCGTTACCGGCACCGAAGATACCCATGGCAAAACCTTGACGATCACGCTCAAACCATTTGGCGGTATAAGCAATACCCACTGAGAATGAGGCACCAGCAATACCCACAAACAGACCTAGGACTAAGAACTGCCAGTATTCGGTGGCTTCACCGATAAACCAGAGTGGAATAATCATGGTGAGCATCAGCACGAAATAAACGATACGTCCACCTAACTTGTCGGTTAGCATGCCCACTGGCAGACGCATCACCGAACCGGTTAGAATCGGTGTGGCCACCAATAAACCAAACTGTGTTTCACTCAGGGTTAATAACTCTTTAATGGGGATACCAATAATGGAAAACATTACCCAAACCGCGAAACACGCCGTAAAGGCAAAGGTATTTGCCGCCAGAACCGAATTGGCTTGGCCTTGCTTTGAACTGATCATTGCTACACCCATCACACACTCCTTTTGTGGTTTTTTAAAAAAGTTATGGCAATTTTGCGCTTTACCAGCTCAGCAACCTTGACGTGAATCAATAATTAAAGGCAACTTGCATTTATGTGATGTATGTCACATAATTTTATCCATTGGATTTTTTACGGTATCATAACCCCACTATAAGTCTGTCTATTTTCGATACCGATTATGAAGGAATATCTTGTTTGTTTGTCCGATGTGATTCACAGTCTGCAAGGAGAGCGTGGACTCTCTACCTTGTTTGTTCGTGACCAAAATCAAGACAATAAAAACAAACTCTCAGGCTACCTATTAGAAACCGATGCGCAACTCACCGAGTTAGGCAATTACATTAACAAATGGAAAGACGAGTCTGAACTCAAAAGCGATCAACTCAAGCTAGTCTCTAACATCACCTTCCACTTAGACAGGCTGCAAAATCAGCGTCAGCTAACGCTTAGCAACCAGACCTCTGCCACCAAAATTTTTGATTTTTACACCTTTGGCTTGGTCAAACCTCTGATTCAATTGATGAGCAGTTTTGTGCTCAGAATTAAAAACCTACACCCGAATGCGGTCAGCGCCTTTGTGTTTTTTATTCAGTGGAAAGAAAAGGTTGGACTGGAACGATTGACTCTGATTCGAGGTTTTGTCGAACATCAATTTGATGACGAATACCAAGAGCATATCGAATCGTTGTTGAACGAGCAAAACTACTATGAGCAGTCTTTTTTATCCTTGGCAACTTTGGAACAACAAGAGATTGTTAAATCCACCTATGAGATCCCTGATGCCTCAGTCTTAGAGAAAATTCACCAAGCCGTTACCACGGGCGAGCAAGATATTACCGAACAACTGGATGCCAAAGATTGGTTTGGACTGATTTCCAACAAACTTCAGGTGATGCATACCGTGGAGTATGAGTTGATTCTCAACCTCGATCACAAACATCGATTGTTCACCAAAGATTCGATTCAAGAATTGGACATTGAGCAGCGCCTGGTTTATAAGCTCTCCATTTTCAATGACATGCCAGCCTATGAGGTTAAGCATATTGTCAATAGTGGTGAGATTTATCAAATTCCCAAGAACAAAATGGTGGTACTGGAAAACAACCTTGCCACGCATCTGCATATTATCTTGGTGGGCTGGGTCAAGGTCTTTAAAACCGCTGAGAATGGCAAAGACATCATCCTGCAAATGCTCAACAGCGGCCAAAGTATTATGGAAAGTTGTATTTTTTCCAATACCTGTCTGAAGGCCAGTGCCAAAACCGCCAGTGATGTGCTGATGTTTTCCTTGCCCAGTGCCGTGGTTAAAC
>CAZLDG010000044.1:0-5777 GCA_964558405.1 uncultured Candidatus Thioglobus sp. | reverse complement strand
TAAAGATAAATCTTTATTTTCATTTTTATATAACAACGAAGTAAGAGCCTTCTTATTTCAAGTTATTACTTTAGTAGCAACACTTTATGTGTTTTACGCGGCCATTGATAATATGTTTATCAACATTGAGGCGCGTGGCATTAAGACCGGTTTTGGCTTCTTGCACTCAGAATCAGGCTTTGATATTGCCGAATATTTAATTGATTATTCTCCAAGTTCTAGTAACTTGACCGTATTCTACGTTGGACTGATTAACACCATTGTGGTATCGATAACTGGCATTATTTTTGCCTCAATTATTGGTCTGATCATTGGTATCGCCCGACTTTCTAATAACTACCTAATCGCCAAATTGGCCACAGGTTATATTGAATTTTTCAGAAACATCCCAATCTTGTTGCAGATCCTGTTTTGGTACAACATTGCCTTGGTGAGTTTTCCACACCCGCGACAAAGCTTTGAGCTATTTGATAGCATCTTTGTGAATCTTCGCGGTATTTATTTCCCTAGGCCAATTGCTGAATCGGGCTTTATGTGGGTACTACTGGCCGTGGTACTGGGCATTGTGCTCAAGGTCATGATGAAGCGCCACTTTGATAAAAAGCATGATGATACTGGCGTACAAACCAACACTTGGGGTTATTCACTGCTACTGGTAGTAGGCTTGCCATTGGTGGTATTTCTAATGATGGGCTCACCGCTGCATTTTGATTATCCAGCGCTTAAGGGCTTTAACTTTAGAGGTGGCATGAGTCTCTCGCCTGAGTTTTTATCACTGGCCTTTGCACTGAGTGTATATACCGCTACTTATATTGCTGAGGCCATTAGATCGGGCATTGAATCGGTCAATAAGGGACAAAAAGAGGCAGCTATGTCCATGGGGCTGACGCAAACACAATCGCTTAAACTGGTGGTATTACCCCAAGCGCTTAGAGTGGCGATCCCACCGATTATTAATCAATACCTAAACCTAACCAAAAACTCATCGCTAGCGACGGCAATTGGCTATTCTGAGCTGGTCTCTACCTTTACGGGTACTGTGCTCAATAACGTCGGACAAGCGGTGGAGATTATTTTGATGACCATGGCAGTGTATTTAACGATTTCCTTGGCAATTTCGCTACTACTTAATATTGTCAATCATAGAATGAGGATTAAAACCAGATAGATGGCTGTATACGCAACAAAACCGGGTAAAAATCCGCCAATATCGCAAATTGGTGCTTTGCGCTGGCTAAGAGAAAATCTCTTCTCTACGCCGTTTAATAGTGCATTGACGCTATTAGCCCTGTATCTGTTGTACATCAGTATTCCACCATTGGCCAATTGGATGCTATTTGACGCCAGTTTTGCCCCGGTTAGTAACGATCAGTGCACCAAAGAAGCAGCTTGCTGGAGTTATGTGATTGAAAAGATCAACCTGTTTGTCTATGGCTTTTATCCTAGTGATCAGTATTATCGTGTTGATGCGGCTTTTTACCTAGTATTAGCGCTGATGGTGATAGCGCGCTTATTAAAGGGCTATGAACATCAACTGCTCATTATTATCGGCATGTTTGTGGTTTATCCGATTGTCGCCTTTTTCTTACTCTATGGTGGTCTAGGCTTCGAAGTAGTAGAAACCAACAAATGGGGCGGTCTCATGCTAACCGTCGTGGTGGCAGCAGTAGGTATTGTTGCCTCGTTTCCGATTGGTATTTTGCTGGCCTTGGGTCGACAATCAGAGATGAAGATTATTAAATTCTTCTCAGTGGTGTATGTGGAGTTTATTCGCGGTGTGCCATTGATTACCATCTTATTTATGGCCTCTGTGGTCTTGCCGCTGTTTTTTACCGAGGGTATGGACTTTGACAAGCTCCTACGCGCACTGATTGGTATTACTTTGTTCCAGGCGGCCTATATCGCCGAGGTGATCCGTGGTGGCCTGCAGGCCATTCCTAAGGGGCAATATGAAGCGGCGGATGCCATGGGACTGAGTTTTTATCAAAAAACCATACTTATTATCCTACCGCAAGCGCTGAAAATATCCATTCCTAATATTGTTGGCTCATTTATCTCCTTGTTTAAAGATACAACCCTAGTGCTTATCATTGGCCTATTTGACGTATTGGCCATGGTACATCTAACCACCAGTGATGAGAACTGGCTAGGTCGAGAGACTGAAGGTTATGTGTTTGTAACCCTGGTTATGTGGGTTATTCTTTACTCAATGAGTCGTTATTCTAAGCGTTTAGAGACGCGTTTTAGTACAGATCATCAAAAGGTTTAATTATGCAAAACAAGACAACAGAAGACATTATTAAAATTCAAGGCCTAAATAAATGGTATGGTGATTTTCACGTACTTAACGATGTTAATCTCAACGTAAAAGAGGGTGAGATTATCGTGGTTTGTGGCCCTTCGGGTAGTGGCAAGTCAACTTTGATTCGTTGTGTGAACTTTCTAGAGAAGTTTCAAGAGGGTGAGATTCAAGTGGATGGTACTTTTTTGACCGACGATGTTAAAAAAATCCGCCAGGTACGCTCTGAAGTGTCTATGGTATTTCAGCACTTTAACCTATTTCCGCATCTTTCCATTATCGATAATCTGACTTTAGCACCAATTTGGGTACACAACGAAACCAAGCAAGAGGCCAGAGAAAAAGCTTTAAGTTTGCTGGATAGGGTTGGCATTAAGGACCAAGCTGAAAAGTATCCAAATCAACTTTCTGGCGGTCAGCAGCAGCGTGTTGCCATTGCCAGAGCTCTGTGCACTTCACCTAAGATTATGCTCTTTGATGAGCCGACTTCAGCGCTAGATCCAGAGATGATCTCAGAAGTACTAGATGTGATGGTAGAGCTAGCGCAAGAGGGTATTACTATGATCTGTGTGACTCATGAGATGGGGTTTGCGCGCAAGGTTGCCAATCGCATTATTTTCATGGACGAAGGGCAGATTGTCGAGGAGAATGACCCGGAAACCTTCTTTAACAACCCAGAATCTGAGCGCCTACAGCTATTTTTAGATCAAATTTTGACGCATTAAGGCGTTTAATGTCAGTTTTTAACGGGTCAATACTTCGTTGTACATATTCTTTGCTTAATCTTGTCAAAGGATAGATAAATCCCATGGGTCTATTTAGTCGAAACAAAAACAAGAATCCCGAGCCAGAAGTGGTGGAAACACCAACTTGGAACAAAGATTTAAAACGTAATACTGGCTTTGATTCTGAAGTTGAGCAGCAGGGGTTTGATTTTCAAGAAAACATTGATATCAATAGTGATTCAGCTATATTAGAGACTAAGAAGGGACTAAGCTGTAACCCAGCTGAAATCACCTCGGACCAAGTTAAAATATTACAAAGTTGCGGCGCAGAAAATACCGCGGAAGAGTTGATGAAAATCTTGGGTCGAAGCCATAAAACCAGATTTAAGCGAGATATTTTGAACCCCTTATTGAATTGTGATTTTTTAGAACGCACCATTCCAGAATCGCCAACCAGTCCCAAGCAAAAATATCGACCAACGGGAAAATTTGTCAAACCTACTTCTTTATAAAAAAAGCATCCTTCCCTATTTTTTTAGTTTTTGCTTAAAAACTATTCAAAATTTGCCGATTTTCTCCTTTTTTGAGTGTTTATCTCTAAATCTTCGATTTAAGCCTATTTTTCTATTTAGATATGATTTGGTATCACTTGTATTAAAATCGTTTAAATTTGAGCAATAGTATAAATATTTATACAAGTCATTGATTTTTAATAAAAAAATATTTATTTTTCCACTATTTCCTCTACTTTTTGCCAATATTGCTATACTTATGACTTTTTTAAGCGTTCGATTTTTTAAGTCAATGAAAAAAGCACTAATTCTAGTGGTTGTTAGTTTTTTCTCCATGATGGCTCTGGCCAATTCGACCAAACTCGCCATTGATAATATGTCGTTATATGCTGATAAGACGATTGCAGCACCCGTACTTACTCAGATTAAAAAACATGAGAAGTTGAATTTGTTAACCATGCACTACTCGGGCTGGTCTCAGGTACAAACCGCCAGCGGAGATCGTGGTTGGATTTTAAGTGCAAATTTGGTGGATGCTGCGCCAAATATCACCGGCAATACTGGTGCCAATGCTAACGATGCCTTGGTTGATTCATTAAACAAGAATATCCTTGATTTAAAAGCAGAAAACAAAGATCTGGGACTAAGTAAAAATAAAGAAATAGTGCAAATAACTACTGAGTTAGAAACGAAGATTGACGAGCTAAAAGTGGAAAATCTTGAATTAAAATCTCAACTGAGTCAGGCTGGAGACTCTAGCAGTAGTTTTGATTTGTGGCTGGTGGGTATCTTGAGTCTAATTTTAGGCTTACTGATTGGTTTTTCCCTGTCTAAGGTTAAGCGTCGTCGTGACAGTTTTCACACCATTAATCGCTCTTATTAGCGCCAATGTCTGCTATTCAAGTCTCATTCGATAACTTTGATCAACAGGTGTTAGCGCCTTCACACGAGCGCCTGGTGATTTTAGACATTTCAGCTGAGTGGTGTGGACCTTGCAAGGTGTTGGAGCCTATTATTAATGCGGTAACTGCTGAGTATGATGACAGTGAGTTATTATTTGCCAAGCTTGAGGCGGAAGATGAGAATATGAAAATTGCTGGACGCTATGGCGTTAGAGGTTTTCCAACGGTAATTGCCTTTATTGCAGGTGAAGAGGTTGGGCGTTTTCATTCTACGCAATCTGCTGAATTTGTACGTGATTTTATTGATACGCATTTGGAGTATTAACTGATGAAAGCGGGTATTCTTTTAACCAATCTGGGCACGCCAGAGGCGCCAACCAAGCCTGCGCTAAGGCGTTATCTTAAAAAGTTTTTATCCGATCCTAGAGTGGTTAATCCACCTAGCTTGGGGCAAAAAATTATCTGGAAGTTGGTACTAAATTTCATCATCTTGCCCACCCGCCCGAAAAAATCTGCTGAGAATTATGCAAAGATCTGGGGTAAGTTTGGTTCTGGATCCCCGCTTTTAGATATTAGCCAGATGCAACTGGATAAGGTTAAGGCGTTGCTCGATCAAGAATTTGATGATTTAGAGTTTGCTATTGGCATGCGTTATGGTCAGCCCTCAGTGCACTCAGCGTTAAGAGATTTGCGAGATAAAGGCTGTCGTGAAATCATTGTTATGCCGCTATATCCACAACAATCAGGACCAACCACACTCTCAACCTTAGATGTGATTGAATATGAATTGAGTCAATGGAAACAACATGGCGCTGACGTGGCTTTTGTTCAAAGCTATTATGATGATCCAAATTATATTGAGGCGCTTTATCAGTCAGTTATGCGTCACCAGGCGCAATTTGGCAAACCTGAGAAGCTAGTCATGTCTTATCACGGTATGCCACAAAGATATGTAGACGAAGGCGATGTGTATTACCAACAGTGTCTAGCAACTTCAGAACTACTGGCAAAACGCTTAGAATTGGATACTGCGGATTATGTGGTGAGTTTTCAGTCGGTTTTTGGCAAGGAGGAGTGGATTAAGCCCTATACTGATGCAACCCTTAAATCTTTAGCAAAAGACGGCATTAAACACGTACAAGTTATCTGCCCAGGTTTTTCTGCCGATTGCCTGGAAACTTTAGAAGAGATTGAAGTAGAGAATAAGGATTACTTTTTAGAAGCCGGTGGTGAGCGTTTTGAGTACATAGCAGCGCTAAATGATGATCAGGCGCATATTCAGATGATTGTTGCACGCCTTTCACAGTATTTATAATTATTCGCATAATTTATATTATGT
>CAZLDG010000043.1:0-5924 GCA_964558405.1 uncultured Candidatus Thioglobus sp. | reverse complement strand
TACCGAATTCACGCACACCCCATGAAACGTAGTTACCGTTTGCATTGCTTGGGCTTACTTTCACGGTACCTGACCAGTTGGTTAGGTTTGAACCAGTAAGGTCTGCTGAACCACCAAATAGTTCTGGTAATAATGGACCAATGGCCTCAATAGCATTTTGTGAAGCTTTACGCGAAGCAATGTTTGGCATTTCTTCTTGTGTCTTGGCAATAAACTTGTCCATTTCCGCTTCGAAATTCGCTGGCAATGTGCCTGCCATACGACGCTCAAATTCTGCGGCTTCTTCAGGGTAAGCTGCCACGTAAGCACTAAACTTATCATTCCACGCGCTTTCATCAGCTGCGCCTTGTGCTTTATGATCCCAACCTTCATAGATATCTGCTGGAATCTCAAATGGTGCAGAGTCCCAACCCAGCTCTTTACGAGTAGCTGCAATCTCTTCATCACCTAGTGGTGCACCGTGACAATCGTGTGTACCACATAGGTTTGGTGAACCAAAACCAATCGTTGTACGTGTACAAATAAGCGTTGGTTTGTCAGATTCTGCTTTGGCGGCTTCAATTGCTGCGTTAATGGCATCGGCGTCGTGACCATCAACATCACGTACCACGTGCCAGCCGTAAGATTCGAAACGACCTGCAACGTCTTTTTCCATCCAGTCAGAAATATGACCGTCAATTGAAATATCGTTGTCATCCCAGAAAGCCGTTAGCTTACCAAGACCCAATGTACCTGCCATGGCGCAAGCTTCGTGTGATAGGCCTTCCATTAAACAACCATCACCCATGAACACCCAAGTGCGGTGATCAACGATATCGTGGCCGTCTTTGTTAAATTGTGCTGCCAATGTACGCTCAGCAATCGCCATACCAACCGCGTTAGTAATACCCTGGCCTAGTGGACCTGTTGTGGTTTCAATACCATCGGCATAACCATATTCTGGGTGACCTGCAGTCTTTGCGTGTAATTGACGGAAATCTTTAATGTCATCCATACTTAAGTCAAAGCCACTTAGGTGTAGCAATGAGTAGATTAGCATTGAGCCATGGCCGTTTGAAAGTACAAAACGATCACGATCTGCCCACTTGGCGCTAGTTGGGTTGTACTTCATATGATCGTTCCAAAGTACTTCGGCAATATCTGCCATGCCCATAGGGGCACCTGGGTGGCCTGAATTCGCTTTTTGAACTGCGTCCATACTAAGGGCACGAATTGCATTGGCTAAATCTCTGCGTGATGGCATAAAAAATCCTCGAAATAAAAATCAGATAATTATACGCAATAAAGGCCAAACGAGCAAGGTGGGCTTAAGTGTTTGTTTATTAAAGAAAAATATTTGTCCAACACTAGAATTATCACTAATCATACGTCTACTAACTAATATAAAAATATAATAAAATCTTGATATTATCCAAATGCTTGATTTACATCAAGTTTTATTCCAATTAATCGTCGTAGAATGCTCAATATCTGACTAAACATGAGGAGTGTTGAAACAGGAGTTAAGCGTCGTGGAAACCGCACTACAAATTATGACCATTGTTTTATTTTCAAGCGCAATGTTTTTTACCTTTGAAGTTTGGAAACGATAGTGGAGGCACAACATGGACAAAATTCGATATATCAATCTGGTGAATAGAATCAGAGAGGTCAAACTTTCCTTGGTACCCGTAGCGATTATTGCCACCATGCCCTATAGTTGGCTAGGCGATAAAATTGAGAAAATCGAGAACAAGTTTCACTGATTATTCTCACTTTGACACGAGAGTGCCAACTCGCTCATCGCCGGTCGATTGGAGGCCAGACGTTCGCTAGGCACTGGACGCAATTCATTGTCTTGATATTCGCCCACCTTAAAACGGAACGCACTCCAATCGCCAAAACCCATTCGCAAATCACTGAGAACCAGGTTGTTTTGTTCACGATTTAGACGATACCATCCATCGCTAAAATGCGCATACTTGGCAATTTTCTCAGAGTGCATTAGTGCTTGATTGTGCTTACCACGGGTAATATGGCGCAGTCTCATATCACCAATACTTACGCAACCCTTAAGATAATCATCGTCTTTTCTCAACAGTACGCGCCAATTTGACCAGCCCAGCGGCGCACTGACCACCTTTGCCTCATGCTCGGGATATTGCGCGTTAACCTTACTGACAATTAGCTGTTGCACCAATAGGCCGCCCAGTAAATATAGGGTACTGATAATTAAGGCCCAGCGGTTCACTACCAATGCGCGCAATGAATCTCGGCGAGCGATTAATACGGTTAAAAAAGCAATTAACAGCCAGATACTATAAAACGGATCAATAATAAATATCGAACCAACCGAGACACTGGAGCCGGCAAAAACCAAGGGCCAGAACAATTGCGTACCATAGGTGGTGAGCGCATCTAACAGCGGATGGGTGATTAATACCAAGCCCACAACTACGTTCAGTCGTAAAAAACTCAGCTCTTTAAAAAAGCCTTTGAGTAGGTAGCTAATCAGTGGTGCCACCAACACCAGAAATATCAATGAGTGTGAAAAACCCCGGTGCTGAGTCATTTGCTCAATGTCGTCTTGATAACGAATCAAAATATCCAGATCGGGCAAGGTCGCCAAAGCGCCACCCACCAAAGCATATTTGACTCGAGATTTTCCACTAGCGGCGACGCCGACTGTACTACCTAAGACAAATTGTGTGAGTGAATCCATCGATATATTAGGACGAGAAATTTGGCGTTAATTATAACCTCAAGCGTTTCCGACCAATGCTTATAACACACGCCAAAAGAGGTAGTTCAGCAGCTTAATCTCTCCAGGACTCAACCTTAATATTGCCTGTTACTTCTATTTCGTCTTCATCGATAACTGCTTTTTCTAGACGCCCTTGTCTCATCCAATCAACAATACAAGGTTGCTTTAGAACGCTTTGAACATAGGCTTTAGCTACTCCGTCTAATTGAATACTATAACCTGCAAAGCGTATTGCTATCGGCGCAAACATCGCATCAGCAATAGAGTATTCGCCAAATAGCCATTCGCCACCTTTGCCAAATTCGGCTCTACACATCCTCCAAATATCAACAATTCTTGTAACTTCTTGCTTTGCATCATTAGATAGCTCAACATTGCTGAACTTCTTGCGACAATTCATTGGTAGTTCGTTTCTAATATTAAAGAAACTGGAGTGCATCTCGTTGCTAATCGACCTGGCCAATGCTCTTGCTTTAACATCTTTTGGATAGCCTCCGCCATCTAGGTGATTCTCTGATAAATACTCAAGAATTGACAACGAATCCCACACTGTCAAATCTCCGTCTTGAAGAACAGGAACCTTAAAGTCTGAATCGTAAGCCGACAATTTGTCGTCAGTCTCTTCAACAAATAGACTCACTAACTCCTCATCGAACTCCATATTATTCTGACACATAAACACCCAAGGTCTAAGAGACCAAGTTGAGTAGTTTTTATTGCCGATGATAAGTTTCAATTGGGACATAGTGCAAGCACAAGTTATCCAGTGATTCCAGCTACCACACCAGATAAGATACTGCCAAATAATACGAATAAAACATAAAGGATAATGATTGCAGGGATAGAGGCGATTGCCCACTTAACCATAAACACTACCATAGACCCGAAAGGCATTCTAATATCAGCAATTCTTACGGTTGAGACGTCTTCAACTTTTTCTTTGGGTTTGTTGCCCTTTATATCAAAGTAAACAATAACAACAATAAGCACTACCAACACCACTGCAAAAGCTGTCATGTTCATACCCCCCCTCCCTGATTTTATCCAAGTCAAACTTTATCTTACTAGAATTAACTCAACAGCGCGAAAAATATGAAAAACAGGCTCTAGTATAGCCCTGAGAATTTATTAAGATTTGATAAGTCGGCTGAAAGCCTTATAAGATATGGTGGTTATGGGTGGACTTGAACCACCGACCCCAGCATTATGAATGCTGTGCTCTAACCAGCTGAGCTACATAACCAAAGAGGGTGTATTATCGATATATTTGGCTAAGTTGTCAATAGTTTGGGCGCAATATTGCTAAAATTATCTCCACTATGTCAAGTCTTAGAATTGCACTTACCGGTGGTATTGCTTGTGGCAAATCAACCGTGGGGAAAATTTTTCAAACTCTGGGTGCTGAAGTAATCAGCCTAGACGCCTTATCACGCGAAGTGGTTGAGCCTGGCACAGCTGGACTAATAGAGCTAACACGCCACTTTGGCGCTCAAATTCTCGATGACGAAAATCGCCTTGATCGCGCCAAGCTACGTTCTTTATTGCTAGAGAGCGAGGACAATAAACAAACAATTGAGCAGATTTTGCATCCTAAAATCTTAAAAAACATGGAAATTAAGATAGAAAACTGCAAAAAACCGCTAATTATTGTAGAAATACCGCTATTGGTTGAGAAAAACTTAGAAAAATCATTCGATAGAGCGATTATTGTCCGCTGTAATGAGAAAAATCAGCTAAAAAGGCTAGAAAATAGAGAAAATATTGACGAAAACCAGGCTAAACAGTTAATAAAGTCTCAATGTAGTGATGATCAGCGCCTAGAAGTTGCTCAGCAACTGCCTACTGATATTATCAATAACAATGCGGATGCAACTGAGCTGGAACAACAAGTGACACAGCTCTACCAACGTCTAATCAATCTGTAGGCGCGTGACCACCTCGCCGCCAATAAGGTGCTGCTGTACAATCTCATCGATATCCTCTTCGTCAATATAGCGATACCACACATTATCGGGATAGACCACTGCCACCGGGCCAAATTCACAGCGGCCTAGGCAGCGCGACTCGCTCACCCCAATGTTGCCTGCCCCCAGCAGTCCTTGGTCTCGGCATTTGTCTTTGGCATAACGATAGAGTGCTTTAGCCCCGGATTGTGAGCAACAAGGCTTGTTGTCCTTGCGCACGTTATTGCAAAAAAAGATGTGTCGTGTATAAAAATTGTTCATAGTTCTAGAGCGCGTTGATAGCAATGTTTTTTGTCAATACCGGTAATCTTGGCTGCCAGCTTAGCCGCCTTGGAAGCACCCATCTCCGCCAGTAGAATTGGCAATAGCTGGTCTAATTGAGTGCGACCTGCTGATAAATCGTCTTGCTCAGCGCCGGCAATCAATAGTACGAATTCGCCTTTTTGATGCGCTTCGTCTGCTTGCAAATACATCAACAACTCAGACGTCGTACCGGTTTTAATGGTCTCAAACGATTTGGTCAGTTCTTTGGCCAAACACACGATGCGTTGCTCGTCCAATACACTTTGTAGATCTTGCATGCTGGCCAGAATACGCTTAGGCGATTCATAGAAAATATGGGTGGCCGGCAGATGCACAATAGCGCGCAACGCTTTGATACGTGCACCTTGTTTGGCGGGTAGAAAACCCATAAAACTAAAATGATCACTGGCCAGACCTGAGGCGCTGAGCGCACCAATCAAGGCGCTGGCACCTGGAATTGGCACCACTTGATAACCAGCAGCCTTGGCTTCTCGCACCAGTACATAACCCGGATCAGAAATCAGCGGCGTACCCGCATCAGAAATCAGTGCCAAGTGTTTACCAGCTTGTAATTCTTGCAAAATGGCCTGGGTTTTCTGCACTTCGTTATGCTCGTGAAAGGCGCGCAATGGCGTATCAATCTCGTAATGCACCAATAGGCGCTTGGAATGACGCGTGTCTTCTGCTAAGATGATGTCAACCTGCTTTAATACGTCGACCGCCCTAAAGCTCATATCATCCAAATTGCCAATTGGGGTGGCAACGATATACAAACAACCTAAATCCATGTTCTCTTTTAAACGCATCATTGGCAACCAAGCAGAGCAGATTGCGCTAGAGTATCTGCAACAATACAACTTGGAACTTATTGAGCGTAACTATTTAACCAAACTGGGTGAAATAGACATTATTAT
>CAZLDG010000042.1:0-6443 GCA_964558405.1 uncultured Candidatus Thioglobus sp. | reverse complement strand
GCTGATCAAGTGTTGATTCTTAGGCCACAAGGAGTCGATTGGGATGTGGACCAAGCACTACAAAGCCAGCACGTAAGTCTGTTTGACAGTGTCCAGGAGATAATTGAACAATTACTCAGTCTGAACACAGGACATTGGGTGGTAATGTCCAATGGCGGCTTTGACAATTTATTTAACAAACTGATTAATAAACTATGAAACCAATTGCCATTGCTCTAACCGGCGCCTCCGGCATGCCTTATGCACTCACTCTGCTTAAAGAGTTAATTAAAACTCAGGAGTTGATTTATGTGATGATCTCTCAGGCAGCCAATACCGTGATCGCCATGGAGACCGATCTGGAATTGGGTGGTGACACCGCCAGTATCGAACAAGGTCTGAGTCAATATCTGGGTGCTAGAGAGGGGCAAATCAAAGCTTTTTCTAAAAATCAATGGTCTGCACCCGTGGCCTCAGGCTCTAACCCACCACGTGCGATGGTTGTGTGTCCGTGTACCATGGCAACGCTTAGCGCCATTGCCCATGGCGCTGCTGATAATCTGATTCATCGCGCTGCCGATGTGGTGCTTAAAGAGCAGAAGCAATTGATTCTAGTGCCCAGAGAAACCCCGTATTCAGCCATTCACTTAGAGAATATGCTCAAACTTGCACGTTTAGGCGTGAGTATTATTGACGCCAATCCGGCCTTTTATCAGCAGCCGCAATCCATACAAGACTTGGTTGATTTTGTGGTGGCGCGTATTTTAGATCACTTAGATGTTGAGCATGAGCTCACCACACCTTGGCAGGGTTAGAAACTTAACACACTCACGCCCAATGCTGCCAGAAATAGCGCGAAGAATTTCTTGAGTTTTTTGCCATCAACCTGATGTGCTACCTTGGCACCCAACGGGGCAAACAGCACACTAGCAACCACAATACTAATCAGGGCCTGTAAGTGAATAAAGCCCAAACCACCGGTGGCACTTTCAACCCCTAGGCCGGCCACGATAAAACCCAACGCGCCAGCCACAGCAATTGGCATACCGACTGCTGCCGAGGTGGCAATAGCGTTTTTAATCGCCACTTGGTTATAGGTTAAAAATGGCGTGGTCATCGTGCCTCCGCCAATACCAACAATGGCAGAAACCAGACCAATGATATAACCGGTTAAGCGCCATACCCACTGACGTAGATGCTGTGCATGCGAACTACTACTAAGACCAAAATACATAATAGCAGCCACGGTGAATTCGAATACGGCGAAGAAGAGTCGCATAAAGTCAAAACTCATGACCTTGGTTAATAGTGCACCAGAGAAAGCGCCTAATAACACCGTTGGTGTTAGCTTTTTAAAATAATCCCAATGAATTGCGCCGTGACGATGATGGGCCCGTACACTGGAAATAGAGGTAAAGATAATGGCTGCTAGCGCTGTACCCACCGCTGTGTGCATCAGCGCCACCTCTGGGACACTACTGGCAAGTAAATACAGCAGCGCCGGCACCATAATCAAACCGCCGCCAACACCTAATAAACCGGCAATAAAGCCGGAAAATGCTCCCAGTAGTAGCAGTACGCTTATTGTAGCCAGGCGCTTACCTCATCAATGAGCAATGCATCTTTTTCATTAAAGAAATGATCGGCGCTCACCATTTTTTGCCTGTAGTTTTTGTTGTCCTTGGCAGCATCGGCTTTGAGCTTAACACCTTGCATGACTGGCTCAATATCCTCATCGCCATACAAATCGAAAATCGGCACATCAATGGCGGCCAAATATTGCGCTGCCCCCTTGGACATACCAACGGCCACAAAACGCTTAAATGGATGGGTATTGTTGGCCAGATAATGTGCCGACATTTGCGCACCCAAAGAATGAGCGACTAAGGCATCCACCTCCAGCCCCTGAGCTTGCAAAAACGCTGCTGCTGCGCCTAAGCGCTTATCGGCATCACCAAATAATGGGGCGTATTCTGAACCAGCAATACCATTGGCCAGAACTGGCATTTGTATCGACAAAGTATTAAAGCCATGCTCGGTTAAGCCAACACGTAGTGGCTGCACCACCTGCGCCCAATCTGGATGAATACCCAAACCATGTACAACCACTGCAGTCTTTTTGGTCTCAGATTCACTTAAGGTTAAAAGCGCTAAAAATTCACGATCACCGTTCTCAATCCAAACACTATCGCCATCCATCAGCGCCTCATCAACTTGTGCAGCCCAACGACCCTCTTTGGCATAATCTGGCGTCTGTTGCGCCCAAGCCAAGCCAGACAATAGTAAAAAACTCAGTAGTAATCTCATGATTCTTTCCCCCGATATTAATCAATAATAGCCTTTATTATAAGTACAAAAATCTCCAATAACCTTGTGAATTAGTCCGGATTATCGAAATTCAACTACTTGCAATCCTTGGTACTTTTGTTCAATAACAACACTGGTACTAGTGGGCACTACCCATATCAAGAAGCTTGCAGATTACACCAAACCGGCTCTAAGTCAATGCTCAGTGGATCAAGCATTGGTAACATCTTCACCAAACAAGGCAGGGTTTCGGCCTGCATTTTTTTCATCACTGAAGCGCGGTGCTTTTCCACCGTTGAAGTAGAGATATGCAATTTTTCAGTCATTTGCTGATTGGTGGCGCCTAAAACAATGCAAGCAAAGACTTTCTTCTCTTTGTCGGTGAGTAATTTATAACGGTTGATAATCTCAATATTTTTTTGAAAATCTTCCATTGCATGCCTAGTTTTTTCCAAAATAGTCTGTGCATCAAATGGCTTTTCAATAAAGTCAAACGCGCCCATTTTGATAGCCTCAACCACCATGGAAACCGAATTCATATTGGCCACAAACACTACTGGAGAGAGGTGCTCCATACGATTCAGCTGAGACAATAGCATGGTGCCACTCGCACTGTTCATACTCAAATCAGCCACCAAGCAGCCCTGAGTATCGCCTACGCGCTCAATATAATGCTGATAACCAGAGAAAATTTGTACTGTAAAACCCTGAGACTGGAACAAGTGGGATAAAAAATCTTGGTCCTTGGCGCTCTCGAGCACAAGAAAAATAGTTTTGGAAATGACAGAACTCGCTGGGCTCACTTTACCCCCCCCAAGGATAAAAAATTAAAAATGCTAATTATTAAGCACTTGGCATTCGAGCAATTTTGAGAAGAATGAATATTTGGATAATATGGAGAATTGAACCAAATATTTTGCTATGCAGCATACTCTCACACCAAGCACAGAGGGGAATTATAACGAGGATGTTGTCCCACTGATATAGAGGAATTCCTTATTTTTTACAGGGGATAAATCAACCTCCAAAGGAGTCGATTATTGTTGGTTTAATTTAGGATAATTTGGCTTTAATAGCCTGGGAAACCTGTCCCATGTCTGCCTTACCGGCCAACTGCCCTTTGAGCATACCCATGAGTTTACCCATGTCTTGCATAGAGCTGGCACCGGTACTGCTAATGGCTGCCTCAACGGCTTGCATGATTTCTGCCTCACTCATTTGCTCAGGCATGTAGTTGTTGATGATGGCCAATTCTGCCTCTTCAACCGCAACCAAGTCATCGCGACCTGCTTGGTTGAATTGCGAGATAGAGTCTTTGCGCTGCTTGATCATCTTCTGAATGACGCCACTGATTGCCACATCATCTAGTTCAATGCGCTCATCGACTTCTTTTTGTTTGATGGCACCCAAAATCATACGAATGGCTTTGAGTGCTTGAGTGTCTTTCGCTTTCATTGCTGAGACCATATCCTCAGTAATGCGTTGTTTTAGCTCAGACATAATAAGGTAGGATTAGTACAGACGCTTACGGTGTACTCGGTTTTTCGCCATTTCTTTGTGTGTACGCTTAACCGCTGCAGCTTTCTTGCGCTTTTTCACCCAAGTTGGCTTCTCGTAGAACTCTTTCTTTCTAACGTCAGTAATAACACCTGCGCGATCACATGAACGTCTAAAACGTCTTAGTGCGATATCAAATGGTTCGTTCTCTCTTACTTTAATTGCTGGCATGTGTTTATTCCTTTAAGATTCTTCTGTTGCTTCAGCGGCACTCTCAGTGCTGTCAAAATCAACCAATTGTACGATGGCCATTGGCGCCTTGTCACCTGTTCTAAAACCGGCCTTTAGAATGCGAACATAACCACCAGGACGATCCTTATAGAATGGACCTAATTGCGTAAATAGCTTGGCCACTGATGCATCATCACGTAGTGCTGCAAACGCACGACGACGATTGGCAACATTATCATTAGCCGCTTTAGTGATTAGAGGCTCAACCACACGTCTAAGCTCTTTGGCCTTTGGCAAAGTGGTTTTAATAGTCTCGTGCAAAAACAATGAATTCGCCATGTTTTTAAACATCGCTTTACGGTGTGATGCGTTACGGTTTAGTTGTTTACCTGACTTTCTATGTCTCATTGTTCTTCCTTATTCGCTCATTAAGTCAACTGGTGGCCAGTTCGGGATATCAGTACCCAAGTCCAGACCCTTCTCAGTCAATACTTCTTTAATCTCATTTAGTGATTTACGACCTAGGTTAGGCGTTCTAAGTAGGTCTTGCTCAGTCTTTTGAATCAGATCACCGATGTAGTAGATTTGCTCTGCTTTCAAGCAGTTTGCACTACGTACTGTTAATTCTAACTCATCTACTGCAGCCAGTAGTTGTGGATCAAAGTCATCCGAAGTTGGAAGCGCTTCTTCCTCTTCTACTAACTCTAGCTCAACAAATGAAGACAGCTGGTCTTGTAGGATTGAAGCAGCGCGCTTAATTGCAGCTTCTGCATCAACTGAACCATTAGTCTCCATGTTAATGTTTAACTTATCCAAGTTTACTTTTTGATCAACACGTGCTGCGTCAACGGTAAAGCTTACGCGCTTAATTGGTGAGAAGCTTGCATCTAGCTGCATACCACCAATGGTTGAAGCTTCATCATCACGTGTAACCGCTGTGTCGTAACCAATACCGGTTGCAATCTTTAGCGTCATACGCATTTGACCACCGTCATTCACAGTCGCAATCACTTTATCAGCATTGTGCGCAGTAATGTCTGTGCCTGCAGCTTCAATATCAGCCACGGTAATCTCACATGGACCTTTTTTATCAATCACCACTTCGGCACTATCTGAAGCGTTTAGTGATACTGACACTTCTTTTAGGTTTAGTAAGATATCTAATACGTCTTCTTGCACACCTTCAATGGTTGAAAATTCGTGCTGAACACCATCAATCGCCACTTCAGTTACAGCAGCACCCACCATAGAAGACAATAGTGTTCTTCTTAGGGCGTTACCCAATGTGTGGCCAAAACCTCTTTCTAAAGGCTCAAGAATAATCTTGTATTCGTTAGTACCAATTTGGGCTGACTCAACCAGCTTTGGCTTTAAAAAATCTCTTGCGCTACCTTGCATAATCTATCCTTTATTTAGAATACAATTCCACGATTAGATGCTCTTCAATGTCTGAAGATAAATCATCACGTGCTGGAACGTTTTTAAACACACCTTTTAGGGCTTTATTATCAACATCCATCCACTCTGGCTGGCCTGCTTGTTCTGCAAGTTCTACCGCTAGTTGAATGCGAGATTGCTTCTTTGATTTTTGTCTAACTTCGATTTCATCATTCGCACTTACTTGGTAAGAAGGAATGTTAACGATGCTGCCATTGACCAAAATTGACTTATGCGATACCAACTGACGCGCTTCAGCACGTGTAGAGGCAAAACCCATGCGGTAAACCACGTTGTCTAGACGACACTCAAGTAGTGATAATAGATTTTCACCTGTTGAGCCTTTCTTCTGTGAAGCCTTCTTGTAGTAAAGACGGAATTGCTTCTCTAGGATGCCGTACATTCTGCGTACTTTTTGCTTTTCACGCAATTGCAGACCATAGTCAGAACCCTTGGCACGACGTGCAGTTGCACCATGCATACCTGGAAGTTGTGTGACTTTACATTTAGAGTCTAGTGATCTAACACCGCTCTTTAGAAATAGATCTGTGCCTTCGCGACGCGCTAATTTACAAGTTGGTCCAGTATATCTAGCCATAATTTATCCTTATACTCTACGTTTTTTAGAAGGACGACAACCATTGTGTGGAATTGGCGTCACGTCTGTAATTGATTGAATCTTGAAACCTTGTGCATTTAGACCGCGGATTGCGCTGTCACGACCAGGACCTGGACCTTTTACACGTACATCTAGGTTTTTCATACCGAAAGCCTGAGCCTTCTCACCACAGTTTGAAGCAGCAACTTGCGCCGCAAATGGAGTTGATTTTCTAGAACCTCTAAAACCTGAACCACCTGAAGTTGCCCAGCAAACTGCGTTGCCGTGACGATCGGTGATCATAACGATGGTATTGTTAAATGTCGCGTGGATGTGCGCAATACCGTCAGAGATAATTTTCTTAGACTTCTTTTTAGTTGGAGCTTTAGCCATG
>CAZLDG010000041.1:0-6502 GCA_964558405.1 uncultured Candidatus Thioglobus sp. | reverse complement strand
AGGTGCGCATTATACACACTTCTATATTAGAAGTCAATAATATTCTTATATTTATTTAAAAATAATTGGAATTTGCTGCTTTTAAGGGCTTTAACAGCCCAAATAAGCCAATACCGGTGGCGAGATTAAGCCAGAAAGGCTTAATTACTGGCCAACCTTAGAGGTAGACATAGCGGCTGGTGACAACGCATAACCTTGCTTGCCATAAATGCCATCACTATGTTGTTGCATGTATTCACGCACTGCTTGATCAATCTTTAAAGATTCTTGTTGAATGTTTTTAAACTGCTGAGAAAAACTCGGCTGATTCACATAGAAGGCTTTCGAACCTGTGTCTTTGATATTTTCCAAGGTGGAAGAAAAATCGGTTGCACTAAGCCAATTACTTGGACGCGCACTATAGGCCATCGGCGTATTGTCCCTAGGTACATAGGTAGGATTTTGTTTATAGTTTTTTAATGAAGCGGGTGTGGCGCCATATTTGGCCATATTGCGTGCATCATTGGCTGGTGAGAATTGTGCACCGGTGGTAAACGGATTCCAATTAGAGTTATCACCCCAAGGGTTGTTGTTATAAAGCCCAGTTCCTGAACCAAAGGGTGAGGACCAGTTGTTGGTATTAAAAAAAGCCTGTGCATTGCTTAGGATGCCAAGCAACAAAACCACCAAAATATTAATTCTTCTCATGTGCTTTTTGGATAATTGCTAACTAACCATATCATTATATCAGTATATGATGATAAATAGCGCACTCAACGCACAAGACTGTTTTTATAGATGATTAAGATGGTGTCGAAGGTCGGAGTCGAACCGACACGGCCAAGGCCACAGCCCCCTCAAGGCTGCGTGTCTACCAATTCCACCACTCCGACAAAAGAGTTATTGTGTTGGGATATCGCTCTTAGGTGCGACAGTCTCATTCGGTGCAATCATAGGCACATCTGAGACGATACTCTGCTCCACCACACTTTGCTGCTCACTGGCATCTGTGCTATCGTTGGTTGCTAAATAAGCCAACGACAAACTGGTGATAAAAAAGCCAATGGCCAAAGCTGCAGTAAGCTTATAGATAAAGGTATTGGCACCACGAGCACCAAACACCGAGCCTGAGGCGCCCGCGCCAAAAGCTGCACCTGCATCAGCACCTTTACCGTGCTGCATCAGAATCAGTGCGATTAGCCCTAGAGCCAACAACACATGAATAATTAGAATAATTTGAAACGACATCGCTAGCCCGCCTTACAAATTTGTAAAAAGTCTTCAGACTTTAATGAAGCGCCACCAATCAGGCCGCCATCAATGTCTTCACAGGCAATCAGCTCAGCTGCGTTGCTTGGGTTCATGCTACCGCCGTATAGAATTGGGGTTGTTTGTGCGATGTTGCTATCCAGCTCAGCCAGCATAGAGCGAATAAACGCGTGCGTTTGCTGTGCTTGCTCTGGGGTTGCAGTAACGCCCGTACCAATCGCCCAAACCGGCTCATAGGCAATAATAATGTGGTTGAAAGCTTCAATACCACATTTATCAATTACGGCTTGAATCTGACGCGACACCACCGCTTCAGTTTCACCAGCCTCTCTCTCCTCTAATAATTCACCGATACAAAACAGCGGGGTCATATCGTTATCCAATGCTGTTTTTACCTTGTTAGCCACGTCTTCGTCTGACTCACCATATAAGCTACGACGCTCTGAGTGGCCAACGATTACATATTTGGCGCCAAAATCTTTAATCATATCGGCACTCACCTCGCCCGTGTGTGCACCTGATGGGTTAACATTTAGATCTTGCGCACCTAGATTTAGATGTGAATGCGTAATTAATGCCTCAACTTGAGACAGATAAGGAAACGGAGAGCAAATAATCACCTTCGACTCAACTTCACCCATTCCTGAGAGAATACCCATAACCAATGTATTTACCGCTTCTTTTGAAGCGTTCATTTTCCAATTACCTGCAACGATTGTTTGACGCATAATGTATCTTTTAAATAAAAATGCCAGATGTTACGCTACTTAAGCGTAAAAATCAATTGTCAAAGGGGGTTAATGTTTGGATTTTGCCGTGAAGTACAGCGCCAAAGACACCATTAGAATACCCAGTGAGAAATACACCAGATCCAAGGTGGCGGTAAATGACATGGCCAGCGAGACCTCAAAAAAGGTCACCACCAAGATCATGAGAATCACTTTGGCCAATTTATTTTTTAAATCGTCCAATGAATTAATCACCAATACTTTGGAAGATTGGCCAGATTCTTTGGCCTCATCAATGTCGCTAATAAACAACTCATACAAGCCCAAGGCAAAAATCAGCAAGATGGTTGCCAGTAAAAAACCATCGATTGAACCCACGGTATGTGCCACCATCTCCACCTTCAAGGCTTTACGCGCCTCAGCATTGGCAGATAGGTAATCTCCCGCATGTGAAATCAGACTGGCCACATCAACAGCTGTTAGTACAAACAGCATTAGTGATAACAACAAAGAAGCCACCACAGCAGCCAGCACCATATAGCGCGAACTCCATAGGGTTTTTTCGAAATATTTCTCTAGTAGATTCATTTATAACTGTTAATAAAATATAATTGCTTTAGTATATCATTTAACAAATTTTGATTGATTAATTATATGTCTAAGACTTGGAGCCAATGTTTAAACACCTTAAAGGAAAGTGTGCCTTTAAGTGAGTTTAGCGTTTGGATTCAACCGCTAAAAGCCATCGAAGACAACAACAATCTAAACATCCTGGCACCGAATAAGCGCACACTGGATTATGTTAACAAGCATCTCAAGTCTCAGATTAAAGCAGCGATTAACCAACACAACAAAAACCTAAAGGTATTTATCGGCGTTGCACCGGATACCAGTCCCATTAAAAATCACAAACACCACACGACACAGTTGTTTGAAGATTACACTTTTGATAACTTGGTACTGGGTAATGCTAATCAAATGGCTTACGGGGCCACCCGTCAAATTGCTGAAGACATTAAGGCCTCGGTTTTTAACCCTTTTATTATCTATGGGGGCTCGGGGCTGGGAAAAACCCACCTAATGCAAGCGGCCGGACATCTGGCCTTAGAGAAAAATCCAAACGCCAAAGTAATTTATCTACCGCTAATGGATTTTGTACGCAATATTACCTCTAGTCTAAGACACAATACCATTGAAGAGATTAAGGCGTTTTACCAATCGGCAGACCTACTATTGGTTGACGATATTCACCTGATTGCCGGTAAAGAAAAATCACAAGAAGAGTTCTTTCACATTTTTAACTTTCTCTTTAGCAGTAAAAAACAAATTATCTTTACTTGTGATCAACCACCTAAGAATATTA
Source organism: uncultured Candidatus Thioglobus sp. (assembly GCA_964558405.1). Classification (GTDB taxonomy): domain Bacteria; phylum Pseudomonadota; class Gammaproteobacteria; order PS1; family Pseudothioglobaceae; genus Thioglobus_B. The sequence goes on along the minus strand of CAZLDG010000041.1, from coordinate 3,163 downwards.
AAACCTTAGAAGAGCGTCTAAAAACTCGATTCTCTCAAGGTTTGAACCTACACCTAACTCCGCCTGAGTTAGAAATGCGCGCTGCAATCTTATTGAAAAAAGCCCAAAGCGCTAAAATTAATACGCATCTCAGTGAAGACATGGCCTTATATATTGCCGGACATATCACCTCTAATGTTAGAGACCTAGAAGGCGCACTACTTAAACTAAAAGCCTTTGTTGATTTCTCTAAACTTGCAGACGCCTCAATCACCAAAGAAGTTATTGATGCGGCCCTAGGGGATTTAATCAAGCCACAAATCAGAAATATTGAAGTCAACGACATTCAAAAAGAGGTGTCAAAACACTACGCGGTAACCATTTCAGATTTAAGTTCTAAAAGCAGAAAACAACACGTGGTTTTGGCCAGACAAATTGCCATTTACTTGTGTCACGAACTTACTACTTTGTCTTTGGCAAAAATTGGAAAACACTTTGGAAAAAGAGATCATTCCACAGTCTTGCACGCCATTAATAAAATTAAAAATATTATGGAAGAAGGCGGTGATATTAAGGATGATTACCAATTAATTAAACTTAAATTAGCTAACTTATAAACAGTTTCCACCAAAGGTTTTACAAGGGTTTGTGGATAAGTTTAATAACTTTGAATAAATACAAAATATATAAACATATACACAATTTTTTACATAAAATATAACCATGTTATCAACAACTTAAGTGCTTTGTTTTTTCAGTAAAAAATCCAATTATCAACAAAGAAAACACGCCCTAATAATAATAACAATTTTTAAATAAAAAGCTTTTCAACTATGAACACACAATTAAGCGTTAGAGAATTACTTGAACCTTTACAAACGGTTATTGGTGTCGTTGAAAAGAAACAAACATTACCTATTCTCTCTCACGTATTGGTTAATCTACAAAATAGTGTATTAACACTAACCACTACTGATATGGAAATTGAGATTAAAGCTTCTCAAGTGGTTAATAATAGTGATGAGCTTAGTTTTACGGTATATGCCAAAGATCTAATCGACATTATTAGAAAACTGCCTGAAGAGACCATTATTGAGTTTATTATTGAAGCTTCTAAAATTTATATTAAAACTAACAAAAACTCATTTGAGTTGAATACTTTTAATGCGCAAGATTTTCCAGCACTACCCAAAGTCGAAGAATCTGATGTGGTACGTATTAAACGCAATACTCTTAAAGATCTCATTGAAAACACCAGTTTCTCCATGGGTAATCAAGATATTCGAGCCTATCTAAATGGTCTGTATTTTGAAGTGGATCAGGATAGTATTACCGTGGTTGCAACCGATGGTCACCGTTTGGCAATTGGTGAAGCTAAACAAAACAATAATAGCAGTTCTAAGAAAAATGTGATTTTGCCGCGTAAGGCGGTTTTAGAGCTAACCAAACTCCTAAACAAAAACGAGCATGATGAAGTAGATGTTCATCTGTCTGAAAATTATTTTTATCTCATTAGTGACAATACCACAATTATCTCCAGATTGATTGATGGTAATTTCCCAAATTATGCGCAAGTTGTTCCAACTGATTTTTCTAATACTATTGTCATTGATAGAATGGAATTTTTAAGTGCACTACAACAAGCTTCTATTTTTGTTGATGAACGTACCAAAGGAGTGAAATTGGTATTTAAAGATTCGGAATTAAATATTTTTTCTCATTCAGAACGTGGACAAGCCAAAACTCAAATTCAAACTAAGAACTTCGATAAAGAAATTGAGATTGCGTTTAACATCAACTATTTAATTTCAATTTTAGAAAAAATTACTACCGATGATATTAACATGGTGGTACCTGGTGGTGAAAATCAATCCTGCTTATTAAGCAGCACCCATGATGAAAATTACCAATACATTGTGATGCCAATGCGCATCTAAAACCCTATTTAATAAAAAATGGCGGTTATTCACAAATTGGCAATCAGCCAATTTCGTAATTTCGAACAACAATTAATTCAACCCAGTACTGGTATTAATTTGTTTATTGGTGATAATGCTCAAGGAAAAACCAATCTAATTGAGGCGATTTATTATTTGGGTCATAATCGCTCTTTTAAAACCAAAACTATTAAAGAGGTGATTCATCATGATTTTTCACGCTTTCAAATTGAAGCTTATGTGGATGATCATAAGATTAAACTGGAAAAATCCAAACAACAAACCTCAATTGCTATTGATGGAGTTGTCTTAAAAAACACAGCAGAACTCAGTAAAAAAATCCCCATACAAATCATTACTCCAGATCGAGGATTCTTGGTTAGCGGCTCACCAAAAAATAAACGTTCTTATCTGGATTGGGGTGTGTTTCACGTGGAACCAGCGTTTGCCACCCATTATAAAAACTATAGAAAAGCCTTAAAAAGTATTAATGTTTTATTACATAAGAATCAAACCGAGGCTTTGGATATTTGGTTTTTAGAATTGGCAAAATTCTCAGTGCTGATTAATCAGGCGCGAATAGATTACTTAAACAAACTGCAACAAATACAAACAATTCAAGCGCTTGAACATTTAGATGTGTTATCAGATTGGGTGGAGGATTTTTCTTATCGATTTATCTCGGGTTGGCCTAAAGAGGTAGATTGTTTATCGGTTGATAGTATTGTTAATTATTTAAACAATCATAAAACCACTTGGTTAAAAAACAAACACTTAAGTTATGGTATTCATAAAGCCAGTATAGAATTTTATTTAAAAGATCGAGATGAACATTACTTCTCCAGAGGAGAACAAAAAACCTTATCGATTATTTTTTGGTTAACTCAGGTTCTTCTATTATTACAATCCGGTGTGCAGCCGATTGTGCTAATTGATGATATTGCTTCAGAACTCGATCAGAAAAAAATCCAAATTATCTTGGATTATCTACAGCAATTAGGGGTGCAAACCTTTATCACCAATATTGATAAAAATATTGTAATCCAACACGATAAAAACTCTAGTATTTTTTATCTGGATAACGGGCTGATTACTTCTGCGTAAAAAACCGGGAAAACCCTTGGTATAACAACAAAAAACCCATGAATAAAATTCACTAAAAAACCCCGATCAAACCTGGCTAAATCCTTGATGCGTGGTATAATAAATTTATTTTTTTCAAGCACTTATGTCTGAGAATCAAGCAC
>CAZLDG010000040.1:0-7956 GCA_964558405.1 uncultured Candidatus Thioglobus sp. | reverse complement strand
TGGAACTTATTGAGCGTAACTATTTAACCAAACTGGGTGAAATAGACATTATTATGCTTGATAAATCCAACCACACATTGGTTTTTGTTGAAGTGCGCTATCGAAAAAACTCGCAATTCTCTGATGCCATTGAGACGGTTACCACGCCTAAGCAGCGTCGAATCATCCAAACAGCACAACACTATCTACAAACACACTCAACCCATCAACAACTTGCGTGTCGGTTTGATGTCGTTGGTGTAGAATCTGATTTAAAATATCCCACAATAACTTGGATTAAAGACGCCTTCGAGGCCTAACTCATGAAAAAAATTCTACTACTCTCCGTTCTAATCGTTAATGCTCTCTTGCTGAGCGGCTGTATTGCCACCATTCAAACTGCTTCTACTGTGAGTACAGCGATGACTGTCACCAATGAAAGACGTTCAACCGGTGAAGTGATTGACGATAAAACCATCGGTCTTCGATTGTTGACCTGGTCAACTGAGGACGCAAAACTCAAAGACGCACATGTGAATTTTATGTCATTTGATCGCACAGTGCTAGCCACTGGCGAGGTGCCAAATACTGATTTGCGTAACTATGTCGTCCAACAAGTGCAAGTGGTTGATCCTAAAATTGAGAACGTCATCAATGAAATCAACATCGGCCCTAAGAGCGGCTATCTGAGTCGTGCTAAGGACGTAGCCATTACCGCACAAATTGAAGTACGCTTTCACGACCAGGAGGTGTTTCACCCCACCCATGTTAAGGTCATGACCGAAGCTCAGGTGGTTTATCTAATGGGTAAGGTGACGCAACGTGAAGCGGAACAAGCCGCCAAGATTGCTGCCAAAACCAAAGGCGTGAGAAAGGTGGTCAAACTCTTTAACTACCTAAAAGCACGACCTGCTGCTGAGATTGAGCGTGACAAACAACGCGCCATTGAAGCCCAGCGCCAAGCCGAGGCTAAAAAGAAACAAGCAGAGATTGAGGCCAAAAAAGCCGAACTTAAACGCCAGCTGCGTGAGCTAGGCGCACCAACCGACGGCACGGTATTTTAATCAAGTAGTCGACGAATCGGCGCAAACGAAAAACGGTGCTCGCCCGCTATCGGGCCTAACGCCTGCAAAGCCTGCAAATGGGCTTTGGTGCCATAGCCTTTGTGCTGAGCGAAGCCATAACCCGGATACTGACGATCCAGCTCTATCATTTGTCGATCACGCGTCACCTTGGCAATAATCGAAGCGGCCGAGATAACCGGTTCGGTTAAATCACCTTTAACAATCGCGGTGCAATTTTCTAATTCAGGGCAACGATTACCGTCCACCAACACCTGATTATAAGACGCACCCAAGCCTTCAACCGCGCGACGCATCGCCAGCATGGTGGCTTGTAAGATATTGATCTCATCGATAATGCCAGCATCCACCTCGCCCACGGCCCACTGGCATTGTTGGGTAATGACTTGATATAGGGCTTCGCGTTTTTTCTCGCTGAGTTTTTTAGAATCGGTTAGCTCAGGCAAATTAAAATTCTCTGGCAACACCACCGCGCCCGCAACCACCGAGCCCACCAAAGGCCCGCGGCCTGCCTCGTCAACACCGACGATAACCATGGATTATTTTAGTGCTTTGAAGCCAATATCGTCTCGATAATAAGCGCCTGGCCAATCGATTTGTTTCAGCAGTGCATAAGCATTATCTTGGGCTTGTTGAATATCCTCACCCAATGCAGTTGCACACAATACGCGACCACCATTAGAGAGCACTTGATCGCCTGCGGTCTTGGTGCCCGCGTGGAATACTTTAGCATCCTCGGCGTCTGCCGGCAGACCAATCACTTCGCCTGAAGCATACGCACCTGGATAGCCATCTGCAGCCAAGACCACACCCATCGACGCACGCGAATCCCAGTCAATACTAGCCTGATCCAATTGTCCTTCAGTTGCTAATAAACACAACTGTGCTAGATTAGATTTCAGACGCATCATAATTGGCTGAGTTTCTGGATCACCAAAACGACAATTGTATTCCAATACTTTAGATCTACCCTGATCATCAATCATCAGACCGGCGTACAGGAATCCCGTATAAGGATTACCCTCACTGGCCATGCCTTCAACCGTTGGTCGAATCACCGTTTCCATCACATCTGCAAAGATTTCATCACTGACAATCGGTGCAGGTGAGTAGGCGCCCATACCGCCAGTATTAGGGCCCTTATCGCCATTATCACGCGCCTTATGATCCTGCGAAGTGGCCATTGGCAAAATGTTTTTACCATCAACCATCACAATAAAACTGGCCTCTTCTCCGGCCAAAAATTCTTCCACTACCACGCGTGAACCGGCCTCGCCAAAACGATTGCCTTCTAACATGTCATTAATAGCGGCTTCTGCCTCTTGCTGCGTATTGGCAATAATCACGCCTTTACCGGCTGCTAAACCGTCGGCCTTAATCACAATTGGCACGCCTTTGTCTTTAACATAAGCAATCGCAGGCTCTACCTCGGTAAACACTTTATAAAAGGCGGTTGGAATCTCGTTACGCGCCAAAAAGTCTTTACAAAAAGCCTTGGAGCCTTCGAGTTGCGCCGCGGCCTGTGTTGGGCCAAAAATCTTCAATCCTGCCGCTTGGAAGGCATCAACCACACCAATCACCAAAGGTGCTTCAGGGCCAACAATCGTCAAATCAATTGCTTGTGCTTTGGCAAAGGCCATCAAAGCGTCCACATCTTCTGAACCTATTTCAATATTGGTGAGTTTGTCTTCTAGGTTTGTACCCGCATTACCCGGTGCCACAAAGACTTCTTCAACTTCATCAAATTGGGCGCACTGCCATGCCAAGGCGTGTTCGCGGCCGCCAGAACCGATTACTAATAATTTCATAGATACTCTTCAATAAATTCTTTAAATTTCTTATGTGACATAATCTGCGTACCATCGCAGTTAAACGACATAGAAACGGTGGAGTTAAACAAATTAATCACTGCGGAGCGCAGATAATAACCCTCAAGATTCCTCAGCGCTGGAATATGCTCAATAATATAACGCAAGTCCTGCTCGTCCGTGAGTTGGTTCATGGTTTCATTGCGTTTATGGAAGGCTTCTTGCCATTCTTCAGAGAGAAAATCAAAAGCAGGATCGTGCTCCAGCATTTGATAATAACGCTCAATCAGTGCCTCTTTCTCATCCAAAGAAATGGTGCCAAAATGGTGAAACACATAATCCGGTACCAACAAATCCTCGGCCAAATGCACTTCTACATTAAATGGATCGAACACACTAGAGGTTTTAATCTCGCCATTGTTCAGACCAATAACGATACGATAAATACCGGTTGAAAGCAATAAGAACAAAATAACCTCTAAGAGCTCATCAATATTCTCATCCACCAAATTCATGGTGCGTTCACGGTTATAAACACTATCACGCAGGCTTTTATCGCCCTTAACGCTGCGCATTAAGTTGTCGTCAAAATAATAGCCAACCAAGGCTTTTTTATTGTTATTACCCGTGTTCATATATGCAGAATTATAGACAAAAAAACTAGTCCTGGACGAATAAGCGCTTAGGGGCAATGGTGCCATTAGGTGTTAAAGTGCCGATGCCCAAGAATCGCCTCTGATGATCAAATAATTTAACCAAGGTCTCTTCCCCAGTTTGCCCACAATTAATCTTGCGTCCAAAACCAATGTCAATACTGTGCTCCTGGCTCAAATCGATACGTCGAAACTTAGGTAGCATGTCTTCACTGGGTAGTAGTTTTGCATCTAATTGCGAAAAGTCATCACTGTGCAACGCTTCTAACTGCTCAAAGCTAATACTCTGGGCGATATCAAAATGAGCAAAACCAATACGTCTAAGTCCTACCACGTGCGCACCACAACCCAGCGCCGTGCCGATATCCTCAATCAGCGAGCGAATATAAGTGCCTTTAGAGCAGGCCACTTCCAGGGCAAAAGTTCCAGCATTAAAATCGATAAAATCAATGCTATGAATCGTGACTTGGCGCGCTTTTCGCTCAACTTCAATGCCTTGGCGTGCCAGCTTATACAAAGGCTGTCCGTCTTTTTTCAGCGCCGAATACATCGGCGGCACCTGAGCTATCTCACCAATAAAATCCTGAGCAATTGAGATGATATCTGCCTGGTTCACACCAGAAGCATCCAGTGTCTGCACAACTTCGCCTTCACTATCGCCGGTAGTGGTGGTCTGACCTAACTTGGCGCGCACCCAATACTTTTTATCATCATCTAGTAGAAACTGCGCTACCTTGGTTGCCTCGCCTAAGCAAATGGGTAAAATGCCGCTGGCCAAGGGGTCAAGCGCACCAGTGTGGCCCGCTTTTTGTGCGTCATATAGGCGCTTGACTTGTTGTAGGGCTTTGTTAGAACTTAGGCCGGTGGCCTTGTCTAACAAGACCACTCCATTGATTACTCTGCCTTTTTTGTTGCGCCTTGACATCTGGGCACGCAACTATAATTTGGAGATTAACTCTTCGATTCGTGCACCAGTATTGGGAGCAGAATCATAAATAAAACGCAGTGCCGGCGTATGTCTTAGCGCCAAAGTTTTGGAAAGACGAGAGCGGAAAAAGCCACTAGCCTTATCCAGTAGAGGCTGGATTTGTTGTTGGTCAGACTCGTTTACTGTATAAAACACGCGAGCACTGGAAAGGTCTTTGGCCGTTTCCACATCGGTGACGCTGACCGCCTGCAATCTAGGATCTTTGGTTTCGCGTTTTAGTAGAGTAACCAGCTCTCGACGCACCAATTCATTGATGCGTTCAACTCGATAAGACGGTTGCTCTGGCATAGAAGACTAGATACTTCTGGCGGTTTCAACGCGCTCGAATACCTCAATCTGGTCGCCTGGCTGCACATCGGTGTAGTTTAGTACACCGATACCACATTCGGTACCTGATTTCACTTCCTTCACGTCGTCTTTAAAACGTCTAAGTGACTCTAACTCGCCTTCATAGATAACCACGCTATCACGCAGTACGCGGATTGGCGAGTCTCTTCTGACCACGCCTTCTTCCACCATACAACCAGCAATATCGCCAAACTTAGGTGACTTAAAGACATCTTTTACTTGGGCGATACCGATGATATTCTCACTAAGCTCTGGCGATAACATACCGCTCATAATCGCTTTAACATCATCAATCAGGTTATAAATAACCGAGTAGTACTCGATACGTACACCTTCGTTATCAGCGGTCTTACGCGCCACTGCATCAGCACGCACGTTAAAACCAAGCACTAAGGCATCAGAGGTAGCAGCCAGGGTAATATCGGTATTGTTAATACCGCCCACGCCACTAGAGACAACCTTAACACGCACCTCATCAGTAGAGAGCTCTTCCAAGGCTTCAACCAAAGCTTGTGCCGAACCGCGTACATCAGATTTAATCAAGACATTAACGGTAGAAACATCACCTTCTTCCATCTTCTGCAAGAAGTTATCCATCTTCGCTGCTTGTTGTCTTTGCAACTCAGCTTCACGATCTCTGGTCTTTCTAAAGTCAGCCACTTCACGGGCTTTACGCTCAGATTCAACCGCCAGCATTTCATCACCTGAATCCGGTACGCCTGATAGACCCAAAATTTCAACCGGTGTTGATGGACCTGCCTGTTTAACCGGCTTGCCTTGATCGTTAATAATTTGTTTAATTTTGCCGTACTCTAGGCCAGCAATCACAATATCGCCTTTTTTCAAGGTACCTGATTGTACCAATACTGTGGTTACCTTACCACGACCCTTATCCAGACGCGCTTCTAGCACCACGCCTTTGGCCGGCGCATCCGCCACTGCTGAGAATTCCAATACTTCAGCAGTTAGAGTAATGGCTTCTAATAATTCATCAATGCCTTGACCCGTATGGGCTGAAACCGGTACCATCATCACATCACCACCCCAATCCTCAGAAATTACATCATGGGTAGAGAGTACTTGCTTGATCTTATCAGGATTGGCGCCTTCTTTATCCATCTTATTAATGGCAACAATCAAAGGCACATCTGCACTCTTGGCATGCTTAATCGACTCAATAGTTTGCGGCATAACACCATCATCAGCTGCCACCACCAAAATAACAATATCAGTAGCATTAGCACCACGTGAGCGCATTTTCGAAAATGCCGCGTGTCCCGGTGTATCAATAAAAGTAATGGCGCTGCCATTTGACTCAACCTGATAAGCACCAATATGCTGAGTAATACCGCCAGCTTCACCGTCGGCCACTTTGGCCTTACGGATATGATCCAGTAGTGAAGTCTTACCATGATCAACGTGACCCATGATGGTAACCACTGGTGGACGTGCTTGCTGATTGCCCTCGTCATGTGCCTCTGACAAAATAGCGTCCTCAACCGTTTCTTCTTTAGAAGCAACACCTTTATGGCCCATCTCTTCAACCACCAATAGTGCGGTGTCTTGATCGATCACATCATTGAGTGTGGCCATTACGCCCATGCCCATTAGCACTTTCAACACTTCACCCACCTTGGTGGTCATTTGTTGTGCTAGGTCAGAAATCTTAATGTTCTCGCCCACTTCCACGGTGTGTACTACTTTTTCAACCGGCTTTTGGAAAGCGTGTTGCGCCTGTTCGTCCTGAACCTTTTGGCTCAGACGCGTACGGTCTTTTTTCTTGAGTTTGCGTTTTGGGTTTTTCTTGGCCACATGCAATTGCTCGCGTGGCTTGGTCTCTGATGCATTACGCAAACGCTTAGGTTTTTTCGCCTCCGCCTCTTCAGGTTTTTTCTCTGCTGGCTCTGACTGTGTCTGCGCTTGTTTGGCTTGCTCAGCTTGGGCTTTTAATGCGGCCTCTTGCTCTTTTTGCAGACGCGTCATTTCTTGACGCTTGGCATCTTGTTCGCGCATCTTTTCATCCGCTGCTTTGCCAGCCTCTAGTGCCTCTCTGGCTTTAATCGCGGCTTCGTTAGCGCTCTGATCAGCCGCAGGTGCAACTGCTGGCTTGGTGCGTTTTTTCTTAACCTGGATCTTAACACCGCCACTGCTGCTGCCGGCTGTGGATTTGCTTGGTTGACGCGATACCGAAATACTTGACTTGCTACTAGAACGCTTTGACAAAGAGCCCATCAGAATCTTTCTTTCTTCTGCAGAAATCTCTGAATCTTCATTCTTGCCCTTGATGCCCGCATTGGTCAAAATGGTAATCACCTCATCCGGGGTCTTCTTCAAAAGCTTAGATAAGGTTTGAACTGTATGTGCCATAATGTCTTCTTATATATGTAGAAAAAATAATTGTCTTAAATAGATCAATCCTTAGTCAAACCAACCTTCGTTTTCTCTTGCTGTCATAATAACAGCAGATGCTGCCTCAGTGCCAATATCTTGAATCTCTAAAAGCTCATCAATCGAGAGCTCAGCCAGGTCATCAACGGTTTCAATCTCAGATTCAATCAAGGCTTGAGCCAAGACTTCATCAACACCTTCAACACTCATCAATACCTCTGAAGATTCCGCGTCACCCAAGGCTTGCACCAATTGCGCATCTGAAGCGCGCTCTTGTAACTCTTCAACCATGGCGCCATCAAACTCTTCAATCGCCTCTAACGCGCTGGCGTCTGCATCGGCCACTTCGTCAATGCTGCCAAAACCTTCTTCGATCAGTACGCTGGCCACTTCAGCGTCAACACCTAATTGTTCGGCTAGCTTCACTGCCACTTTTTGCACTTCTTCGGCTTGTTTTTCATCCGCTTCAGTGGCGCTCATGACATTGAGCTTCCAGCCAGTTAGACGTGAGGCCAATTTAATGTTCTGGCCACATTTACCAATGGCAAGTGCCAATTGGTCGTCTTCAACGGCAATGTCCATTGAGCCTTTGTCTTCATCAACCACAATTGAGCTTACCTCAGCCGGTGCCATGGCATTAATCACGTATTGTGCTGGATCTTCATCCCACAAAATCACATCAACACGCTCACCATTTAGCTCGTTAGAAA
>CAZLDG010000039.1:5213-8642 GCA_964558405.1 uncultured Candidatus Thioglobus sp. | reverse complement strand
TTTTACCACCCCTTCTAATTCGATGTAATCACTTTTTGCCATATTGTAAATTTCTGTTTTATATTATAAAATCCTGATATCTCAGAATCCGTTATTTGTTGACCTAAAACGTACTCATTTTACCTTGATTGTTTGGCTATAGACAAAAACTATAGCTTTATTGAAATACGATATAATTAAGCCATTTTTATCTCAAGATGCGCGCAACATGAAAACAAGTTTCGAGTTTTTCCCACCAAGAACCGATAAGGGCAAGCAAAACCTTAAACAAGTTCGCGCAGAATTATCTGCGGTTAATCCGGAATATTTCTCGGTCACTTTTGGCGCAGGCGGCTCAACACAAGAGGCAACGCTAGAAACGGTGTTGGATATTCAGCAACACGATAACGTAGCAGTGGCACCACATCTATCTTGTATTGGTTCTGAGAAAGACAATATTATCCAACTACTAGACCAATACAAAGCCCAGGGTATTAATCGTATTGTTGCGCTACGCGGTGATATTCCTTCAGGTGTGCGTGATATTGGCGACTTTCACTACGCCAATGAATTGGTAGAATTTATCAAAAACACCTATGGCGATCATTTTCATATTGAAGTGGCTGCCTATCCTGAAGCGCATCCACAATCAAGCGATGTGCAGGCAGATTTAATGCACTTTGCCAACAAGATTAAGGCCGGTGCCGACGCCGCCATTACTCAGTATTTTTATAATGCGGATGCTTACTTCCGTTTTGTTGATGACGTGCAAAAACTTGGGGTAGAGGTTCCTATTACCCCGGGCATTATGCCAATCACCAATCACACCCAATTGGTGCGTTTCTCAAATTTGTGTGGTGCGGAAATCCCTAAATGGATCCTAGAACGACTCAAATTCTATGGAGACGACCTGGAAAGTATTGCTAAGTTTGGTGAAGAAGTGGTGCTTAATTTGTGTCAGAGACTGCAATCACAAGGGGTGGAGAGTCTGCACTTCTACTCGATGAACAGAACTCAGCCTTCGCTGGCAATTGCCCAGCAGCTTAAGCGTTAGTCTTTGCCTTAACCCAGCCTTGTAATTGGTGTAGGGCCGCCTTGTCTTGCGCATGGCAACAACGCTCTAATACTACCAATTGCTCATTCAACTCAGAGAACGTTAAAGCATAGTGCTCATTTTTAAGTCTTTCTTGACTAAGCTGTTCTTTGAGTTTGGCAATGGCACCCATCAGTACCTTTTCATTCTCACGAATCATGGTGTCTGCAGCGCCAGACTTATAAATCGCATCCGCCTGAATTCTTTGCATCTTTTGAATATGTTGATCTTGCTCAGAATGAAAGCTTGCATGAGGATAAGCCAGGCGAATACTATCGGTGGTGACATAGCCTTCATGCGTTTGCAATTTGCCTGAATTGATTTGATCCTGAATCTGTCCACGACTAACGCCCAGCTTGCGCGCCGCCTGAGATACACTTAACTTAATCATACACTCCCCTTAACTATCAATCCTATAGTTGATAAATTAACTCTGTTTTAGAGCTGTGTCAAGTGTATTAGACTTTGATTAAATAGCCTCCAGTGCTTGTAATAGACCTTCATCGCTGGTTTGCGAGGCAATGTGTAGCTGCGTAAAACCTAGTTCTTGTGCACATTTGGCAATGCGCTCACTCAGTAGTATCAGCGGATAATTCAACAGTTCATCGATCAGCGACTCATCAAAGATTCTAACCAAATCCAGCATCGACTCTAGGTTCTCCACACTGGTGATGGTAATCACACCCTGGGTGTTTTGTAAGAATTGATTAATGGATTTTAGATGGGTGTCAATCGGCTCTGCCATCACCCGTTCATACACCTCAGCATACTCAATCTGATTATTGTTTGGTTCTAGGCCTTGCTTAAGCGTTTCCCTGCCACCTTTGCCACGGAAGATAAGAATATTTCGATCACGCAGATTTCTCACCGAATACAGCTTTAATAGCGCCTCACTAGAGGCCTGTTCCTCAGGATAGGCGCTTACTGGAATATTGTGCGCTTCTAGGGCTTTGGCGGTTGCAGCGCCCACTGCAAATACTTTGATCTGATCATGATCAATACTCTCGAACAGTTCCAGACCATACTCAACTGCATTCTTGCTAATAAAGATGACCACATCGTACTCATAATCAGCCAATTCACAATCCAGTGGTTTGACCTCTAAGGTTGGAAACGGCAAAGGCGTGTGTCCTGCCTGGGTTATTAATTGCGTCAGTAACCCGGCTTGTTTTAGCGGGCGTGTAATGAGAACGTTCAAAATCCCAGAATCTCCGAAATAACGCGAATCTTATTTAGGGTTTCTGCCTCGGCATATTTACAAATTAACACTGTAGTACTGTTAATCTCTGCTGCCTGCTCTAAATAATCACGCATTTGCTGCTCATTCCAAGGATCGGACGAGTAAAGCACTGGAATATCGCTATAGTACAATTCTTTAGTGGTCACACTACGATGCTGCAGATCCGCACCCATCTCTAGTGCACTACCAGATTGAAAGCACACTCGATAGTCTTTTAGTAGTGTAAGCACGTCAGCGTCTAGAGCTTGGTCTAATTCGCAAAATAAAATAAACTCAGATCGATGCTCGGCAATGGGGGCTAAGAGCTTTTGCACGGCCTCTGCAGTTTGTAGCTGTTGCGCCTCAATAGAGATGACCAACTCAAACTCATCCTCTGCCTCTGCTTCGGCTAAATTTTCAAAAACACTCTCTAGATCTTCCTCGCCATCAATGGGCAAAGATAGAGCTCTGAACATGGTGTAATAATAGTCAAAGCGCCATTCGTGTGGCAGGTCGTCTGGATAAAAATCGTCCTGCAGATCTAAGCCACTTCGTCCAATTAAGAATTTCGTCTCACTCATCGCAGTCTATAATAAAAACCTTTAAATTTAACTAACACATCAAAATGCTCGAACCGATTATAGCGCTAGTTTTAGGATTTGTCTTGTTAATTTGGTCGGCAGATGAATTTACTGAAAACGGTGCAAAAATTGCCAATATCTTTAAAGTGTCACCACTGATTATTGGTATGTTAATTTTTGGTTTTGGTACCTCGGCACCAGAAATGCTGGTCTCGGGTATTGCTGCCTCTGATGGCAATCCTGGCTTGAGTGTGGGTAATGCCATTGGCTCTAATATTTTTAACATCGCCTTGGTGCTGGGTATTAGTGCGATAGTGATGCCGATTCAAGTACGTGGCGAAGTGCTGAAAAAAGAATGGATCTTTTTGATGATAGCCACACTATGTGCTGGACTACTGCTATATGACAATCAGCTAGATTTTAGCGATGGTGTGATTTTATTGTTGTTTTTACTGCTATTTTTTGCCTACACTTTTAAAGAGGCAAAATCCAATAAGCACCATGAATTTGATGAGCTGCAACACCTAGAGAAAAACCCCAAGGTTGGCAAAACTTGG
>CAZLDG010000039.1:0-5113 GCA_964558405.1 uncultured Candidatus Thioglobus sp. | reverse complement strand
ACCAAGAACAGCAGACTCAAGACTTTGCGCGGCGCTTAGCACAGTGCTGTCTGTCTACATCCTCAGCGGTGGTGATTTATCTAGAAGGCGACTTGGGCGCTGGAAAAACCACATTGGCTCGTGGCTTTATTCAATCACTGGGCTTTGATCGAGTAAAGAGCCCAACCTATTCAATTGTGGAAAGCTATCAAAACGCGCAGGTGCATATTCACCACTTTGATTGCTATCGCTTATGCGATCCGGAAGAGTTGGAATATATTGGCATTCGAGAATACTTACAGCCCGGCAATATTCAATTGATTGAATGGCCGCAAATGGGTCAAGGCATGCTAGCAAGCGCAGACTTAGTGATTAAAATCGATATTGAGCAACAAGACAGGGTTTTACAGCTGACTACCCATAGCGTAATCGGTGAACAATTACTAGCGTGCTTAGATTATGAGGCCGACTTATCAGGCGAATCCACCTCTGCTGGTGGCTCATAATTTGGATCATTCGGATTCATAAAGATAAACCCATAACCGGTCTCGGTATCAATCTCATCATAATCTACCACCATACCCTCTAAAAGCGGCTTTTGCGCATAAGCATACACATATTCAATACCACTAGACTCCAAGTGCACATCGGCCTGAGTACGCTCATCAAAACCCATGAGATACTGAAAACCCTCATCGGTCTGGTCAATGGCAAAACGCAACAATAGGCCTTGAGTCTCAGGATTCATATTTGACAGACCAATCTCTTCTGCCGCTCTTTTGGTGATGGTAATCATAATCTTGTCTTAATAAAATTTACAAATTGTTCAACCCACTTATTGCCGCCCACATTGCGAAGATGGGTATAAGTGGCCAGCATGTTATGCTTGATAATGCCGTCCTGGTTATTATCCACACCCACGCCACGCAAAACCTTAAATCCATAACGGGTATTGGGATTAATCTCAGTGAGTTTAGAGTAATGGAATTCGTGTGCATAAATATGCGCAGACACATCCTGCCAAGGATGCTCATCACTTGGGGCTAACTCGACATAGCCTCTACCAATGGGTTTGGGGGTCATTTGTGTTTTGGCATCAATAACGCCAACCATTGGATAGCTCTGGCCTTGCTGGGCAATGCTATGGGTTAAATACATCAAACCGCCACACTCTGCATAGGTCGGCAGACCGGCCTCAATCTTAGTTTTGATATCGGTCAACAACGCCGTGTTGTTTGATAGCGCTCTCAAGTTCATCTCAGGAAAGCCACCACCAATAAATAGTGCATCTGCCTCAGGCACCGCAGCATCTGTCAAGGTATTAAAATAACAAATCTCTACGCCAAGCTCAGCAAATGCATCTAAATCATCCTGATAATAAAAACCAAAACTCTCATCCTTGGCCACAGCCAAACGCAAACCCTTTTCAGCCGGCGCAACAATAGGCGAGCTCGGATAGTTCACTGGATTAATCTCGGAGAGTCGCGATAAATCTACTTGATCCGCAATGATACTACCCACGCCATCAATGATTTTTTCTGAGCGCGCTGATTCATTGGCTGGCATTAAACCTAAGTGGCGCTCATCAATCACAAGCTCTTTGGATTTGTGTACTGAACCTAGGATATCAACATCGGTGTAATACTCCAGCGCGCTCACCAATTTAGACTCATGACGCGCACCACCAACCTTGTTAAGAATCACCCCGGCAATATTAAGCTCAGCATCAAAATCTTGATAGCCTTTAACCAAAGGCGCAATACCGCGTGTGGTGCCAATCGTATCTAATACCAATACCACTGGCAGGTCCAGTAATTTTGCCATATCGGCATTGGCATCACCACCTGTGGTGTTCATACCATCAAACAGACCCTTGTTACCCTCAACCAAACTAATGTCACTACCACTGGCCTGAGCTTGATACAGCGCTAAGATCTGCGCCTGACTCATGTTATGAAAATCTAGGTTATAGCAAGGATGGCCACTGGCTTGCGCCAGCCAAATCGGATCGATATAATCCGGCCCTTTCTTAAAAGACTGAACCTTGAGGGATTGTTGCCTAAAGGCGGCGCACAGTCCTAGGCTAATCAGAGTTTTGCCTGAAGACTTGTGCGCTGCAGAAAGATAAAAAGCTGAAGGCATAAAGGTGCCTTAGAGGTTAAAAGGTCCTTATTCTAACCTTTGTGATGCGGGTCAGCAACCTCATCAGCTAGAGATTCTGGCATAAATGGTAAGAACTTCACCAAGAACACAATGGCAATTAATGCCGTTGCGATACCGCCAACACCTAGCATAGTCTCAGCAAAAGTTGGCGTATAAGCCGCAATACCACCATAACCTTCTAGAATTTCCTTACCTGGGAATAACTCCATTGGATAAGCCTGGCCACCAATGATCAGTACATACATTTGCACCAAACCACCCAGAATGACCAATACTGAGGCCAAGCCCAGCATCGAACGATTACCACGCGTGGCCGGAGAATAGATTAGCGCCATCGGCACCAAGCCACCTAAGAGTATCTGGCCATACCAAAACAGGCTTGAATAAACATTATCACCAAATAGGATAAAGTTCTCAACGCCAGCGTTCTCAGCTAAATATAGGTTGCCTAGGTGATATACCGCTACAAAATACAATACCGCTGCAATAAACACGCCTAGTAGCGAGCCTAAGCGATTAACCACTGCGTCACCCAAATCACGCTCACTCCACTTATAAGCCGCCATCAGTACCAATAGGTAAAATGCCAAACCAAAAGCAAACGACATGATGATAAACATTGGTGCCATAATCACCGCGTCATAAGCCTGGCGTGCTACCAAGAAACCAAAGATAGAACCGGTACCTGTGGTTAGAATCAAACGCCAACTAAAGGCGGCCAAACCGGCCTTAGAAGAAAACTTATTCATACGGCGTTCAAACATCATCCACAGATATACAGCAACGATGGCAAAAAAGCCGTTATAAAGAATAATATTCCAGGCGAAAATTGACTTGAAGTTATACTCAGTCATGGCCACAATCAAACGATCGGGACGACCCAAATCTAGTACCAATACCATCAAACCACCTGCCAGCAAGGCTAGTGCTACTAGGCCCGACAGGCGTGACAAAGGCTTATACATTTTCTTTTTAAACACCGAGGAAATCGATGCCACGTTTAGCGCACCTGAAGCGGCAACGATTAAGAACAAGGCAAATACGTGTGGCATGCCCCAAACAATACGATTACTCATACCAGTCACATGATGACCATTATGCTCCATGTAATAAACACCGCCCAGTGCCAATAAAATCAGCGCACCCAAACCGGCAACCAAGGCATAAAAACCTAAACTTCTTCCTTCAATTTGCTCGTAACGAATATTAGCCATAATTCTTACCTTTAAATGCCGCTATAACGCACACCTGTATTTAGATTAAGGTCTGCTCTAATTTGTGTTGATTGAATCTTTTTCAACGTTTGATTAATTTTGCTATTGGCATCATATAAATCACCAAAGATTACTGCGTCACTATTAACCGCATTGGCACATGCTGGCGCTTCACCCTTGTCTACTTTGTGCACACATAGGGTACAAGCCTCTACCGTACCCTTACCACGTGGCATGTGTTCTTTTTGATCACTAATGCTCTCGTGTACAAATGAACGTGCATCGTATGGGCAAGCCATCATGCAATAACGACAACCAATACATAGGTGTCTATCCACCAAAACAATGCCGTCTTCACGCTTCATTGAGGCGTTAGTCGGACAAACATCTACACAAGGTGGCTTTTCACAATGCTGACACATCAATGGCAGCGAAGTAATTTTGCCAGTTGCCTTGTCTTGCACCTTAAGTTTTTTAATCCAAGCGGCCTTTTGGTCGCCTGTTGAATGCGGCTCATCACCCCAGCCTTGCTCTTGTTGACAAGCGTAAACCATGTTGTCAATGTCTGCTTCAGTCAATTTATTGGTATCAATCAACAAACCCCAACGCTTTTCATTGGTCACTGGAGCGCTTTCTTTCGGTTTGGCAGCAAATGTAGTCAGTGAAATACCACTGGCAATCGTTGCAACACCTGCAGTTAGTGCTGTCGATCCTTTAATGAATTCGCGACGATTTAACTCTTTCATTACATTTCCTCCGCTGGCGTAGCACGGTGACAAGAGAAACAATCTATGCTAGTACCCACTTTTTGATGGCAGGTTGAGCAAAATTGATCGGGGGCGTTAATGGCAATGTGCTCGCCATCTTTATCGACCGACGTATGACATTCCACACATTTTTTCAACTGTACATAACCACCACGCACACCTTGGCGTAGCGTCTTATCACGCTTGTGTGACAACAGCTCAGGATGCATTTTTCTTTGCATAATTAAACTAGCTGCATGACTCATGCCTTCGCGCTTATGTGCTTCTTTACCCTCATCCTTAAACTCGGTAGCTTTTTCGCCCAAGTTAGGAATATGGCTATCGCTGTGTGCGAACACACTGCTAAGCATCATGGTCATGAAAACGATCAATAAACGATTCATAGTTGTCCTCTGTTAATTACGCTTAATTACTCACCTAGACCCATTTGGATGTAACCGGTTGGACATACGTCAGCACAAATGTGACAACCAACACACTTAGAGTAGTCAGTATCAACATAACGACCTAGTGTTGCTTGATCTTTCTTCACTTTGAATACCGCATCTTGTGGACAGTACATTACACAGTTATCACACTCGAAACATAGGCCGCAAGACATACAGCGAGAAGCTTCTTTTTGCACTTCTTCTTCGGTGTAACCAATCAAACGCTCTTCAAAGTTACCCAGTACGTTATCCACGTCTACCAACTTATGATCACGCTGATTACGCTCTTCATGATCAAAGTGACCTAAGAATAGCTCTGTATGTGGAATGATTGAAGCGAAAGCACGATCTTCGTAGTTATGAACGGCGAATTCCGCTTCGTTAGTTGCTGCTGCCGGCTTGCCACCCTTCTCATACTCACTTGGAGACAGATCCCACTCAGCCAACTTATCCAATAGATCAAAGTGGTGTACATCAACTTTTGCACGGGCTTTTTGACTCTTACCTGATAGGTAGTCATCAATACTTTCTGCTACGATAGAGGCTTGACCAATCGCTGTGG
>CAZLDG010000038.1:0-9373 GCA_964558405.1 uncultured Candidatus Thioglobus sp. | reverse complement strand
GTGACGGTTCGACCCCGTCCATCGGTACCATTATTAATGAACAAATTTGATTGAGTTATGGAGCAAACAACATTATTAGCAGACGCAACTAACCTAACCCTGTTTGGCATGGGTTTTGTTTTTGTGTTTTTGTCAGTTTTGGTGTTTATAACTAAGTCAATGTCATTTGTCGTCATTAAATTAGTAGCAAAACCTGATGCCAACGCATCTCAGGCGCAGTCTGATCTTTCTCTTAACGATGAGATTGATGAAGAGACTAAGTTTGTGATTGAGCAGGCGATTAAAATGCACCGAGGTGCATAATCAGGACATAGGGGAGGGTCGCATATTGTGCTAAATTTTTTAAAAAAGATGACAAACAAAACTGAAAAAGCTGAAAGCAAAAAAGTAGAAATTACTGAGCTGGTCTTAAGGGACGCTCATCAATCTTTATTCGCCACGCGTATGCGTATTGATGACATGTTGCCAATTGCCGATAAATTGGATAAGGTTGGCTACTGGTCAATGGAAAGCTGGGGTGGTGCCACCTTTGATAGCTGTATCCGTTATTTAGGCGAAGATCCTTGGGATCGTATCCGTGAAATTAAGGCAGTAATGCCAAACACCCCACAGCAGATGCTGTTGCGCGGTCAAAATCTACTAGGCTATCGTCACTATAGTGACGATGTAGTACGTAAGTTTGTGGATCGTTGTGCAGAAAATGGCGTAAGCGTATTCCGTATCTTTGATGCGATGAATGATATGCGCAACCTTAAGACAGCGGTCGATCAAACCGTTAAGTTGGGTCAGCACGCACAAGGCACCATTTCTTATACAGTAAGTCCGGTACATACCACGCAGATGTGGGTAGACATGGCTAAAGAGATTGAAGACATGGGTGCGACCTCATTATGTATTAAAGATATGGCAGGTCTTCTGCAGCCATATGTAGCTTATGACTTAGTCAAAGAGCTTAAGCAAGCCATCGATATTCCTATTCAATTGCATGCACACGCGACCACAGGTCTGTCAACTGCGTGTATTGTTAAAGCAGTAGAAGCTGGTATTGATCGTGTTGACACAGCCATTGGTTCAATGAGTATGACTTATGGTCACTCGGCCACCAATTCCGTGGTATCAATTCTAGAAAATGGTCCGAGAAAAACTGGACTGGATTTAAGACAACTAGAGGAAATTGACGCTTACTTCAGACCAATTCGTGCCAAATATGCACAATTTGAAGGCTCGCTTAAAGGTGTAGATTCACGTATTTTATTGGCGCAAGTTCCGGGCGGCATGTTAACCAACATGGAAAACCAGCTGCGCGAACAAAACGCAGCAGACAAGATGGACGAGGTGTTAGCAGAGATTCCACGCGTTCGTAAAGACTTAGGCTATCTACCATTGGTAACACCAACCTCACAAATCGTTGGCACACAATCAGTGCTTAACGTATTAACTGGTGAGCGTTATAAGACTGTTACTAAGGAGTCAGCCGGCGTACTTAAGGGTGAATATGGTGCCACACCAGCACCGGTTGATGCAGCACTACAAGCGCGCGTACTAGAAGGCGAAGAGCCGATTACTTGCAGACCGGCAGATAATATTGCGCCGGAGATGAGTATCCTAGAGCAAGAGTTTGATGAGATCGTGGCTGAGAAAAACATCCGCGTGGCCGATAACAAGATTGATGATCTAATGACCTATGCGCTATTCCCACAAGTGGGTGTGTCGTTCTTAGAGAATCGTGACAATCCTGATTTCTTTGAGCCGGTACCACAAGCACCAAGCAATGATCCGGTTGAATCAGATCAAGAAGGGGTTTATACAGTTTCCTTTAAGGGTAATTCTTACACAGTTGAGGTTTCTGCCGGTGGTGATGTAACCTCAATGCAGCCAGCCTCTGCTACCTCAGCTGCGCCAGCACCAACTGCAGCGCCAGCAGCAGAAGCAGCGCCAGCCGCACCAGCAGGAGAAGCTGAGGCAGTGGGCGCACCGCTTTCAGGCAATATCTGGAAAGTCATGGTTGCCCCAAATCAACAGGTTAACGAAGGCGATGTGCTGGTAGTGCTTGAGGCAATGAAGATGGAAACTGAGATTAAGGCCGCTAAGGCTGGTACGGTTGTAACCATCGATGTCAAAGAGGGTGATTCCGTTTCTGTGGGTCAAACCTTGTTAACACTTGCGTAATTTCTTCGAGTACTTAAGATGGAACAATTAAACACATTATGGGTAAATACGGGTCTGTACCAAATGACTTGGGGCGAAGGTCTGATGTTATTTGTGGGTATTTTGCTGCTGTATTTAGCCATTGTTAAAAATTTTGAACCGCTATTGTTATTGCCCATTGGTTTTGGTGCGATTCTAAGTAACATTCCAGGTGCAAATCTGGCCGTTGATGGCGGTGTTTTGCACATGTTCTATCAAATCGGTATTGAGTCTGGCGCCTTCCCATTGATTATTTTTATGGGTGTGGGAGCAATGACCGATTTCGGCCCGCTACTGGCCAACCCTAAAACCCTATTGCTAGGTGCAGCGGCGCAGTTTGGTATTTTTGCCACACTACTGGGTGCGATTGCCTTAACTACTTTGGGTATTTTCGACTTCAGCCTGCAAGATGCAGCAGCGATTGGTATTATCGGTGGTGCTGATGGTCCAACCAGTATTTACGTGGCCTCTAAGTTAGCGCCAGATCTACTCGGTGCGATTGCAGTGGCTTCGTACTCTTATATGGCCTTAGTACCGCTGATTCAGCCACCAATTATGCGTGCGCTAACCAACGAGAAAGAGCGTCAAATTGAAATGGTGCAGCTTAGAGAGGTTTCTCAGACTGAGAAAATTGTATTCCCAGTGATGCTATTATTATTGGTGGCCATCTTATTGCCAGACGCAGCGCCACTACTAGGTATGTTCGCCTTTGGTAACTTAATGAAAGAAGCCGGTGTGGTTGATCGTCTAAGCGACACAACACAAAATGCCTTGATTAATATCGTAACTATTTTCCTAGGTTTGGCTGTGGGTTCTAAGCTGATGGCGGATAAATTCTTACAACCAGAGACCTTGGGTATTCTACTGCTGGGTATGGTGGCATTTGCTATCGGTACCGCCAGTGGTGTGATTATGGCCAAGATTATGAACCTATTTGGCAAGACCAAGATCAATCCTTTGATCGGTTCAGCAGGTGTTTCTGCGGTACCAATGGCAGCACGTGTGTCTAATAAGATTGGTCTAGAGGCCAATCCGCATAACTTCTTGCTAATGCACGCCATGGGTCCAAACGTAGCCGGTGTGATTGGTTCAGCCATCGCCGCGGGTATTATGATTCAATTCTTGGGTTAATTCTCGATGCAGTGCACGTTTTTAAAAGCCAAACTACACCGCGTCACCGCAACTGCCTGCGAGGTGGATTACGAGGGCTCGTGTGAGATTGATGGTGCGCTACTGGATGCTGCTGGCATTGGCACTTTCGAGCAGATTCAAATCTATAACATCAACAACGGCAATCGCTTTACCACTTACGCCATTCGTGGCAAAGACAACTCGGGTGTGATTTCTGTTAATGGTGCGGCCGCACATAAGGCTGAAGTAGGCGATTTGTTAATCATCGCTGCTTATGCGCAATACGATGAGCAAGAGTTAAAAAACTACGCGCCAAAGTTGTGCTATGTGGATGAGAACAACGTACTCACCAGAACTGGCTCAAAGATTATCTAAATCTGTCTTAATTGACCTTTTTCCATTAGCAAAACTCTTTGCATGCGCTGTGCCAAGCTTTGGTCGTGTGTGACCATCACCAGTGCGCTTTGCTGCAGCTGATTCATCTCTAAGAGCAAATCAATCACACTCTTGGCATTATCAGCATCCAGATTACCCGTGGGCTCATCTGCCAATAAGCAGCTGGGTTTGGCAATCAGGGCTCGGGCAATGGCAACGCGTTGACGTTCGCCACCTGAGAGTTCACTTGGTAGGTGTTGGGCGCGATGATCTAAACCCATGTTTTGTAATAAATCCAAAGCTTGTGCGTGCGCCTGAGTTTGGCCTGTGCCTTGGATTTGCAAAGGTAGGGCGACATTTTCCAGTGCACTAAAGTCCTTTAAAAGATGATGGAATTGATAAACGAATCCCAAGTGTTGAGCGCGATGTCGCGTTAGTGTTTCTTCGCTTAGTGTTTGCAAATCCACACCATCAATACTCACGCTGCCGTGATCGGGCTTGGCCATACCGCCGAGTAAATTTAACAAGGTAGACTTGCCACAGCCTGATTGACCCAAAATCGCAACTGACTCACCTTTTTCTACTTGCAGGTTTAGCTGTTGCAGGATTTGATTAGACTGCTGGCCATCGCGATAGTAATAATCAACACCCTGACAATTGATAATATTACTCATGACTTAACACCTTGGCAATTTCGATTTTTCCAGCGCGTTTGGCGGGATAGATGGCGGCCAGCATCACCAAAACAAAGGCGCCAACGGCTACGCTTAGTACATCGCTCAGCTGTAAATCTGAAGGAAAGCGGTTAATATAGAACACGTCTTGCGGGAAAAACTGAAATCCTAATAAGGATTCAATCGCACCTACTACCGACTCAATGTTGAGGGAAAGCAGTATGCCCAAAATCAGACCTAAACTAATGCCAATTAGGCCAATGCTAATTCCCTGATAGAAAAACACCTTAACAATGCGTTTTGGGCTCATACCCAAGGTTCTTAGGATGGCCACTTCGGCGCGTTTATCAGTGACCACCATAACCATCATGGATACAATATTAAACGCAGCTACAGCGATAATCAGTGAGAGAACCACACCAATCATTTGTTTCTCTAAGTTAAGTGCACGGATAAAGTTGGCCTTTTGCTGACTCCAGTCCACGCCATAGTATTGATCCGTGCCCAGCGTCTTAACCACCGACTGGGTAATGGTTTTGGCTGCAAACAAATCGTCAACCTTTAGGCGAATACCTGAGACGCTTTGACCCATTAAATAGAGTTTTTGCGCCTGTGATAAGGTGATAAAGGCTAAGTTGTTATCATATTCGTTAATACCGGCGTCAAACACCCCGCCGATAACAAAGCGTTTGAATCGAGGCTGGAGGCCAATCATAGTGCTTTGAACATTGGGGGTTAGTAGGGTGATTTTATCTCCCACACCCACACCCAGTTGTTGTGCCAAGCCTAAGCCAATCAGTATTTGTTTGTCGTTAATCTGACTTTGTCCGGCGCTGATTTTATCCAAAACCACCGAGGTGGATTTTTCCAAATCAATCTCCACACCGCGAATACTAATCCCTTGGGAAGTGCCGTTGGCGCTAATCAGTGCGTATTTTTCAATATAGGGCGAAGTGCTGAGCACGCGCGGTTGTTGGGCAATGGTTTGACTCAGTACTTGCCAATTATCTAATTTGTGATCGTATTCGCTAATATAAGCATGAGAGATGGCGCTAAGTACGCGCTCCCTTAGTTCTTTATGAAATCCATTCATGACCGAGAGTACGGTTACTAAGGTCATGACACTGAGTACCAGACCCGTGGTGGAGACGCCAGAGATGAAAGAAACAAAGCCTTTGTTGCGATTAGAGCGCAGATAACGTCTAGAAATTAGAAATTCAATACTCATTGTGGCAATATTTTGTCATAATTAACACCTGAGTTCATGCTAAATCAAAAAGGGGAGAAACATGTCTGAACAAATCGTTAAACGTCGAATTGATCAATTGGGAGATTTTCTGATTGAGGCTTTTCATATTATTGGTCTATTTGTCATCGGTGCTACCATTGTTTGGTCAGCTATTAGTGAGTACCTCATCATTATGAGTCAAGACACAGGATTTGCCTCGCTAAAGGATATTTTGTTGCTCTTTATCTATTTAGAGTTGGGTGCCATGACTGGTATTTATTTTAAAACTCATCGACTGCCGGTTATTTTCTTAATCTTTATTGCTATTACCGCTATCACGCGTTTTATGGTGATTGATATGAAAGAGTTAGTCTCACATGATAGATTTAACTTATTGTTAATGGTCATTTCAATTTTGGTATTAGCGGTAGCAGCTGGCGTATTGCGTTTTACTGAGAAAAAGTTTGACAATGACAACGAGTGCTTTAAATAATAGTTATTCATGAATCTAGAGGCCAGGGGGCTGATTAACTACCTATTACTACCTGTATCAGCCCTGTTTTATCTGCTGATGAGTTTGCGGCGTCTGGCTTATCGATACCAATTACTCAAAACCCAAAATTTTGAAAAACCGGTGATTGTGGTGGGTAATATCACCGCAGGCGGTACTGGAAAAACCCCAATTGTTATTGCCTTATGCCAACATTTTGCCCGTCAAAATAAGCGCGTTGGTGTGGTCTCGCGTGGCTATGGCGGTTCACATGCCCAAGGCAGCTTTTGGGTTGATGAAAATAGCGATCCTAGTGTGTGTGGGGATGAGCCACTACTGATTGCACTGAGCACCCAAGCACAAGTAGTGGTTGATAAAGATCGTCCACAAGCGGTTAAGGCGTTAATTAATCAGCATCAGGTTGATGTGGTGATTAGTGATGACGGCCTGCAGCATTACGCCATGGGTAGAGATATTGAGATTGCGGTGGTGGATGGGTCTCGACGCTTTGGCAATGGGTTTTTATTGCCAGCAGGCCCGCTAAGGGAGAGAAAGTCTCGACTAAACACTGTGGACTTTGTACTGAATAATGGTGCCTTGGCGCCAGCCGAGATTGGCGTTGAACTTAAACCGTTGGCCTTTGTTAATTTGATCAGTGGTGAGCGCAAGCCTTTGGATTTTTTCTACACCGAGTATTGTCATGTGATTGCCGGCATTGGTAATCCGCAGCGCTTTTTCACCACGCTAACAGATCTGCATATTCATGTGAATCCACACCCGTTTGCTGATCATCATCACTACCAGGCGCAAGATTTAGACTTTGGCGATTCACAACCTATTATTATGACCAGCAAAGATTGGGTAAAATGTAGGGACTTTGCCAATGAGAATATGTACTACCTGGATATTAGTACGCAGATTGGTGAGGATTTCTACCACAAATTAGACGCAAAATTATGATTGACGAGTCTTTATTAAAACTATTGGTTTGCCCAAAAAGCAAGCAACCACTCAAACAAGTGGGTGATGAACTGATTTGTGAAGCCAGTGGCCTGGCTTATCCTATTGATGACGGCATTCCAGTCTTGCTAGAAGAGGAAGCACGCAATATTAACGATTAATAATGAGCTTTAGTGTCATTATTCCGGCCAGATACGCTTCTAGTAGATTACCAGCTAAACTACTAAAAGACATCCACGGCAAACCGCTAATTGAATACACTTATAACAACGCCTTAGCCAGTGGTGCTGAGTCGGTGATTATTGCCACCGATGATACGCGTATTGAAGCGGTGGCTTTAGAGATGGGCGCACAAGTCTGTATGACCGATGCTCAGCATAATTCAGGCACCGCCAGAATTGCGCAGGTGATTCAAGACTTGGAGGTTGATGACGAACAAATTATTGTCAATGTACAAGGCGATGAACCGATGTTAGATCCAAGATTAATTCAACAGGTGGCCGACAATTTAGCCAGTAGTGGCATGCACATGGCGACCCTGTGTGAAAACGTTATCGACAAAGCGCAATATCTGGATCCAAATTGCGTCAAGGTAGTGTTTAACAAGCACGGCCGAGCCCTGTATTTTTCTCGTTCACCGATTCCCGCTTTTAGAGAGGGTGAGGCATTTGACTTGTCGCTATGCTTTAAACATATTGGTATTTACGCTTACCGCGCCAAATTTGTTAAACAGTATTTATCAATGCCCAGCTCAGATTATGAGCAGGTGGAAAAATTAGAACAGCTGACGGTACTTGATGAGGGTTTTGATATTCACGTTGATGTGGCTTGCGCCCAAAGCGGTTATGGGGTGGATACCCAACAAGATTTAGATAAGGTGAGAGCAGCATTAGCCTAAGGATGAAGCAATGAAGATAATTGATGGCAAGCAGATCGCCCAAGATTTGCGCAATGAGATTAAAGCCAAGGTCAGCACCTTGGATAGAGTACCAGGTCTGGCGGTGATTTTGGTGGGTGACGATCCGGCTTCTGCGGTTTATGTGCGTAACAAAGATAACGCTTGCAAGGAAGTGGGCTTTTATTCAGAAAAAATCAACAAGCCGGCCGATATTACTCAAGACGAATTGTTAGAGGAAATTAGACGCTTAAATAGCGACGATAAGATTGATGGTATTTTGGTGCAATTACCCCTGCCTGAGCATTTAGATGCCAATTTGGTGATTGAGACCATTGCACCGAACAAAGATGTGGATGGATTTCATAGTGAAAATGCCGGTAAGCTCATGCAAAACAAGGCTTATTTGCGCCCTTGTACTCCTAAAGGGGTGATGACCATGCTGCAAACCATAGGCATAGATCCGATGGGTAAAGATGCTGTGGTGGTCGGCGCCTCTAATATTGTTGGCCGTCCAATGGCGATGGAGCTGTTAAACGCACGTGCTACCGTGAGTATTTGCCATAGTAAAACTCAGAATTTGGCCGACAAACTCAGACGCGCCGATATTGTTGTGGCTGCGGTTGGCATCCCGCAAATGATTCAAGGTGATTGGATTAAGCCAGGAGCCATTGTTATTGACGTGGGTATTAATCGCCTAGATAGTGGAAAATTAGTCGGCGATGTGGACTTTGACGCGGCTAAAGCACAAGCCGATTGGATTACGCCCGTACCTGGAGGCGTAGGACCAATGACCATTGCCACTTTATTGGAAAATACCCTAACTGCATACGAGAACAGAACATGAAACTATTATTAAAAGCTCTAAGAAACGGCCTAGGTGCCATTATTGCTTTTGTTAGCTGGATGATTCCTGCTGGCAAAATCAAGCGTAGCCCTGAAGCACAACAAAAAGTTGATCAACAAACTGCCAATATCGAACTGTATCAATTTTTTGGTTGCCCGTTTTGTATCAAGACGCGTCGCGCCATTCGCAAGCTGGGCCTAAACATTGCCACGCGTAATGCACAAGCCCCTGGACAGTATCGTGATGAGCTGCTTAAAGAAGCTGGTAAGGTGCAAGTACCGTGTCTAAAAATCACCGAGAATGGCAAAGTCAGCTGGATGTTTGAATCGGACGAAATTATCGCCTATCTGCAACAGCGCTTCGGTGAGTAAATGCTCTATATTGAGGGTGGTACTCAGGCGCAACGTCAGCTAGCACACTCTTTGTATGATTTTTGTCTGCAAGCCTTAAACATCGAGCAAGTACTGGATGTCGATCTTAGAATTCAAAATTTAGAACACGCCCATGCTTGGACTGATCACGAGGGTGAGGCCAAGTTTTATATCGATATCGATCAAGATTTAAACGAGTCGGATTTCATCACCAC
>CAZLDG010000037.1:0-9592 GCA_964558405.1 uncultured Candidatus Thioglobus sp. | reverse complement strand
AAATTAGCCTGCCACAGAATTTGGTAAAATACGTGGCCAGAAAGGGTTCGGTGTGTATTAATGGTGTGTCACTTACCGTCAATGACATTGAGGATGATGTATTTGGCATCAACATTGTGCCACACACCTTAAGTGCTACGACTTTGGGCGAGTTGGTAGTAGACTCTGAGGTGAATTTAGAAGTGGATATTATTGCGCGCCACCTAGAGCAATTGCTCAACCATAAATAATTAAATTGTTATGAAAGCTAAAGCCAGTATTGAAGAAATCTTAGAAGACTATCGAAATGGAAAAATGATCATTTTGATGGACGATGAAGATCGTGAAAATGAAGGGGATTTAATCATTCCTGCCGCCACGGTTACCAAGGAAGATATTAACTTTATGGCTACCCATGGCCGCGGATTGATTTGTCTAACACTAACACAAGAGCGTTGTAAGCAATTAAATCTACCACTAATGGTCAGTCACAACAATGACGCCAATGGCACTAACTTTACCGTTTCTATTGAAGCAGCCAGTGGTGTAACCACCGGTATTTCTGCAGCTGATCGTGCCAAAACTGTGTTGGATGCGGTGGCAGCAGATGCCAAGCCTGGAGATATTGTTCAGCCTGGACATATCTTCCCACTAATGGCACAACCTGGTGGTGTACTGATTCGTGCAGGCCATACAGAGGCAGGCTGTGATTTGGCCCGTCTGGCCGGTCTAGAACCTGCTTCGGTAATTGTAGAGATTCTCAATGACGATGGCACCATGGCGCGTCGTGATGATTTAGAGCGTTTTGCTGATAAGCATGATCTGAAGTGGGGCACAATTGAAGACCTAATCTCTTATCGTATTGAGAATGAGAAAACCATTGAGCGTATCAATGAACGTCATTTTAATACCGAATATGGCGAGTTCAGACTGGTGTCATTTTTAGACAGTATCCATGATGAAACCCACCTGGCTTTGGTTAAAGGTGAAATCAAGGCCAGTGAAGACGTTTGCGTGCGCGTGCACATGGAAGATACGTTTAAAGATGTGCTTAGAGAAGACTCTAGTAGTTTTAGTGTTGACGATGCATTGCAACACATTGGTAAATCCAATAGTGGTGTGTTATTACTGCTAAGAAAGCAAACCGATCAGTCAATTCTGCAAAAGATTGACAACAGCGGTGTCGCCTTGGGTGGTGATGATATTAAAACTTACGGCGTGGGTGCACAAATTCTCTCTGAGCTAGGGGTTAAAAAAATGAAGATCTTAGGTTCGCCTAGAAAGCTTCACGGTCTTAAAGGTTTTGGTTTAGAAGTCAGCGAATATGTTGATCTAAGTAGAAAAGGGTAGATAATGGAATTTAAATTCGACAGAGACGCCAATTCGAGTTTTTTGGCCGATAAAAAAGTAGCGATTATTGTGGGTTATTTTTATCAAGAAATTGGTGATAACTTATTGGGCGCTGCACAAGAGACACTAAATAAATACGGCATTAATGCAGATAACGTTAATGTGTTTTATGTACCAGGTGCGTTTGAGATTCCACTACTGGCCAAGCGTTTGGCTGAACAAAAAGATGACCAGGGTGAGAACTTGTATGACGGCATTGTTACCTTGGGCGCAGTAATTAAAGGTGAAACACCACATGATGTTTATGTTTGCAATGAATGCGCTAGAGGCATTGCCGATGTGTCTTATCAATGCGAGATTCCAACCACCTTTGGCGTACTAACCACACTAAATATGGATCAGACTATTGGTCGTGCTGGTGGCTACAAAGGCAACAAAGGCGAAGAAGCAACCTTGGCAATGATTGAGATGCTTTATCTGATGCAACAAGCTGACGCACAAAGGTTTTAATGGCTTTTAAGACTCCTAAACAACGCTCACGTGAGCGCGTTGTACAAGCTCTATATCAGTACCTGGTCTCAGGCGGTGAAGTGCTGAAAATTGAGCAGCAATTTCTCAACCAAAAAGAAGGTAAGATTTCCAAGGCTTTCTTCTCAGAGTTGTTTTTAAATATTGTGAAAAACCGATCAACTCTGGACGAGGTGATCGCGCCAACCCTAGATCGAGATACCGATGAGCTCGGCTCGGTTGAGCATGCGGTGTTGTATCTGGGTGCGTATGAGTTGCAAAACTCGATCGAGGTGCCGTATAAGGTAGTGATTAATGAGGCACTTGAGTTGGCCAAACGTTTTGGCGCAGAAGGGGCTTATAAGCTGATTAACAGCTCACTGGATCAATTGGCCAAGCAACTACGTAGTATCGAGGTTAACGCCTAGCTGAGTTATTTATGTCTAATATTGTTCGCAATCCTTTAGGCAAACTTCCCGATATTTTAAAAAACAATCTAGAACGCAATCTTTGTGTGTGTAATAGCGTTCAAAAAATAGTGGTGATTGAGGCGATTGCTGGTGGTGCCAACACCTTGGAAAAAGTCAAGCAACAAACCTATGCTACTGATGGCAACGGTTGTTGTGCGCGTCAAGTTCAACGCTTGATTGAGTGTATTCATTCAAATTAGACACTTATGCAATATAAAAAACTCAGCGCCGCCAATCAACAACAGATTGCCGATTTATTTAAAACAGTGTTTAGTGCCTCCGAAGGGGAAGCTGAAGGCGCACTCATTGGTGGGCTTGCTTTGGAGCTCTCTCAGGTCATTGATGATCAACAGGTGCAATGCTTTGCCAGCTATCAGCAAGATGTATTAACGGGTGTGATATTCTTTACCCGTCTGCACTTTAAGGATGAAATTAACGTTTATCTCTTAGGTCCAGTGGCGGTAAGTGCCAAGCATCAAGGGCAAGGTATTGGCCAGTCACTTATTATCAATGGACTGCGCGCACTCAAGCAGCAATCGGTTGAAGTGGTGATTACCTATGGTGATCCTAAGTTCTATGCCAAGGTGGGTTTTCAGTCCTTATCAGAGAGACAAATTCAAGCACCACTGACACTTTCTATGCCACATGGCTGGCAGGCGCAGTCTTTAACCAATCAACCCATTCCCACGATTGATGGGCGTCCAAGTTGTGTTAAAGCTTTTAACAATCCAATCTATTGGTAGCTTAATCTAGATTAGGCGAGAGTAGTTTTTCTGCTTGCTCGATTGAAACACCTTTTCTTCGTGCGTAGTCTTCCAGTTGCTCCTGGTTGATTTTGGCCACACCAAAATACTTAGCCTCTGGATGGGCAAAATACCAACCACTGACCGAAGCCGTTGGCAGCATGGCATAGGAATCGGTAAGCGTCATCCCAGTGTTGTTTTCCACGTCCAGTAATTGCCAAAGTTTGGCTTTTTCACTATGCTCAGGACATGAGGGATAACCTGGTGCTGGACGAATACCTTGGAACTTTTCACCAATGAGTTTTTCGTTGTCAAATTCCTCTTGAGAATAGCCCCAAATTTGCGTACGCAGTTTGTAGTGCATTAGCTCGGCAAAGGCTTCAGCAAAACGATCAGCAATCGCTTTAATCATAATGGCGTTGTAGTCATCATGATCAGCTTCATAAGCTGCAACCAGTGGCTCAATATCAATACCAGCAGTCACAGCAAAGGCGCCCATATAATCGGTAATTCCACTGTCTTTTGGTGCAATAAAATCACTCAAACAATAATTCGGTGTATGACCCTTTTTATCCAATTGTTGACGCAGATGATTTAGTGTCTCTAGGGTATTGCTATTTTGATCATAGAGCTCAATGTCCTCGTCCACACTATTGGCAGCAAAAACCCCAACCACAGCATT
Source organism: uncultured Candidatus Thioglobus sp. (assembly GCA_964558405.1). GTDB lineage: Bacteria > Pseudomonadota > Gammaproteobacteria > PS1 > Pseudothioglobaceae > Thioglobus_B. The sequence continues at coordinate 5,861 of CAZLDG010000037.1, read as the reverse complement.
GGCCTTGAGGAGTTTTTGATCAATCACTTGTTTAAACATGACTTTAGCATCTGCATAGAGTTTGCTGGCAGACTCACCCACGACCTCATCACTGAGAATTTCAGGGAATTTACCGGCCAACTCCCAAGTGCGGAAAAATGGCGTCCAGTCAATAAAATTGTAAATCTCAGCCAGATCAAAGTCAGTAAAGACTTGTACACCCAATTCTTTAGGCGCGGTGATTTGCTCGAAGCTGAGTTTAGGCTTGTTGGCTCTGGCAGCCTCTAGGCTTAGCAGTTTGCTAGCGCCTTTGTTAGCACGACGTTCACGCACCACTTGGTATTCTGCTTGAGTATCTTTTAGTAGTTTGGGCTTAAGTTCGCTTGAGAGTAGGGCGGTGGCTACACCAACCGACTTAGAGGCGTCTTGTACGTAGAATACACCCTTGTCATACTTGGGTTCGATTTTCACCGCAGTATGCGCCTTAGAAGTGGTGGCACCACCAATCATCAGTGGAATATCAAAGCCTTGGCGAGTCATTTCCTCAGCCACGTGTACCATTTCGTCCAGTGATGGGGTAATCAAACCTGAAAGACCAATAATATCGACTTGCTCGCGCTTGGCAGTTTCTAGAATCTGCTCGGCAGGCACCATAACGCCTAGGTCGATAATCTCATAACTATTGCACGAAAGCACCACGCCAACGATGTTTTTACCAATATCATGCACATCGCCTTTAACGGTCGCCATCAGAATCTTGCCTTGTGGTCCGCTGTTACAATCTTGTTTTTCTGCTTCTAAAAATGGATCTAGGTAAGCCACAGATTTTTTCATCACTCGAGCAGATTTCACCACTTGTGGGAGGAACATCTTGCCAGCGCCGAAGAGGTCGCCAACCACATTCATGCCATCCATCAGTGGCCCTTCAATCACGTGAATAGGGCGTCCAAGTTTGTCTAAGGCTTCTTGCGTGTCTTCATCAATAAATTCGGTAATACCTTTGACCAGAGAATGCTCTAGGCGTTTCTCTACTGGCCAGCTGCGCCACTCAAGATCCTTTTTATTGTCCTGAGTCTCGCCCGATCCAGAGAACTCTGGGGCAATATCTACCAGGCGTTCACCGGCTTGAGGGTCAGTATTGAGTACCACATCTTCAACCGCTTTGCGCAGCTTAGGATCGATATCATCATAAACCACCAATTGGCCAGCATTAACAATACCCATGGTCATGCCTGCTTTTACCGCATGATATAAAAATACCGAGTGAATAGCCTCACGTACTGGGTTATTGCCTCTAAAGGAGAATGATACGTTAGACACACCGCCTGAGACCTTGGCATAAGGCAGATTGTTGGTAATATCACGTGTGGCTTCGATAAAGTCCACGCCATAGTTATCATGTTCTTCAATACCGGTGGCTACCGCAAAAATATTAGGATCAAAAATAATATCTTCGGCTGGGAATCCAACTTCATCCACCAAGATTCGATAAGCATTATGGCAAATCTCTACTTTGCGCGCCAGGGTGTCAGCCTGACCAGCTTCATCAAAGGCCATGACAATAATAGCCGCACCATAGCGCTTGCACAGGTGTGCTTGTTTGATGAAGTTATCCTTGCCTTCTTTGAGTGAGATGGAATTCACCACTGGCTTACCTTGGGTGCATTTAAGGCCTTCCTCAATAATCTCCCATTTAGAAGAATCCACCATAATTGGCACTTTGGCAATATCAGGCTCTGAAGCCACCAGGTTCATAAAGCGCACCATAGCAGCCTTGCCATCGAGCATGCCTTCATCCATATTAATATCAACAATCTGCGCGCCATCTTCAACCTGGTTGCGGCAAATATCTAAGGCCTCTTCGTATTCTTCATTGAGAATTAAACGCTTAAATTTGGCTGAACCGGTCACGTTAGCACGTTCACCGACATTAACAAATAGTGAGCTCTCGCCAATATTAAAGGCCTCTAGCCCCGAAAGACGACACTCTTTAGAAATCTCTGGCACCTGGCGTGGCGCCAAGCCTTCAACTGCTTGGGCAATGGCCTTAATATGCTCTGGCGTCGAGCCGCAGCAACCGCCCAAGATGTTAACCAGGCCACTGGAGGCCCATTCGCCAACTTGCTCGGCCATGGTAATTGCACCCAAGTCGTATTCACCGAATTCATTCGGTAGACCGGCATTTGGATGGGCTGAAACGTGTGTATCAGCCACACGCGACATCTCTGCCACGTACTGGCGTAATAAATCTGGACCCAATGCACAGTTTAGGCCAATAGAGATTGGCTTGGCATGTCTTAGGGAATTGTAAAAAGCCTCAGTCACTTGACCTGAGAGCGTGCGACCTGAGGCATCGGTAATGGTGCCTGAGATCATAATTGGTAGTTCTAGTTGGTCTTGTTCAAAGACTTCCTGTACGGCAAAAATAGCCGCCTTGGCATTGAGTGTGTCAAAGATGGTTTCAATTAGAATAATGTCAGCACCACCCTGAATCAGACCACGCGTTGATTCCATATAGACCTCAACCAATTCATCAAAACTGACGTTTCTAAAACCAGGATCATTCACATCAGGTGAGATAGAGCAAGTACGAGAGGTAGGGCCAATTACACCGGCAACGAATCGAGGCTTGTCCTTACTGGAGAATTCATCCGCAGCCTCACGTGCCAATTTGGCACTGGCTACATTAATCTCGAAAGCCAAATCTTCCATAGCATAATCCGCCATTGAGGTGCGCGTGGCATTAAAGGTGTTGGTTTCTACAATATCTGCACCCACCTCTAAATAAGCACGGTGAATGTCTTTGATAATTTGTGGCTGAGTCAGAGACAATAAATCATTATTACCCTGGACCAAAATTGACCAGTCAGCAAAGCGCTCACCTCGGTAGTCTTCTTCACTGAGTTTGTGCTTTTGAATCATGGTGCCCATGGCGCCATCTAGCACTAAGATTTTTTGCTGTAGAAGAGAGTGTAGTAATTGGGTTTTATCCATGGCTGCATTATACCCACAGGGCGCAGATTCGGCTTTATAATGAAAGCAATAAATGCACTTTATTATTGGCTTATGCAGATCCAATTTCGTCGTCTCAAAACCACGCTGGTTATTCTAACTACAGGACTAAGTCTAAATGCCCTGGCTTTTTTAGATTTTAATAATTATCAATCTGGCTATGATGATAACGATTGGCCAGTGTGGACACCGATGTATTGGATGGAGGAAGTCTTTGATGGTAATGATAAGCATCGTACTTATCAGAACTATCCTTATCCGTACAACAACCGACCTTACAACGTCAATGCTCGACATTTTAATATGGGGCAGATGCCTACACCTACCCAGGCCTACTGGCTAGAGAGCGAACAAGGGCAAAACACGGTGAAATTCGACACGCCAGCCGCTATGTCATTTTCTCAAGATAATAGCGCCAAGCGTAGTGTAAGACCTGGAATGAATAGCAGGGGGTTTTAGTTAAAGTGTTTGACAAACTATATTAGTGTGTTATAATATAGATTCCTAAAACACAAATGGAGACTAAAACAATGAAAAAGATTATCGCAATTTTTGCTTTGGCACTAACACTAAGTGCGAACGCATTTTGGAACAACAACGGCCCTTGGGGTAACAACTACAACGGTTATGGTTATGCAGATGACAATGGTATTTTTGCTTATAACCCATACGACTACTGGGATCCTCGTTGGTACTTCGAAGAAATGGAGAACATGATGGACGAGTTTGACGATGAGTTCGGTGGTAACGATTACTACGGTCCTTATGGTTACAACAACCCATATAACAACTTCAGAAATGGTCCTTGGGGTCCAGCACCGGTAGCACCAACTGCATCAGTTGCACCAGCTCCAGTTAAATAATTCTTTAATTATTTAGATCAAAAAAAACCGGCACCAGTTGCCGGTTTTTTTGTCTGTAAATTATTTACACTATTATTGACCTATATCAATTTAATATAATATTAGAGTAATATAATATGAATTAACTATTGCTGAGAAAATAGTTAATTTTCAATTAGATGGAGATACAGATGAAAAAGATTATCGCAATTTTTGCTTTGGCACTAACACTAAGTGCGAACGCATTTTGGAACAACAACGGCCCTTGGGGTAACAACTACAACGGTTATGGTTATGCAGATGACAATGGTATTTTTGCTTATAACCCATACGACTACTGGGATCCTCGTTGGTACTTCGAAGAAATGGAGAACATGATGGACGAGTTTGACGATGAGTTCGGTGGTAACGATTACTACGGTCCTTATGGTTATGGCCCGTACAACTATGGACCTAATGGTTATGGATTTGCACCACAAGGTTATATGAGAACACCTTATGGACCAGCACCTATTCCGGCCAATGCGCCAGCAGCTAATCAGTAGTTTTTTAGATTAGAGTAATCAAGAAAAACCGGCAATGATTGCCGGTTTTTTTTATCGCAGAAATTTGGCAAATGGGTTTATAATTTAAACTGAATTTTTAATTAATTAGTGGAGATAAGCATGAAAAAAGTATTGGCCGTTTCGTTAATGGCAGCAAGTGTAAGCGCCAGCGCATTTTGGAATAATAACGCACCTTGGAGTGGTGATGGTGTTTGGCAAAATACACCTTGGGGTCCTCGTTATGTTGAAGACAATGGCTTTATTGGTCACAATCCACACAGTATGTTCACACCGGACTGGTTTAGTGAAGAGATGGACGACATGATGGACGAGTTTGACGATGATAATGATGATATGCCACCTTGGGCAGGTAATCGTGGTCCTTGGGGTAACAATACGCCATGGGGTAATCGTGGCTGGAACAACAACGGCCCTTGGGGCAATAGCGGCCCTTGGAATAACAATCGTTGGAACAATCGCGGCCCATGGGGTGCTAATGGTCCTTGGAATAGGGTGCCTGCACCACAAAGCGCGCCAGAGGCTGAGTCTACAGCGCAGACAGATAACGATTAATCTTTAATGCGTTAATCATATGAAAGCCGGCGTCATGCCGGCTTTTTTAATACCCGTATTAGATTTATTGGTTTATAATCATTTTCGACTTCATTTAATAACTAAAAAAAAGGGGAAAGATATGAAAAAGATTTTAACCATCGCAGTAGCGACATTGGCGCTGAATGCGTCGGCTAATTGGGGTAATAGCTGGGACAGTTCTCAGCCGTTTAACTTTGGCAGCAATACGCCTTGGGGTAATAACAATAATTGGAACGGTCCTTGGGGTGGTAACAACTCTTGGGGTCCTTGGAACAACAACAATGGCTGGGGTAATAACAGCGGTCCATTTAAGTGGAATTCGAACTCAAATTCTTGGGGTCCATTTGGTGGCAATTCTCAACCATTTAGCTTTGGCACTAATTCATCGCCATGGGGCTTTGATACCAGCTCTAACTCATTTGGTCCGATGAATTCTCGCGGTCCTTGGAATTATGGTTACAACCGTCCAATTCCTTCGTCTGCTGAAGAGGCCAGACAAATGCAACAGGCTGAACAAGAAGCTGAAACGGTAGAAGAAGCTAAGTAAATCCTATTGCTTATCAATAAAAAAGCCGGCAATTGCCGGCTTTTTTATTAGCTGAATTTAGCGATCTAACACCCCAGGCAAGTGCTCAATAATGAACACAGCATTGGTTCCACCACTTTGTCTATTTTTCAGTTCAATATGCCAATGATGCAAATCACTGAGTTGACGCACAATCGCCAGGCCTAGTCCACTACCACCGGTATGGGTGTTGCGAGTTTTATCCAGTCGATAAAATGGCTGAAAAACCTTATGTCTAAGCGCTTCATCGATACCTGGGCCTTGATCCTTAACCTGTACGGTGGTTTGGGTTTTGCCACAGTCCAATACCACCTCTATCGGTTG
>CAZLDG010000036.1:5172-9876 GCA_964558405.1 uncultured Candidatus Thioglobus sp. | reverse complement strand
GGATCTTCATCCCACAAAATCACATCAACACGCTCACCATTTAGCTCGTTAGAAACCGCTTGCACACGCGCACCGCGCATACCAATACAAGAACCAATTGGATCTAGACGACGATCTTTGGCCTTAACCGCCAACTTAGATCTTAGGCCTGGATCACGGCTACCGCCCATAATCTCAATCACACCTTCTGAAATCTCTGGCACTTCCATCTCGAATAGCTTAATCATCATATCTGGTACCGTACGCGATAGAAAAATCTGTGCGCCACGATTAGAAGACTTCACTTCTTTAATATAAGCTCTTAGACGATCATTCTTACGCACCGACTCATTTGGAATGAGGTCAAACTTAGAAATCATGCCGTCAACGCCACCCATATCAACATAAACATTGCCGCGATCAATACGCTTCACCGTCACCATAATTACCTCGCCCACACGAGAAGTGTAATCATTAACAATCACCTCTCTTTCGGCTTCACGAACTTTTTGAATAATCACTTGCTTGGCGATTTGCGCAGCAATACGACCAAAGTCTTCGTTTTCAATTTGCTCACGCTTGTAATCATCTACGGCGATACCTGGCGCGTCTTTTTCATGCACGTGCAATACTGGATCAAATTCCGTACCATCATCATCAACAAAGTTTTCACCATCAGCTACCACCATCCATTGTCTATAAGTGGTGTAATCACCAGTCTTACGATCAATCTCAACATGTGCATCAATCTCTTTGCGTTTTTTACTGGCTACTGCCAACGCTTCCTCTAGCGACACAAACACATCTTCTTTAGAAATGTTCTTCTCATTCGAAATGGCCTCAACCATTAAAAATAACTCTTTGCCGTCCATAGCTTTTCTCCTGTCTAAAACTCTGCGATTAGGTTCGCTTTTTCAATTAAATCAATATCAATGGTAATCGGGCCTAGCTCGGTTACCAATTCAATCGTGTTGTTCTGATCACTAACACTGCCAATCGTGCCACTAAATTTTCTTTGTCCATCAATTGCTCTATGGGTTCTAAGCTTAATGTCATGACCCAAGAAACGATGATAATGCGCCTTATTAAATAGCGGTCGCTCAATACCTGGTGAAGACACCTCAAGGTTGTATTGTGTGCTGATTGGATCTTCCACATCAAAAATCGCACTGAGCTGACGCGAAACCTTCTCGCAATCCTCAATACCAATACCTGTATCAATATCAATATAGATTCTTAGAATCGAATGCTTACCACTGGCCACGTATTCAACGCCCACCAGTTCATAGCCCATGTCAGTTAAGACTGGGGTAATCAATTCAGCGATTTTGTCAGAGATTTTTGCCACAAATACCTTGTTTGTTTTTCACCTACTAAAAACCCCCTAAAAAGGGGGTTTTGAAAATTCTTCAAAATTTGGTAGCGGGGAGTGGATTTGAACCACTGACCTTCGGGTTATGAGCCCGACGAGCTACCGAACTGCTCCACCCCGCATCAAAGTGCGGCAATAATACGCCTTATTTGCACAAATGTCCAGCCCAAATTAAAAAATTATGTTCTAACCGTGTTCGACGCGCACAGCAATTTCAAAACCCTGGATTAATCAATACTTTAAATATAACTGATTGTAAGTAAAGAAAAAAACAATTTTTCAGCCTTTATAATGAACGCCATGAACAAAATACGCTACAAACTTGGGGTGTTGATGGATGACATTGCCCACATCAAGCCTTACAAAGACTCCTCTTTTGCCATGATGCTCGAAGCGCAAGCGCGCGACTATGAAATCTACACGTTCGATAGTACGGATTTATTTGCTCGCCAAGACCAGGTACTGGCCAATGTGGCCAAAACCCAAGTCACTGATAATAGTGACAACTACTTTAACAAGGATGCTGTCCAGGAAATGGCTCTGCAAGAATTTGATGTGATTCTCATGCGCAAAGACCCGCCGTTTAATATGAATTATATTTATGCGACTTACCTGCTGGAACAAGCGGAAAGACAAGGTGTATTGGTGGTTAATAAGCCCAGCGCTTTACGCGATGCCAATGAAAAGCTCTTTGCTTTGAACTTTGCCCATTGCATGCCAAAAACATTGATTAGTTCGAACTTGGCACAATTACGCGAATTTGTTCAAACTCAAGAGCAGGCGATTATCAAGCCATTAGATGGCATGGGTGGTCGTGATATTTTCAAACTCAGTGCCCAAGATGAAGACGTTGACGAAAAGATCACTTATCTAACCGAACAAGGCCAAAGCCCCATCATCGCCCAAGAATTCTTAAGCGCAATTGCTCAGGGCGATAAGCGTATTTTGTTGATTAATGGCAAGCCTATTGATTACGCCTTGGCGCGTATTCCTGCTAAGGGCAATTTCAAGGGTAATTTAGCCGCGGGTGCCACCGGCGTAGGTCAGCCGCTAAGCGAGCGTGATCGCTACTTATGCGAACAGGTCGGCCCTACATTGAGACAAATGGGCTTGATGTTTGTAGGCATGGATGTGATTGGTGATTATATTACCGAGATTAACGTCACCAGTCCAACCTGTATTCGCGAACTCGATGCGCAGTTTGGTATCAATATTGCCGCAGAACTGTTCGATACTATTGAACAACAGCTAGGCGCGTAAGCACCACACCCAAGCCCGCTGCCAGTAGCGACAAGCCCACGTTAAGCACAATATTGGTAGCGGCCTGCGCATAATGACCCAGACCAATCATCTCTACCGATTCCCACGACAGCGTAGACATGGTGGTCAATGACCCAGTAAAACCCACCAGTAGTAACAGACGATAGGTCTCATTTAACGCGGCTTTTTCTAAGATAATCACCACCAAAATACCGGCCAAAAACGAACCAACCACATTGGCGCTTAGGGTGCCATAAGGAAAGCCTCGACCGAATAATTGATTCATCAGCTCGGTTAGATAATAACGCATGGTTGCACCTAGGGTGGCGCCGGCGCCAATGGCCAATACAGTGGGAACTACGCTCATGATTTCTTCCTTATCTGTTGAAGTTTTTCCTTGATTTTAATCTCTAAACCGCGCTCAGTCGGCTGATAATAAGTCTGCTCGCCCATCTCCTTGGGAAAATACTGCTGTCCATAGCTAATGCCGTCCTGCTCATCGTGTGCATAACGATAACCCTCGCCATAGCCCTGATTTTTGTCTAATTGGGTTGGTGCATTACACAAATGTTTGGGCACAGCCAGAGCATGGGTGGCTTTGGCCGCTTCAGTGGCAGCAGAAAAAGCGCGATACACCGCATTAGATTTCGGCGCTACCGCACAGTAAACCGCTGCTTGCGCAATAGCCCTACGGCCCTCTTTATCGCCCACTCGATGATAAATATCCCAAGCATTAAGGGTTATCTCTAGGGCTCGAGGATCGGCGTTGCCTACATCTTCTGAAGCGATAGCCAGCAGTCGTCTGGCAATCACTTTAGGGTCGCAACCTCCATCAAACATACGCGCCATCCAGTACAAGGCGCCATCAGGCGAAGAGCCGCGTACCGATTTATGAAAAGCTGAGAGTTGTTGATAAAAAATATCGCCACCTTTATCAAAAGCCGCCATATTGTCTTGCAAAAATACTTCAATATTCTCAACCCCAGGCGAGTTAGAGAGTTTTTCAATCATATTTAAAGCTCTGCGAGCATCGCCTTGCGCGGCGATAGCAACACTGCGTTTGGACTTCTCCTTAAGTGATAGATCTAGCTTTTGACAAGCACGTTCAATCAGAATCATCAAATCTTCAACCTTAAGTGACTCCAAGACATAAACACTAAGACGCGATAGCAAGGCTGAGTTGAGCTCAAAGGCTGGGTTCTCAGTCGTGGCACCAATCAGGGTTAATACACCAGATTCCACATGCGGCAAAAGTGCGTCTTGCTGGGTCTTGTTAAAACGATGAATCTCATCAATAAAGCACAGACTATGCTGACCTATATTTTGCAGTTTTTGTGCACCATCAACCACTTGTCGCAACTGCTTAACCCCGTCCATCGTTGCTGAGAGTTGGAAAAAATGCCCGCCAAATTGCCCAGCAATAATATGTGCCAAAGTGGTTTTCCCCACACCTGAAGGACCCCATAAAATCATGGAGTGCGCTTGATTATTCGCTAAGGCCTGCGCCAAAGGGTGTGTCTCACCCAATAGATGTTGTTGGCCGACAAAATCCGCTAATGTATTGGCTCTGAGTTGTTCGGCTAAAGGTTGGCTCATAGGTTTAGTTTAATGACTTGATGCCCTTTGTCTTTATTTAATATCATCAGCACCTGGAGATTGTATTTTTTTGCCAATTGCATAGCGCGCTGACTGCCCATGGCTTGCAAAGCAGTTGCATAAGCATCGCTAAGCAATGTGCTATCAGCAATCACACTGACTGAGGCAATATCGCTCTTAGCAGGTGTGCCAGTCTTGGGATTTAGAATATGTGCATAGGCCTGGCCCTGATGATAAAAATAATTACGATAATCACCCGAGGTGGCCACTGCTTGATTGTTAAGCGCAAGCAAGATAGGCTGTTGATTATCTGGCATCTCAACCCCAATACGCCAAGGCTGATTGTCGTTGCTGCCGCGCACCAAAACTTCGCCGCCAATCTCCAGCATAAAATTTTCAGCACCTTGTGCGGATAAAAGCTCGCCCAACTGATCCAGCGCATAACCTTTGGCAATAGCACTGAGATTAAGATGAATGTCTTTGTGTTTTTTCACCTG
>CAZLDG010000036.1:0-5072 GCA_964558405.1 uncultured Candidatus Thioglobus sp. | reverse complement strand
TTCCACCCGATTCTGGTCAATCTTAGTATCAGGGATTTTTAGCGTATAAGTCGTGCCCATGGTTTTGCCACTTAAGACCTGTGCCGTGTCTTGCGTGCAGGCGCTTAAGAACAAAAAGATAGCGATGAACAACCCTCTAAGCATTATATAATTTCACCATGTCGCGACTGATTCTTTGTCTACTGTTTCCCTTCATTGCTATTGCCAATGATACCCAAGACTTATCCACAGATAATTTTAATACCTATCTAGAACAGGTACATTCTCAGGCACTTGAGCAAGGCGTATCAACACAAACACTGGCGCAAACACTAGGCGGACTAACACCCAACCCCAGGGTCATTGAACTGGATCGTTCTCAGGCTGAATTTAGCCAGAATTTTTGGCGCTACCTGCCAGCAAGAGTCAGCCCATATCGCCTGAAAAACGGCAAAAAAGCACTACAAGAACATCAAGACCTGTTGCAAAAACTCTATCAGCAGTATGGGGTGCCGCCTCACGTGATTGTGGCCTTTTGGGGCCTGGAATCCAACTTTGGCAACAATACTGGCAACTTAAGCCTGGTCAGATCTTTGGCCACTTTGGGCTTTGATGCACGTCGCTCTGAATTTTTTACTCGAGAGCTGCTGGTGTTATTGTCCCTGATTGATCAAGGCAAAATCCCAAGTGATGCAAAAGGCTCTTGGGCGGGCGCTATGGGTGGTGTGCAATTTATGCCCAGTAACGTGGCCGCTTATGGTGTTGATGCCAATGGCGATGGCAAAATCGACCTATGGCATTCTAAGGCCGATATCTTTGCCTCGGCTGCCAATTTCTTGCAGGCTTTGGGCTGGCAGCGTGGTTATCGTTGGGGTCGTGAAGTTACATTACCAGAAGGCTTTGATTATCAACTGGCCAGCCTACAACACAAAAAGCCGCTAAGTGCTTGGCAGGCGCTGGGAGTAAGACAAGCAGATGGCTCGAACCTGCCAATAGCAAAGGTGCCAACAGCCTTAGTGCTGCCAATGGGTTATCGCGGTCCAGCATTCTTGGTCTATGCAAACTTTCGCGTTATTCTCAAGTGGAATCGTTCACTGCTATACGCACTATCGGTTGGTCATCTATCCGATCGACTTGCCGGTGCCAAAGAGTTATTGGCCCAGCCTATTATTGAGCCATCGCTCAGTCGTGATGACATTCACCACATTCAAACTCAGCTAAATACTTTGGGCTTTGACGCAGGAGAGGCTGATGGTATCTCTGGCCCCAAGACTCGACAAGCAACCCGAGACTATCAACAATCCCAACAGCTGCCAATTGATGGTTATGTTGGTCGTCAACTCTTAGAGCAATTACAATGATTGAAACGTATTTAGGTTTTGATGTTGGCACCAAACGCACCGGTATTGCCATTGCCAATAGTCTAACCCAGCACGCCAGTGGCCTTGAGGTGGTTAATAATCATAAAAACGGCGCTATTGACTGGGCGGCGTTCGATAAGGTCATCCAGGCGCATAATGCCACTTTGTTCGTGGTAGGCCTGCCTTATGATCAAGACGGCAAAGAACAAGAAATGACTTTTGTGGCGCGTGCTTTTGGCCGAAAACTGCACGATCGATACGGGATTGATGTGGTGTTTATTGATGAGTATTTGTCTTCCTTTGACGCCAAAAAACAACTAAAATACAATCATTATCATCCAAACGCCAAACGTGGCGAAGTTGATAAACAATCATCACAAATTATCCTGCAGAGCTACTTAAATGAAAAAAGTTTCGATTAGCAACGACGCCCAACTTGATAACAACGGCAAGCTAATTCATCTTTTAGGTCTGGAAGGCTTATCCAAAGAGCAGATTACTCATATCTTGAACGTGGCCGATGGCCTATTAGACCAACAAGGCAAACTACAAAAATCCAAAGCCTTGGACGATATGTCGGTGGCCAATTTATTTTTTGAACCATCAACCCGTACCCGTAATACTTTCGAGATTGCGGCCAAGCGCACCAGTGCCAAGGTGATTAATGTTGACTTGGCAAACTCGGCGTTGAAGAAAAACGAAGCGCTGCTAGACACCATGCAAACGCTTAAGGCCATGCAAATCGATATGTTTGTGATTCGTCACAATCAAAACGGCTTGCCACACCACGTGGCCGAGAACCTAGAAGGTGTTGCGATTCTCAATGCAGGAGATGGAGTTAATGCTCACCCAACTCAGGCACTACTAGACATGCTTACCATTCGCCAACACAAACAAGGCTTTGAGAATTTGTCAGTGGCAATTGTGGGCGATATTAAACATTCTCGTGTGGCACACTCTGGCATTCAGGCGCTAAAAACCTTGGGCACTACCGATATTCGCTTAATTGCGCCGGCTGGCCTGCAATACGATGTTGAGCACAATGGTGTCATCAAGCGCTTTGAGCAGATGGATGAAGGCGTTAAAGACGCCGATGTTATTATTATGCTGCGTCTACAAAAAGAACGCATGCTGGCTGCCGAGATTCCTAACGAGCAGGAATATTTCGAGAGTTACGGTCTTACACCTGAACGCCTACTACTGGCTAAGCCTGATGCGATTGTCATGCATCCAGGTCCGATTAATCGTGGTGTTGAAATTGATTCTGGTGTGGCCGATGGCCCGCAATCGGTTATTCTCCAGCAAGTTACCAATGGTATTGCTGTGCGCATGGCGGTGATGGAAATCCTAGCAGGCAAGTCATGAGCAGTGTGCTTGACTACGATCAGCACAAATCGCTGTTATTTGGTCTAAATACCGATGACACACTCTCTAGCGCTCACGGCATCTTATGCGGCTTTGCTTGTGTCAAGCCCGAGATTCAACTAGACGATTGGCTGGGCGAGGTACTGGTGAGTATTGATCTGAACAACCTCAACGAAAAAGCTGCGCACGAAACCTTGGCGAGGATTTTCAACGAGACTCTGTCGGGTCTAAGTGATCCTACACTGAACTTTAGCCTGCTAATTGCCGATGAACAGGCGCGACTTGGCGAGCAGGCCGACACACTGATCCAGTGGTGCCAAGGATTTTTGGTTGGCCTAGGTCTGCAAAAGATCTCCACACATGATGAAGAGGTGCTGGAGATGATTAAAGACTTTAGTGAAATCTCTAAACTAGACACCAGTTTGATTGAGGACGATCAAAACGCTCAAGACTTGGCTGAAATTGTTGAGTTTGTGCGCATGGGCGTGCTGTTTATTCAAGAAAGTCTACAGCCTTCAAAGCAAGACTATATATCGCCTGAGACCCTACACTAAAGGCTTTTTGGCCATCTAAGTCGCGTTATATAACCATATCATAAAATTATGCTTTAATGATAGTGTTGCAATCCTCTTGCAAACAGCTATGATGACTACGTCGTGAAGGTTTTCACAATACGAAAAATAGAAGTAGGTGGCCGCCTAACTAAACTTGAGGAGAATAAAAAAAACGACCACCTATTAAGAAAACCACGATAAGAGTCTCTGGGGGAGAGAACATGATTTTCTAATATTATTATAACATAATATTAGAAAAATTTAATATAGTTTCCATAAGAAACTAAAAAAAGGATTGTAAGCAAGTATGCAAAAACAGATGTTCAAGGCCCCGTACAGCGGTATCGCTGCAGTATTCACCCTGCTACTTAGTCTCTTTAGTAGTGCACAGGCCAACACCCAAATTATTGATGCCGATATTCACAATGTTGAACCAATCTATATGAACTATACGGTACAAAAGGTCATAACACCTTGTCAATCACAAGCGCCGGGCTGCTATCAGGTTAGCTACCAAAAACAAAATTCTAAAGTTCTACAAGGTTATCGAGTCAAGCTATCGCATCAAGGCAAGAGCTTTACCACGCGCATGCTAAACAAGCCTGCCTCTGACAAGTTAAGAATTCGTGTTCGTAGTGATCTGCTTGAGCAACCAAGCACGGTTGCAATTAATGCTGCTGTGGCCTATCAATAGGCTCTATTGAATTAGCGCTCTAACGCTGCTAGCTGTCTAGGCGCCTGAAATACAGGTAGTTCAACTGCTGCAACCACGAAATCATAGCCTTGATTACCGTAGTTATAAAACGCATCGTCTGCTGAATTGCTCACATTCTCAAACATCACCACAGGATTAAACACACCATAGGGCTGAATATTATTATCAAGCGCGCTTGCTGTTGTTGCCATCCAGGTTAGAGTTAATGTAGCGAGAATTTTTTTCATTGTATTTATGCGTTGTATCAAAAGGGGTATCTAGCCACCTTATCTCTTGAGGAGAGAATAATTCTTGGGGGGAGATGGCTAGATGGAAGTTATTATATCATAAAACTCTAATATGTCAAGTTTATAATATAATAATTTTCTTATATACAATCTAGCGCTATTGACTGGCAGTATAAAACTGACGATACACCAAGTCGCCATCCTTACGAATATCGATAAAATGACAAGCCTCGTCAGGTCTTTGGCTTTCTATATCTTTAAGTAGACTCAAGCAGTGCTCCATGCTTTGACAAGGAAAGTGATTGTTTACCTGGGTGGTGTCGTTTCGATGCGTAGTTAATACATAGGTCTCAGCAGCCACTGAGCCAGAGGCTATTGTTGCCAGCAGGAAAAGTACTTTAATCACAACGGTATTCTGATGATGCTTAGGCGATTAAATTTCGCCCATTAAAAAACCCTGTATTTATAGGGTTATTATATCACTCCCCATGTTTTTCGCCAATAAAAAAGCGCATCTAAATAGATGCGCTTTTTGAAAGATGGTGGCCACACCTAGAATTGAACTAGGGACACAGGGATTTTCAATCCCTTGCTCTACCAACTGAGCTATGTGGCCAAAAAATGGAAATTATACCGATAAATTTCGGGCATATCGCTAAAAACTACTCGCCCAAGAATCTTTCGGCATCCAGTGCCGCCATACAGCCTGAACCAGCTGAGGTGATAGCCTGACGGTAAATATGATCTGCCACATCGCCAGCCGCAAATACACCTTCCACGCTGGTTTGTGTAGCATTGCCCTCACGACCACTTTTAACGCTGATATAGCCATGCTCCATGTCTAACTGCCCAGCAAACACATCAGTGTTTG
>CAZLDG010000035.1:3927-10484 GCA_964558405.1 uncultured Candidatus Thioglobus sp. | reverse complement strand
GGCTTAGTGTGCTGGATGTTAAGGGCGATATCGCCTTGACCACCACAGTTAATCTGACAACAAGAAGTTGTCATGTGTACACGGTTAGGCATCTCTTCTTTAGTGAACTCATCATGTAGCTCATCCATCAATGCTTTAACCACACCTGATGCGTCAGTACCTGGAATATCACAGTGTAACCAACCTTGTGTGTGTGAAATCATTGATACCGATGGACCCGTACCACCCACAGGGAAACCTGCTTCGTTTAGTGCGGCAATTAGTGGCTCAACTTTTGCTTCTTCAGCAACCATGTATTCAACGTTTGAACGCATAGTGAAACGCACATAACCATCAGCAAACTCATCAGCGATGTCTGCTAGTTTTTTAATTGTGTATACATCCATCTGACGCTGTGTACCACAACGAACAGTCCAAATTTCCTCACCATGCTTTGAAGTGTGGTGTAGAACGCCTGGACGTGGACGATCGTGATAAGCCCATGCGCCGTAGTTACGACGTAGTGTTGGGTGCATGTATTGAATAGGATCTGGAACTCCAGATTCGATAGGCATTCTTGGTGCTTCAGCCATATTATTTCTCCTAATTATTATTCTTTAATTAAATTACGCGTTTGCTTCGGCTTTGTTGTCGAACCACTTGATGGCTTCCTCGTCCCACTGATCCATACGGATGTATGAAGAAGTACGAGTAGAGTTGATCATGTTTGGATCAATGTCAACACCAATACCTTCTAGGAAGTTAGATAGACCAATACGCTCAATCATTTCACCAGTTCTTTCGTGCTCTAGTGCATTTTCAGCAAAGAAGTCGATTACTTCACCGGCTAGATCTTCAAGCTCTTCACGATCATCTTCGTTGTCAAGCTTCATAAATGGAATTACCGTAGTGCCGAATAGATCACCGATCTTCAACGTACGCTTACCACCGATTGAAATAGTTACACCCTTATCATCACCTGTTGCTAGGATCGCACCTTCAGATGGATCGCTGATGTAGTTGTGTGTTAGTGGTGAAGTTGCGTTTAGACAGTGCATACACTTAACACAGTTTGAGTTATCAATCGTGATTGAATCGTCATCGTTTAGTGTCATTGCGCTGGTTGGGCAACGTGAAGTAATGTTGTCTACTACATAAGTACGACCCTTATCCGCCACCATCTTCTTCCAAGCGTCTTGGTTAACTTTAATATCGTCTCTCCAAGTACCGATTACTGAGAAGTCAGCACGCTGAATTGAGTTCATACAGTCGTTTGCACAACCTGATACCTTAAACTTCATCTTATAAGGTAGGGCTGGACGGTGCATATCATCTAGGAATGCGTTTACTAGTACACGTAGTGCAGCTTGCTCGTTTGTGTTTGACATTTCACAACGCGCTGAACCAACACATGACATACCTGTACGTACCGCAGGACCTGCACCACCTAAGTCAAAACCGTAGTCGTTGAACTCGTTAAAGATAGTTTGCGTGTTTTCTTCAGTTGCACCTTGTAGCATGATGTCACCTGATTGACCGTGTAGTGCAATCAGACCAGAACCACCATTGTCAACAAACATGTCACACATGTCTCTTAGTAGCTGTGAAGTGTAGTGGTTACCCGCTGGCGGCTGAATACGTAGTGTGTGGAATTCACCTGCTGCTGGGAAACGGTAGTCACCGTTGTCATCCTTTAGCTCGTTAAAGCGTGGAATAATACCACCACCATAACCGATTACACCTACTGTACCACCTTTCCAGTAACCTTTTTTAGTTACGTAAGATGTCTCTAGCGTACCTAGCACGTCACGTGCCATATCCGCACCATCATGCGAATCATTTGCTAGTCTTTTAAGGCCTGTTACAAACGAAGGCCATGGTCCGTTTTCCAACTCATCAAGGTTGGGAGTATTGTATAGCTCTTTTGCCATTTTTATCTCTCCAGTTTATTTAAAAATCCATGGTTGTTACCAACACACAGATGTGAACGATACAAATTATACGGAAATGCAAGAAAATACCGCGAATTATTAGTGGTATTTAGGACTATCCCTTAGGGGATATAAATGTGAAATTGGGTCGAATTAAGCGCCCAAATATTGATCAACTGCTGCGGCTACGCCACGACCTTCATTAATGGCCCAAACCACTAGGGATTGCCCACGACGACAGTCGCCCGCTGCAAACACACCTTTTCTTGAAGTTTGGTAGTCGCCATACTCGGCTTGGTAGTTATCACGCTCATCTAGGTTAATGCCTGCATCGTCGCTAAGCTCATGCTCTGGCGAAACAAAGCCCATTGACAGTAGTGCTAAATCCGCGTCCCAAGTTTTCTCGGTACCCGGAATTTCGTTTAGCTGACCACCGGCCAACTCAACATTGATGGTATTGATACCTATAAGCTGACCCTGATCATTTTTAACAAAGGATTTGGTCATTAGCTGATAGGCACGTGGATCATCACCAAATACCTCTTTAGCTTCACTATGGCCATAATCCACACGATAGATCAGTGGCCACTGCGGCCATGGATTATTATCAGCTCGCTCTACAGGCGGCTTGCTCATCAGCTCAAAATTAACCACCGATTTCGCCCCTTGACGAATCGCAGTAGCAATACAGTCAGTACCAGTATCACCACCACCAATAACGATCACGTTTTTATCCTTGGCATTAAGTTGGGCTTGATTAGCGTCACCAAAATCCAATAGACTCTTGGTGCTTTGGGTTAGGTACTCCATCGCCAGGTGTACGCCATTAGCATCGCGATTCTCAACCGGCAGGTCACGCGCCTTAGTGGCGCCTGTGGTAAAAATAATCGCATCAAAATCTTGCTCTAATGCTTCAGTAGTAATATCCTTGCCGACATTCACATTGGTAATAAACTCAATACCTGAATCTTTCATCAGATTAATACGACGCTCAACCACATCCTTGCCTAACTTCATATTAGGAATACCATACATTAGCAAGCCACCTAGGCGATCATCACGCTCAAGTACTGTGGCTTTATGGCCGAGTTTATTAAGCTCATCTGCTGCTGCCAAACCGGCTGGACCCGAGCCAACAATGGCTACTCTTTTGCCGGTTCTATACTCAACACTATAAGGTTTAATCAAGCCGGCTTCAAAGCCCTTGTCAATGATAGATTGCTCAATGTTCTTGATGGTTACAGCCGGGTTGTTCATACCCAGTACGCAAGCACCTTCACACGGCGCTGGACAAACACGGCCAGTAAATTCTGGGAAATTATTGGTTTTTAACAAACGCGATAAGGCTTCTTGCCATTTGTCGCCATAAACCAAATCGTTCCATTCTGGAATGAGGTTATTGATTGGACAGCCATCATCAGATTGACAAAAAGGTACGCCACAATCCATGCATCTGGCACCTTGTTGTTGCAAGTGCGCTTCGTCATGGGTGCCGCTAAAGATTTCACCATAGTCTTGAATGCGAATGGTTTCTGGACGATAACTCTGAGTTTTTCGATCGAATTCTTTAAAACCTGTGACTTTTCCCATCTCTAAAACGACTTAAATATAAAACCCGATATTATGCCATACTCGACTACTTTTTGCATACTGGAAAACACAGATAAATTAAGCTGGAAAAATAATATTAAATTCTTGTCTTGTTAACGCACAATATTCACGGTATAATTGCCCGTTTTTGATATTTCATATTTTAGCGCAATGAACTTAATCGACCAAATTGAACAAGAGCAACTAAGAGACGACATTCCTGAATTCGCCCAAGGCGATACCGTTGTTGTACAAGTAAAAGTACGTGAAGGCAACCGTGAAAGACTACAGGCTTTTGAAGGTGTGGTTATTGCTAAGAAAAACCGTGGTATCGGTTCAGCTTTCACAGTGAGAAAAATCTCACATGGCGAAGGTGTTGAGCGTGTTTTCCAAACACATTCAAACATGATTGATTCGGTTGAAGTTAAGCGTCGCGGTAAAGTGCGTCAAGCCAAGCTATACTACCTACGTGGTCTAACGGGTAAGGCAGCTAGAATTAAAGAAAAGTTGGCCAAGAAATAAACCAGGTCTACTTTTTAATAAAAATGCCGGCACCAGCCGGCATTTTTTTTCTCTAAAATTTAGACCATGAACAATGCAATATTAATTGACCAGTTCCTGGATCATTATTGGCTGAGCACCGGTGCCAGTCCCAACACATTGTCAGCCTATAAGTCTGATTTAAACTTGTTTGACAGATTCCTCAACAAAGATCTGCGTCAAATCAGCACGTCGGAGATTAATCAATACTTTAGACAACGCACTGAGAAACAACTCTCCAGTGCCACACAAGCACGCATCCTCACCTGTTTTCGCACGTTTTATCAATACTTGGTTGACACAGGGCAAATAGAGAGCGATCCCAGTGCTCAACTTAGCTCGCCCAAGCAAGTACAAAAACTGCCAGTATTTTTAGATGTCAAGGAAGTGGAAGCACTATTGGATGCACCCGATACCAAAACCATCTTTGGTCTGCGTGATCGTGCCATGCTCGAGTTGTTGTATTCTTGTGGTCTGCGTGTTTCAGAGTTGATTAATCTAAATTATCAACACATCAACTTGAGTGATGAATACATTCGCATCCATGGCAAGGGCAACAAAGAGCGTATTTTGCCAATGGGCGAAATTGCTATCCAGTATCTACAAGACTACGAAACTCACTCACGCCAGCATTTATTAAAGGGCAAGCAGTCTTCGAGTTATTTTCTTAGTAATCGTGCTCAGGCCATGAGTCGGCAGAATTTCTTCTATATTGTTAAGACCTACGCTGCCAAGGCTGGCATTGATAAACCCTTGTCTCCACACAGTCTACGCCACGCCTTTGCCACGCACTTGATACAAAGCGGGGCCGATCTGCGTAGCGTACAATTAATGCTGGGACATAGTGATATTACCACCACACAAATCTATACTCATATTCACAACGTGCAGCTCAAATCACAGCACAGCAAACACCATCCGCGTGGCTAATACCTAAGCGCCTAGTTTTTTCTGTCTAAACTCACGCAGTGCTGGCTCGGTGTAGCCATTAGGCTCTTCAACACCTCGATATACCAAGGCTAAAGCCGCCTGGAAGGCAAAGCCATCATAGCCAGGCGCCATATTTTGATAAAACGGATCGTCTTGGTTTTGCTCATCCACTACCTTGGCCATGGCCTTAAAAGTTGCTTCCACTTGCGCCTTATCGCACACACCATGATGCAACCAATTGGCCATGTGTTGTGAAGAAATACGCAGAGTTGCACGATCTTCCATCAAACCTACTTGATTAATGTCTTTCACTTTAGAGCAACCCACACCTTGATCGATCCAGCGTACCACGTAGCCCAAAATACTTTGAGCATTATTATCTAGCTCAGTTTGAATTTGTTCCTGGCTTAGTTCTTGTGTTGCCAAAGGCGCCAACAGAAGATCATCTTCTGCAATTTCCAAGTCTTCTGCCATCAATTGTTGTTGACGGGCAAACACATCAAAACGATGATAATGCGTAGCGTGCAGGGTGGCTGCGGTTGGCGAAGGTACCCAAGCACAGTTAGCGCCTGCTTCTAAGTGCGCAATTTTGGTCGCTAGCATCTCATCCATTTGATCGGGTTGAGCCCACATACCTTTACCGATTTGCGCATTTTGATACATGCCACAATCCAAGCCAGTTTTAACATTCAGCGCTTCATAAGCACCAATCCAAGCCTGGTTTTTAATCTCGCCCTTAGGTAGCATTACACCCGCGTGCATACTGGTGTGAATCTCATCGCCAGTACGGTCCAAAAAGCCAGTATTAATAAAAATCACACGGTTTTTTGCTGCTTCAATACAGGCTGCCAGATTGGTACTGGTACGACGCTCTTCGTCCATAATGCCAATCTTCAAACTGTTAGCACGCAGACCTAATAATTGCTCAACCTTGGAAAAGAGTTTCACACTAAAGGCTACCTCTTCTGGTCCGTGCATCTTTGGTTTTACAATATATAGGTTGCCACATTTAGAGTTGGCTTTGCGCTGTTGAATATCATGCAGAGCAATCAATGTGGTTACCATAACGTCAATCATGCCCTCAGGCGCTTCATTGCCCTGCTCATCAATGATTAGGTCACTAAGCATATGATGACCCACATTACGTACCAACATCAAACTGGAGCCCGATAAGGTACAAGACTCACCTGCATTGTTGGTATAAGTCTTGTCGGCATTCATACGACGACTAAGTTGCTTGCCACCTTTGTTAAACTTGGCCTCCAAGTCACCTTTCATCAGACCTAGGAAGTTGCGATAGGCGTCAATCTTCTCCTCAATGCCTACTGTGGCTACCGAGTCTTCTAAGTCAATAATGGTGGTCACTGCTGATTCTAACAACACGTCAATCATGCCGTGAGTGTTCTCATCCAGTACCAATTCAATATGTAGATTGTGGTGCTTTAATAGCACACCGCCGTTCTCACTCACACCAACAAAAGCTTCGGCTTGTTGTAGTGTGGTAGTGCTGGCATCATCCAATCTAAAACTAAGTCCTGCGGTGGTATCTACTGCAACCACCTGGGCATAAGTACCATGCTCTAGTGG
>CAZLDG010000035.1:0-3827 GCA_964558405.1 uncultured Candidatus Thioglobus sp. | reverse complement strand
GTCCTGCGGTGGTATCTACTGCAACCACCTGGGCATAAGTACCATGCTCTAGTGGCAGAACCTCATCTAGAAAACTATTAGCCCAAGCAATCACCTTGGCCGCGCGCTTAGGATTAGGCTCAGAACCGATCTTATACTCGCCTTCATTGGCAATAGCATTGGTGCCATATAGGGTGTCATACAAGCTACCCCAGCGAGCGTTCACCGCATTGAGTGCAAAACGCGAATTAGAGGCAGGTACCACCAGCTGCGCGCCAGCAATTCTGGCAATCTCATCATCGACCTGATCTAGCTCTACCGAGAATGGTGCGGGCTTTGGCAATAGGTAGCCAATCTCTTGCAAGAATTGCTTATAGCTGGGCAAATCAACCGCACCTGGATGTGCTTGGTGCCAAGTGTCAATTTGTGCCTGTAAGTGATCACGCTTAGCCAGTAGTGATTGATTTTCCTCTCTAAGCTCGCCAATCAATCCAACCACAGACTGGAAAAAATCCTCGCTCTGCAGATTCAGGCCCGGTAATACTTCTTGTTCAACAAATTGATATAGGCGACTGCTAACTTGAAATCCAGCCACATTTTGATAGTTATTCTCTAGCACGATAATGCCTCCTTAATTACGATAACGCCATCTTCATCGGCGTATAAATATTCGCCAGGTACAAACCTAACACCGGAGAAGTTCAGCTCAATCCCCTGCTCCCCCAAACCTTTTTTCACACTCTTTAATGGAAATGTGCCCAAAGCACGCACACCAATTGGCATTTGGTTAATTTCTTTAGAATCACGAATCAGACCATACATCAGCACGCCAGCCCAATTGTTTTTCACCGCCTTGGCCGCCAATAAATCCCCCAACATAGCGCAACGCTTAGAACCCCCTGCATCGACCACCAGCACGCGGCCACGACCCTCGGTACCCACCAACTCTCGCACTAAGGAATTATCCTCAAAACATTTCACCGTATAAATCTCACCACAAAACTCAGTATTGGCACCATAGCTTTGATAGCCAGGCTCTAAGTATTGAACATTAGGGTGTAATTCATCAGAAATGTCGCAGGTTGCTTTCATGGGTTGACCTCTTAGGATTGATAGATTTCACACATGCGATGCTGTTGTTGATAAGGATAGTAATCCACCACATCGCCATTTTGAATGTTGGTTTGTACGGACTTCCAATACTCAGAGTCCAACAATTTTTGATAAGACTGATTAAAGATCTTCTTGCTGCTGTTTTGATTAAACATAAACAACTTAAATTCCTCAGGGAAGACATCATCAGGGCCAACGTAATACCAAGGCTCAGCCGCCATTTCCTCTTCATCATTTCTGGCCTGCGGAATCTTTCTAAACACCGGTTGGTCCATGGTGGTGATCTCGTCATAATCATAGAAAACCACGCGGTTTTGACGCGTTACACCAAAGTTCTTAGTCAGCATATCACCCGGGAAAATATCGGCATTAATTAGCTCATCAATGGCCTTACCATAATCATTAACAATATGCTCCAACTCCTGCTCATTGGCGTTTTGCATGTAGATGTTGAGTGGCGTCATCTTGTTTTCCATATACAGATGCTTCATAATCAATAAATCACCCTCAATAGAGATGCTCGAGCCCACCTTGTTCTTAAGTTCCTCTAATAAGTCCTCGTCTAGATCGCGAATAGGAAATGCCACATTAGAAAACTCCCAAGTATCGGCCATGCGTCCGACCTTGCAATGGTTTTTAACAAAGAAGTATTTGTCACGCACCTGTTGTTTGGTGGTCATCTTCGGCGGTGCGAAGTTGTCGTTAATCACCTTAAACACATAAGGAAACATCGGGAAAGTAAACACGGTCATCACCATGCCTTTAATACCGGGTGCCAACATGAGCTTCTCTCCAGTACTGCGAGAGTATTTCAAAAAGCTGCGATACAATAAGGTCTTGCCCTGCTTGTGCAGACCAATCGAACTATAGAGTTCTGCCTTGGTTTTGGCTGGCAAAATGGCTTTTAGAAAATCCACTACCGCTGCTGGGTAGTCACTTTCGACGAAAAAGTACGAACGCGAGAAACTAAATACCACGGCAATACTACTAACATCGGTCAGTAGTGCATCGACGTAAATACCACTGTCTTCGTCATTTAATAGCGCAATCAGTAGTGGGTGAATCTGATTGTTTTTCATCACCACTTTACCAATTAAATACGCCGCCTTACGACGGAAAAAAGTCGAGTCAATTAATTGAATCTCAAACACCTCATCCTCAGCCAAATCTAGCTGTTTAGAGAGTTGTTCTTTAACGCGAGTAATGTCGCGCTCTAGGTCTTGATAAGGTGCAGCAAACTCACAACCATCAAACACCTCTTTTAGGGTTTGCTCTAATTGCTGGTTGTTAATGTAATAACTGCGAATAATGGGTTCATCCATATCAATAAAGGTGGTGGAGATACCTGGACGAACGAAAATAAAATTGTTGTTGTAAAAACGCTTATCGAACAACAAGCAAAAAACCGAATTATAAAAAGTCTCAGCCAACTCAGGCTGTTTATGCTGTGAGCTTAGATTGATATAGGCTTGC
Source organism: uncultured Candidatus Thioglobus sp. (assembly GCA_964558405.1). Classification (GTDB taxonomy): domain Bacteria; phylum Pseudomonadota; class Gammaproteobacteria; order PS1; family Pseudothioglobaceae; genus Thioglobus_B. The sequence continues at coordinate 1,262 of CAZLDG010000035.1, read as the reverse complement.
TTGGTGGCAATCCATATTTGCTCATCAAACAGTTCAGTGTCGATTTCTTTGCTAAGTTCTGCACAAAATTGCTTAACTTGCTTATCGTAGAAATAAAGACGCGCTTTGTAGTCGTCTAAAAGTTGTTGCCATTGACATTTTTCAAACCGAGATTTGGCCTGAACAGAGGCCTGTTGAAACACGCGATAATGGGTTTCAAATCCAGTTAATATGCGCTTGGCAGTTGCGCTTGGCAAATTGTTGGCAAGCTGTGTACTCATAAAGATAGGGTGAAGTGGTTAAATTACACCATAGTATAAATCAACCACTTCGATTAAGAAGTTACAGTTTTAATAAGGAGGGTTAAAACTGCTCTTCTTCTGTTGAACCAGTTAGTGCTGTTACCGAAGAGGCACCGCCTTGGATCACAGTTGTTACATCATCAAAGTAACCCGCACCAACTTCTTGCTGGTGAGATACGAAGGTATAACCCTTGTCACGCGCTTCGAATTCAGGCTGCTGAACCATTTCAGAATAATGCTTCATGCCTTCGCCACGAGCGTATGCGTGTGCAAACTGGAATGTGTTGTACCAGTTAACGTGGATACCAGCTAGCGTGATGAACTGATACTTATAACCTAGTGCAGATAGCTCTTCTTGGAATGAAGCAATCTGAGAATCGGTTAGGTTGGCCTTCCAGTTAAATGAAGGTGAACAGTTATACGATAGTAGCTGACCTGGGTTTTCTTTTAATACTGCTTCTGCGAATTCGCGAGCAAAACCAATATCCGGCTTGCCAGTCTCACACCATACTAGATCGGCATATGGCGCATAAGCAACACCACGGCTGATTGATTGCTCAAGACCGTTCTTCACACGGTAGAAGCCTTCAGTTGTACGCTCACCCGTGCAGAATGGCTTATCGTTATCGTCCACATCTGAGGTTAGTAGGTTAGCCGCTTCTGCATCAGTACGCGCTAGTACAATTGTTGATGTACCCATAACGTCTGCTGCTAGACGTGCTGCATTTAGTTTTTGTACCGCTTCAGAAGTTGGTACGAGTACCTTACCACCCATGTGGCCACATTTCTTAACCGCTGCTAGCTGATCTTCAAAGTGAACACCGGCTGCACCAGCTGAGATCATGTTCTTCATCAATTCAAACGCGTTTAGTACGCCACCGAAACCAGCTTCTGCGTCTGCTACGATTGGCAAGAAGTAATCTACAAACTCTTCGTCACCTGGGTTGATACCACGAGCCCACTGAATCTCATCAGCACGCT
>CAZLDG010000034.1:8916-14061 GCA_964558405.1 uncultured Candidatus Thioglobus sp. | reverse complement strand
TACTTGGTGTAGAAAATCAACAACACTGCCGCACCGGTGGCAATTAATAAATTGGCCCAATCAATCTTAAACGATAGGCCCAGCCAACGTAATACCAGTGCCATGCTTAAGACCACAACCAGGTAGCGATAAGCGATAAACTCGTGCAAGCTCATATAGTTAGAGAGTACTTTGGCAATTGGCCAGGAAGCGCCCCAGAACAGCATGGCCAGCACCATCCACATATAAAACTGTCGATCACTCATGATAAGGCCAATAATATGCCGGCGCCAATCATAACCACACCCACCACTTGGTTGATGCGTCGATCCATGCCTGGCTTGGTAAACAAGATTCTGATACGATTGGCTGCAGCACCAATAAGTATCGCCCCGCTCACCAATCCCAGGCCAAATACCAACATAATTTCAATAGCGCTGAACCAATCGGTTTGTGACAAATCCATAAAGGCCGGCAATACCGCCAAATAAAACACCATGACTTTAGGATTGGTGATGGAGATAAAAAACCCCGTTGAAAGTTCTTGTAAATTGGTTTTATGGCTGGATTTGTCGCTGAGTTTTAAGCACTTTGCGCCCCAGGCCATTAGTCCCAGATAAATCAAATACCCGCCACCGAGTATGCGCACCCAATCCATGACCGAGATGATAAGCTCCGAGAACAAATCCAAAGAAAAAATTACCGCAGCCAGATAGACCATGTCGCCCAATACCATGCCAACACTGAGATAAACAACCGGGATAAAACCTTGCGACATGCTTTTGGCAAAAATGGCCAGCACGCCAGGCCCTGGGGTGATCACAAACACAAAGGCAATAACAAATAAGGTAATAAATTGGGCGAAATCCATGGTTAGCTATCATGCCACAAATTCAAACAATCAGAACAGCTAATTTCAAGCTCAAAAACTCCAATGAGGCGAATAAGTCTATGCTGAAGTTAACCCCTATATTTAAAGACCGTGGTGGTGATATTTGCATCTGCTATAATTTGTGCAATTATTGATAACAAACCACACCAAAATGAATCTAGATTATTTGGATTTCGAACAGCCAATTGCCGAATTAGAAGGCAAGATCGAAGCACTATGCAATATTAAAGACAAGGCTGACATTATCGAAGAAATGGAAGCGCTTAAACTCAAAAGTAATGCGCTAACCAAAAAAATATTCTCATCTCTGAGTGATTGGGAAATCTCACAATTAGCCCGCCATCCAAAACGTCTATACACACTAGACTATATTGATGCGGTTTTTGATGAATTTACCGAACTTCATGGCGATCGCGCCTTTGCTGATGATCATGCCATTGTTGGCGGCATTGCCAAACTCGATGGTCAACCAGTGATGTTTGTAGGTCAGCAAAAAGGACGTTCAACCCAAGACAAGCTCAAATACAACTTCGGCATGCCTCAACCAGAGGGTTATCGCAAGGCACTACGTTTGATGAAAATGGCGGAGAAATTCTCAATGCCAGTGGTGACTTTTATTGACACGCCGGGCGCTTATCCAGGCATTGGCGCTGAAGAGCGTGGACAGTCAGAAGCGATTGCCAGAAACCTATTTGAGATGTCGACTCTTAAGACACCGATTATCTCGGTGGTGATTGGTGAAGGCGGCTCGGGCGGTGCTCTAGCCATTGGTGTGGCTGATAAGATGATGATGTTTGAATATTCGATTTATTCGGTTATCTCGCCCGAGGGCTGTGCCTCTATTTTGTACAAGGATGCTTCTAAGGCTAATATTGCCGCTGAATCACTCAAACTGACTTCAACCCATCTTAAAGAAATTGGTCTGATTGATGAAATCATTGACGAGCCGCTAGGTGGTATTCATCGTGATCCAGATGAAGCGCGTCGCCTACTAAGAGAGGCGCTAAGTAAGCAAATCTCTGCCCTAAGCGCAACACCGCTAGAGCAGCTCTTGCAGGATAGACAAAATAAACTACTGGGCTTTGGACAGTTTAAAGACTAAAGACCCTCACCTACAAAACAAATCACTACTGGTCGGCCTAAGTGGTGGCATGGACTCGGTGGTGCTACTACACTACCTACACCAGCATTATCCGCGCCAAGTGCGCGCTGTGTATTGCAATCATCACCTGTCAAAGCGTAGTGATGACTGGCAGGTGTTTTGCCAAGAGCTTTGTCAACGTCTAGGCATTGAGTTTACCAGTCTTTCATTGTCCATTAAGGATGCGTCTAACTTAGAAGATCAGGCGCGTATTGCCCGCTATCAGGCTCTATCTAGCACGCTTAAACCACAAGAGGTGCTGTGTACGGCGCATCATAAAAATGACCAGGCCGAAACCCTATTGCTCCAATTGTTTCGAGGTGCGGGAGTGGCAGGCTTGGCCAGCATGCCCAAAGACAAGCCCTTGGGTGCAGGGCGACATTATCGACCTTTGTTATCGATTGAAAAATCAGAAATTACCGACTATGCAAAAACCCATAAACTGCAATGGATTGAGGACGATAGCAACCAAAACACCAATTTTAGGCGCAATTTATTGCGTTTAGAGTTATTCCCCAAACTGGAAAAAACCTATAAAAATCTCATTAACTCTCTTGCGCGCAGCGCCACGCACCAGGCCTCAGCACTTAAGCTCACACAAGATTTAGCTCAATTGGACATTGACAACTATCAGCTGCTAAGTACTCAAGGACGGCTGCAGGTTAGTCACCTACTCACACTGGAAGATTATCGCATTAAAAATATTGTGCGCTACCAGTTGAGTCGATTGGAATTTAGCATGCCCAGCGATAAAGTGATGACACAAATCATCGCCCTATTGCACGCTAAGGAGGATGCCAATCCACTGGTCAGTTGGGATTGCTTTAGTCTTAGACGCTTTAAAGACGAGCTGTATTTTATTAACACCAGTGTACAGACCGAAAGGCGTTTCTGTAAATTACACCAATCACTTAAAGATCAGCCCGGCTTTTCTATTGCTTATCGTCGCGAAGGTCAGCGCGTAAGACTACCTGGAAAAACCCATTCGCAATCTTTGAAAAAACTCTTACAAGAGTTAGGCATTCCGCCCTGGGAGCGAGACTCACTGCGTATGTATTATATTGATGATGAGCTACGCGCCATGGAGCGCTTAGGGCACTTGTCAGAAGACTAGGTTAGCTATAAGGGTTGGCCACTTGCTGCTTTTGTAGGATTTCAATCTCTAGCGCCTCCATCTCCTGCGCCTCTGACTCATCAATATGATCATAACCGAGCAGGTGTAAAGTACCGTGAATGGCCATATGCAGCAGGTGGTCATCAAAGGTTTTGTCCTGTGCTTTGGCCTCTTGTGTGACCACCTCAGTACAAATCACCACATCACCTAAAATAGACTCATCAATCTCAACGGGTAAGTCACTGGGAAAAGACAACACATTGGTAGGCTTGTCTTTATCGCGATAGGTTTTATTGAGCATTTGTATCTCAGCAACGTCAACAATACGCAGCAATAACTCACTCTCACCCTTGCCCAAATCGACAATGATTTTCTGCATGATATTTATCAAAGACGGCTCGTCCACGCGAACGTCGTTAATACTATTTTGAATAACAACCATGATCAGGTTTTAGCATAAAATGATTTTATTTTACCCAGATAACATTTAGCGTTCATGGCAATCGTTGAGGTCGCAATACCTGTTCCCCTGCAACAAACTTTTGATTACCAATCAGCAGAGGCCATTGCCGCTGGTCAACGCGTACGCGTGCCCTTTGGTCGAAAAAAAGTCGTAGGTGTGGTCTTAGCTAACAAAGAAAAAAGCACCTTCAAACAATTAAAAGCCATTGAAGAAGTACTGGATGAGGAGCCAATCCTAGACCAAAGCACACTGGATTTTCTCAAGTGGTCAGCCCAATATTATCATCATCCTATTGGTGAGGTTATCTCAGCTGCCATGCCCAAGAACTTGCGCTTGGGTAAACCGGCCAAAATTAAAAAAACCTTTGGTCTGCCTACGCAAAGTACGCCAGCTGAATTTAATACCACTACTGAACAAGCCCAAGCCATTGATAGCATCTTGGCCAGTATGGGTAGCTATCATGGGTTTTTGTTACACGGAGTGACTGGCTCGGGCAAAACCGAGGTGTATCTCAATATCGCTCAACAGGTGCTGAACAAAGGTCAACAAGTACTGGTGTTGGTACCAGAGATTGGTCTCACGCCACAAATGGTCTCCCGCTTCGAGGATCGACTAGAGGCCAATATTGTAGCCATCCATTCACAGCTGAATGAAACTCAAAAACTCGATGCCTATCTGCTGGCTAAAAACGCTGAGGCAGATGTGGTGCTAGGTACGCGTAGTGCAATTTTTGCACCCATGCCTAATTTGGGGTTGATTATTGTTGATGAAGAGCACGACCAATCTTTTAAACAACAATCCAGCTTTCGCTATAACGCCAGAGATCTGAGTTTTATTCGTGCCAAGCAAGCGCAAGTGCCTTTGGTATTGGGTGGCGCCACGCCATCGCTAGAGAGTTTAAAAAATGTCATGGACGCAAAGCTCACGCGTCTTAAACTCACCGAACGCGCCAGTGGTGCGTTGATGCCCAAGCTTAATCTAATTGATATGCGCTCTAATTTTGATGGTGCACTCTCAAAGACACTAATTGAGAAAATTAAACGCAATCTTGATGCCGGCAAACAGGTGATGTTGTTTATCAATCGTCGTGGCTATGCGCCGATTTTTTATTGCAAACAATGCAGCTGGAAGGCCAGCTGCACATCTTGCGAACAACCCATGGTCTATCATCGCAATATTCATCGCCTTAGATGTCACCACTGCGCCAAAGAATCCTTGCCGATGAGTACTTGTCCCGAGTGTAGCTCACACGAGCTAGAAGTACTGGGCTATGGTACAGAAAGACTAGAAGAAACCTTGGAATCATTTTTTCCAGATGTCGACATAATTCGTATTGATCGCGATACAACCAGGAAAAAGAAAGCGTTTTCACAACATTTAGAGAAAATTAATTCTGGAAAACCTTGTCTCATTATTGGCACGCAGATGCTGGCCAAGGGGCATGATTTTTCCAATTTATCCATGGTAGGCATCCTGGATGTAGACATCGGACTGATGTCGTTGGATTTTCGGGCAACCGAACACCTTTCACAGCTCTTGGTACAAGTCTCTGGACG
>CAZLDG010000034.1:7290-8816 GCA_964558405.1 uncultured Candidatus Thioglobus sp. | reverse complement strand
CTACACCAAATGCTCTCAACGCTAAATCAACATATCACTACCTTGTCTTTGATTAACAAAGTGCGTTGGTATTTAGATGTTGATCCGATTGAATAACTAAAGCGTACGCTCTAGGTATAGATAAACCGCATAAGCGTTTTTACGATTGGCCTCGTCAAAGGCAGGCTTATCTGCAAACTCAGAAAAATCAATGGCATTATAAGCATCTTCAAACGCCTCCATTTCTTCCACTGCTGGAGTGAGCTTTTCTAGCAAGAAATTCAGATAACGATAAGTCAGCTCCATACTCTGCTGGGCATCATTTGAAGCCAAACCATGGCCCGGTACAAATTGCGCTACCTTGACCTGTATCATTTTCTCCAAGGTGGTAATCCACAGCTTGACATCGGCATCGCCCACAAAGGGGATGCGTCCAGCGAAGATTACATCACCAATATACAAGGTCTGGTCGGTTTCGTTCATCAGCGACATGTCGCCATCAGAATGCACCGAACCAAAATAATTCAGCATAAATTTATGCTCACCCAACTCGAAGTTGGTGTCTTTTTCAATAATACGATCTGGTGTAACCAGGTGCGTGTCGTCATTAACCCAAGGATATAGGGCAGTACGTCTAGATTCCAATAAAGTCTCAGAGGATTCTGAGTCTAAATAGTCCATGGCGCCTTTGGGCGCCCAGATTTCTGCCCCCTGAGCTTTAAACACTTGCAAACCATAAATATGATCCGCATGATAATGACTAACAATCACCCGCTTAATCGGCTGATCGGTTAGCTTGCGAATCTCACCGAGCATGGCATTGGCCAGTGCTGGGGTGCCCAGTCCGTCAAAGACCAAGACACCATCTGTGGTAATCACAAAACCAGCATTAGAAATAAAACCTTCGAACTCGGTTGCCGCACCTGAGTTACCCGGCACATAATAACTTGAGCCCATTAGATGGTGTGCCCGAGGCTCGACACCTAGTGGCTCAAATTCTTCGGCCTGCACCCAGCCAGACAATACAACAAACAATACGGCTAAAAATTTCATAATTCTCTCACAATGGTTTTCATGGCCGCAGTTAGTGTTAATAACTGTGCCTTATCAATAATAAATGGCGGCATGGCGTATAACAATTTGCCATAAGGGCGCAGCCAAACGCCGCATTCAATCAAACGCTTTTGCGTAGCCTCCACGGCAATTGGATTGGTTAATTCTAACACGGCAATCGCACCTTTAATCCGCACATCAGCTACGCCTTTGGCGTCTTTTAATGAGGACAGTTCCTGTTGAAATACCGCCTCAATCATCTTAACCTGCTGCTGCCAATTGCTCTCTAATAGCAGAGCAATACTGGCAGAAGCCACGCGACAGGCCAAAGGGTTAGCCATAAAGGTTGGGCCATGCATTAAGGTGCCTACCGTGGTGGCGACCTGAGTACTGGTTAGCGTGGCGGCCAGGGTCATATAGCCACCGGTGAGTGCCTTGCCCAGACACAAAATATCCGGCACCACATCCGCCTGTTCGTAGGCAAACAAGGTGCC
>CAZLDG010000034.1:0-7190 GCA_964558405.1 uncultured Candidatus Thioglobus sp. | reverse complement strand
AAGCGATTTTTCTGCGACTGATCTTGGTTGTACCAATACTGCAGTGCCATTTTCAGTGCCACTTCTACCGAGACCGAGCCCGAATCAGCAAAAAATACCTTGTCCAGGTTAGGCGCGCTAATCTGCACCAAAGTCTTGGCCAGTTCAATGGCTGGATCGTGGGTGAGACCACCAAACATTACATGGGACATTTTCCCAAGCTGATCTTGGATTGCCTGATTAAGCTGAGGATGGTTATAGCCATGCACCACGCTCCACCAAGAGCTCATGCCATCGATAACGCGTTGACCACCTTCAAGATTTAGATAGACGCCATTGGCTGATAAAACCTTATGGGTCTTAATCAGTGCAGGTAGGGCACTATAAGGGTGCCAAATGTGTTGGTGGTCAAATGTATCCATTAAGAATACATTTTACTTACAAATAGTCTTTTAGCTCGGCCATTGAGTCAATCACCAAATCTGGATTGGCATCACGGATGTCTTCACCATGGTTATAGCCATATGACATGCAAATAATATCAAATCCAGCAGCGCGAGAGGCCTTTACATCACTAATAGAATCGCCCAACATCAGCGCCTCGCTTGGCTCAACACCAAAATGCTTGGCACCGTGTAATAGTGGCAATGGATCAGGTTTTTTCTTCTCTAATGTATCACCCGAGATCACAATACCAAACTCATCAAAGATGCCCAAATCTTTTAATAGCGGATGGGTAAATTGCTCTGCCTTATTGGTCACACAACCCAGGATATAGCCTTGAGATTTTAGATAATCGATGCCTTCTCTAACGCCTGCATACAGACACGACCTGCCTGAGGTGTTCTCAGCATACAGGTCTAGAAAAATTGGATAAGCCTGTTCATAGGCTTGCGGATCAACCGTGCCTTCTAGCTCACCTGTAAGTGATCTTTCTACCAACTTAGGCACACCATTACCCACCCAGTGGCGCACTTTGGCCTCACCCCAAGGCTGACGACCAATCGCCTTCATGGTTTCGTCCACACAATAAGCCAGATCTGGAACCGAATCCACCAGCGTGCCATCTACATCGATCATGATTAGTTTTGGGTTAAATTTTTTCATCTTTATATTTGTTCTATGGGTAGAATGTTGTTAATTTTTACAGCGAATTATTGTAATGCAAAATCCTTCGACTATTGGTTTTATTGGTGCCGGAAATATGGCCTATGCACTTATATCTGGTCTGATAAACAATGGTTATGCACCAGAAAACCTTGCTATCAGCGACACCAACAGCGAGTTATTATCCCTGCGTCAGCAAGAGTTTAACCTTGAAGTTTTTACGGATAATGCACAACTGGCAAAAGCCTGTGATGTGGTGGTATTAGCCACCAAGCCCCAAGTGTTGGCACAGGTTTGCGGTGAGATTGCCACGCAGGTGCAAGAACAGTTGATTGTCTCAATTGCAGCTGGTGTGCATTCGCATGACATTGATCGTTGGCTGGGTAAAAACAAAGCCATTGTGCGGACCATGCCCAACACACCGGCTCTATTAGGACAAGGTGTTAGCGGTTTGTTTGCCAATGAACACACCACCGAGGTGCAAAAAACCGCGGCTGAGCAAATTATGAATGCCGTTGGCAAATCACTCTGGGTGGAAAGCGAACCACTACTGGATGCGGTAACCGCTGTCTCTGGCTCTGGCCCTGCGTATTTCTTTTTAATGATTGAATCGATGACCAAGGCTGGTGAGGCGCTAGGTCTAGACAAAGCCACAGCCAGTCAGCTGAGCATTGAAACTGCGCTGGGTGCAGCGATGATGGCCAGCAACGCACCCGATAGTGTGCGCAAACTGCGTGAACAAGTTACCTCACCTAATGGCACCACACAAGCCGCAATTGAATCTTTCCAGGATCAGGACTTTGAGGTGATTGTTGCCCATGCCCTGCGCGCTGCCTATACTCGAGCCGGTGAGCTGGGCGCCGAGTTGGGCGATCAATAACATTGTGTATTACCCACAATTTGCCAGAGTATTTAGACGCGCAAACTTGACGATAATCAACAGCCATCAACAGCCATAAGGCAACTATGCTAAGCGCAGAAGACACGCTAAAACTTAATGTTCTGATTTCTACCTCGATTGCCATCCGTATCGACCGATACAAGCTCATGGTGGTAGGTCTTAATGCCAAAGCCCAAGAACAAGCCATCCAACTACATCCAGAGGGTGATTCTGACGCCTATCTCAAAGCGGTGAAAAAGCTGCTAGTTGCCCAAGTACTAGGCGCAATGGGTGGTTACCCTTCTTATTTAAAGCGCTGGTCGCGCATGGGTCAAGTCAGCTCTGCCAATCTCAAATCACTACTCAAACTGGGCGAGATTGAAGCCGTGGTGGCAGTGGCGAACTCCCAACATTTAGACGATGAGCTAATCGAGCTAACCTGGTGGTGCGCTACCAATACCGATGAACAAGCGGAGATTGCACGCTTTTTGTTGTCTAAAGATTTTGTGGTTAACCACCCTATTGGCAAACAGATTGCCCAATATTTATTAGAGTTCTTGCCATTTACCGACAACACCGAGACACTAATCGATACCACCAATCTGGTACTACAAGCCGACTTAATTGATGAGAGCGCCAAAGCCAGAATGTGGCAACAAGGTTTGCGAAAAACTGCGTTTTTGGTGGGTTTTCTTGAACGTCTACCGAATGAACTTCCCAATACCGATAATACGACCGCCCAAGCATTTGAACACGCAGATTTAGCAGTGGCTGGCACCGAATCAGGACAGGTGCTGTTAAAAACCGTGGGTCATATTCTCAAAAAAATCAACCAAGAAGATGTACTCTATCGCACCCTAGAGGTATTAGGCAATTATCTACAACACCCGCTGATTGATAAAGGCTTGAGTATTGCGGCCATTGAACAGCAAGTGGCTGAGGCTATACAAGCCTTGGGCCAAGATAATGAGCAATTACGTGCACGCTTGTTGCTGGCCGGGGTTGGCGAGCAATTGGTAGTGAGTTACATCTCTGCGCACAACCTCACCGGCTCGGCAATCCGCAAAAAACTCTCTAACACCCTCGGTCCTATTCAGCAAGCGATTAAAACCCTAACTACCCCATAGCAATTGCATATTGGCCAAGGCGGTCAGTGAAGCCGTTTCGGTTCTTAGAATGCGCCCACCCAAAAGTAGCGGTTGCGCGCCAGCATCTAGTGCTTGATCAATCTCTGCTGAGCTCAGCCCGCCTTCAGGACCAATCAACAGTGTGGCTTGCTCAGTAGCCGGATAGGCGTTCAAGGACTGATCAGCGCGATGATGCAGTACAAATAAGTGCGCCAAATTCAGATTCAGCACCTGGTCTAGGGTGTGGATATCTAACAATTCTGGCACAACCGATCGACCCGATTGTTCGCAGGCATGAATGATAATCTTGCGCCAATGCGCCAAACGCTTATCAGCCTTCTCACCTTTGAGTTTGACCACGCAACGACTGGAGGTCATCGGAATAATACGATTCACGCCCAACTCCACGGCTTTTTGTATGAGAAAGTCCATCTTTTCACCTTTGGCAATCCCTTGGATTAAGGTGGTCTCTAATTTGGACTCTGTGGTGTTTTTCACCCTAGAGAGGATCTTTACCTCGGCGGTTTTATCAGCCAACACCTGGGCTTGATAATCCTGGCCATCGCCATTAAAAAGAATAATCTCCTGGGCGCTACCAGCACGTAAAACCTTAAACAAATGATGGGCAACCGCCTGATTAAGCACACAAGTCTCGCCAACTTTAAACAAGGTGTTTTGATACAGTCGAGGAGTTTTCATGGTATCTTTTGCGTCTTAATCTGATCTAAATACTGGGTAAATGATACATCAAAAACGCAGAGCAGCACTGCTGGAACAACTTGAGCCTGGTTGTGTGGTTATTATCTCCACCAATAGCGAAAAGCTACGCTGTGGCGATGTACATTATCCCTTTAGAGCCGACTCGGATTTTTTTTATCTGACTGGCTTTAACGAGCCCGAAGCGGTAATGGTTCTGACCCATGATACTTATCATCTATTTTTACGAGACAAAGATCCAGCACGTGAGATTTGGGACGGGGAGCGTCTGGGTGTTGAGCGTGCCTGCCAGATACTGGGCGCCAATAAAGCCTATGCCATTGACAAGATAGAGGCTCAATTAAAACCCATTATCGATTCAGCAACTGCCATCTACTTTGAGGTTAAATCCACAGCGCTAGATGAACAAATCTTAACACTACTGAGAGAGCAACCCCGAAAAAGTGTTAGCCATCTGGTACACGAAATGCGCCTGGTCAAAGACGACTCAGAGATTGCCATCATGCAAGCGGCGGCCAATATTTCTGCCAAAGCGCATATGCTGGCCATGCAAAGCGTCAAGCCGGGTCAGTACGAATACGAACTACAAAGTATCTTTGATGGTTTTTTCGCCAAGCACAATACGGTGCACGCCTACACACCGATTGTCGCTGGCGGCGCCAATGCTTGTGTGCTGCATTATATTAATAACAACCAAGTCCTCAATGAGGGTGATTTGGTACTGATTGATGCGGGTTGCGAGTTGGAGAACTACGCCAGTGACATCACCCGAACTTTTCCTATTAACGGCAAATTCACCAGCGCACAAAAACAGATCTATCAACTGGTACTCGATGCACAAACTGCTGCAATTGAGTGCATTAAGCCAGGCGTGCGCATTAACCAAATGCATGAAATCAGCTCACAAGTTATTAAACAGGGGCTGATGGAGTTGGGCCTTATACAATCAGGTGAAGAATTGAGTGAATTTTTCATGCATGGTACCGGACATTGGCTGGGATTAGATGTGCACGATGTGGGCAGTTACAAAACCGCTGATGAGTTTCGTGAATTCACCCCGGGTATGATTACCACTGTCGAACCAGGTATATACATTCGTGAAAATGCTAAAATTGACCCCGTTTATCACAACATCGGTGTGCGCATTGAGGACAATGTGTTGGTTACCGACAATGGTCACCAGGTGCTAACTCGCGGCGTGGTAAAAGAAATTAATGACATAGAGAATTTAATGAAATGAATATACAACAAGCAATAAAGCAGGTTATCGCCAGAGAAGATTTAAGCGAAGCACAAATGCACGAGGTGATGACCGAAGTCATGACTGGTAAAGCCACCGATGCGCAAATTGGTGCATTTTTAGTCGCCCTATCGATGAAAGGCGAAAGCGTGGCAGAAATTACTGCAGCTGCCAAAGTGATGCGTAGCCTGGCAACCGGTGTTCAGCTGAAAAAAACCAAGCACCTGGTTGATACCTGTGGCACAGGTGGTGATGGCTTAGGCTTGTTTAACGTTTCAACCGCCTGCGCCTTTGTGGTGGCTGCCGCTGGTGGTCAAGTGGCCAAACATGGCAACCGCTCTATTTCCTCTAAATCTGGCAGCGCAGATGTATTGGAAGCCGCCGGGGTTAATTTAGAGATGAGCGCCGAACAAATCGGCAATTGTGTGGATAAGATTGGTGTGGGCTTTATGTTTGCGCCTGCACATCATAGCGCCATGAAACACGCCATCGGCCCGCGTCGAGAGTTGGCTGTTCGCACCATTTTTAATGTGTTAGGCCCACTGACCAATCCCGCTGGTGCGCCACACCAAGTGATGGGCGTATATGACAAAAACTTGGTTGAACCAATTGCCAATGTACTCAAAGCCCTGGGTTCAAAACATGTTTTGGTGGTGCACTCAGCCGATGGCCTAGATGAAATCTCGATTGCCGATGACACTTATGTGGCCGAACTTAAAGATGGTCAAGTCAGCACCTATCGTATTAATCCAAGTGATTTTGGTCTGCCGTTAGGCTCACTAGAGGATATTAAAGCAGAAGATGCTGAAAGCTCTCTGATACTGATTCAGCAAGCACTCGATGGTGTTGAAGGCGCCGCCAAAAACATCATTGCCCTGAATGCGGGTGCTGCCATCTACGCAGCGGATTTAACCGATAGCTTGCAAGCAGGTGTTGATAAGGCGCTTAGTATCTTAAACAGTGGCGATGCGCATCAAAAACTCGATGACTTCGTGCGCGAATCAACCGGTTGTTAATCCATGGATAAAGATACAAACTTAATTTGGATCGATTTAGAGATGACTGGGCTGTTGCCGGAAAAAGACGTCATCATTGAAATTGCCACCATTGTTACCGATAAAGATTTGAACATCTTGGCCGAAGGCCCGGCACTGGCTGTGCACCAAAGTGGCGACATCCTGGCTGGCATGGACGAGTGGAATACCGAGCATCACACCAACTCTGGCTTGGTTGATCGCGTCAAAAAAAGCGATATTTCTACCAAGCAGGCTGAGAACCTAACCCTAGAGTTTTTAGCACAATACGTCAATCCAGGCGCCTCACCCATGTGTGGCAATACCATTTGTCAAGATCGACGTTTTTTGTATAACTACATGCCTGAGCTGGAAAAATTCTTCCATTACCGCCATATCGACGTCTCTACCTTGAAAGAGTTGTTGGTACGCTGGAAGCCCGAAGCCACTATGCAACGAACGGGTGAGTCGGCACATTTGGCACTGAGTGATATTCGTGACTCGATTGATGAATTGAAATATTATCGCGACGTGTTTATCGATGTCTAAACTGCCTCATATTTGGCAATCTCCGGCAAAAATCAATCTATTTTTGCACATCACCTCTAAGCGCGCTGATGGCTATCACAATTTGCAAAGCATCTTTCAGCTACTCGATTTTTACGATGAGATTCAAATCAATGTGCGCGATGACGGATTAATTTGTCGCACCGCTGGCAATGAGAATATCGACCCCGAGCACGATTTGCTGATTAAAAGTGCCAAGGCCTTGCAACAATTTAGCGGTTGTGCGCTGGGTGCGGACATTGCCATTGATAAACGCATTCCCGCTGGTGCTGGCCTGGGTGGTGGCTCCTCCAATGCAGCCACGGTATTGATTGCACTGAATCAATTGTGGAACACTGGCTTGTCGCAACAACAGCTGATAGAGATTGGGGTTAATTTGGGTGCGGATGTGCCGTTTTTTATTTTTGCGCGTAGCGCCTGGGTTGAAGGAATTGGCGAACAACTTAGCCCCATAGACCCGCCACAAAGCCCTATTTTGCTCATTTATGTCAATCAACACAGCTCAACCCAAGAAATTTTCTCGCATAAAGCATTGACAATGAGTCCAATGATAGGGAAAA
>CAZLDG010000033.1:0-14385 GCA_964558405.1 uncultured Candidatus Thioglobus sp. | reverse complement strand
GGGGCAAAACCTGCTTGTACTTTTTCATTGCCTGTGGCGCTCAGTGCGGCCATGGTACGACCATGAAAACTGCGATTGGCAGTAATAATGGTTGGTGTATCAATGGCTTTATTTTGACCATGTAGGCGTGCAATCTTAATAGCAGCTTCGTTGGCTTCAGCGCCTGAGTTGGCAAAAAAAGCATTGTCCATCTGTGCCAAACCACAGAGTTGCTTAGCCAAGACTTCTTGATTATCGATCCGATACCAATTGCTAGTATGTAGTAATTTCTCAGCTTGCTGTTGAATGGTTTTGGTAATCTCTGGATGCGTGTGTCCCAAGTTCACCACGCCAACACCTGAGAGGGCGTCTAGGTATTTGTCACCATTTTTATCAAACAAATAGCAGCCCGAGCCAGTGGCGAAACTGACGTCTGAGGGTAGGTAGTTTGACATTAAATGTGACATGATGTTTTTTAATTTTTTATTGGGTCCAAGAAACCAAAAAAGCCCCGAAACGGGGCCTTTGAACCAATCAAAGTTAAATAATTAAGATTGGTACTGCAGCTCAGGAGCGATTTGCTCGTTGATTGCATCTAGGTCCTTTTTGTAAGTCTCATAAAATGAGCCTGCTGGTGGATTGATCCACTCTTCGTATGAAAAACCATTCTTAGCTGTGTAATCTTTGAATGTGTTTTGCAATTCAATTCTTTGCGCGCTTAAAGCGTTTGCTTCTTGACTAACTCCGTCCATTTTTATCTCCTAAATGTAGATTAAATAAGACATTCATTATATACAATTTTTGCATTTTGTGGGGTTTTTTATTTTGGGTAAATTTAGATAAAAAACCTACAATAGACCATCAGTTTATGCAACAATAGAATCGTAAATTTTGCTAACTATAAAGGAGCCAATATGCAACTAAACATCTCTGGTCATCATCTTGATATCACTGAGGCAATCAGACAACATTCTCAAGAAAAACTTGCAAAGATTAAGCATCATTTTGATCATTTAATTAATGTGAATATGATTCTAGAAGTTGAGAAAGATGTGCAAAAAGCCGAAGCAACGATTCATGTGAGTGGTGCCGACTTGTTTGCAAAGGCTGAAAGCAGCGATATGTATGTTTCTATTGACCAATTGGTGAATAAACTTGATGCACAAATCAGAAAGCATAAAGAGAAGCTAAACGATCATCGCAAAAACTAGAATCTCCCTAAGCTAAGACTTAGGTTATAAAAAAGGATATTTAATGTCGGAAGTTGAGAATACTTCCTTTAAGGATTGCCTTCAAAGATTGATTAATTCTTTGGAGGCATCTTTGTATGAGGAGGCAGCTGCACAACTGGATGGATTACACCCAGGTGAAGTTGCACGCCTATTAGAAGCACTAACCCCTAAGGACAGAACCCAGCTTTGGGGTGGGATTGATTCACAAACCCAGGGTGAGATCCTTAAAGAGTTAAGCGAAGACGTACAAGAGCAACTACTCTTAGAAATGGATGTTGACTCGATTGTGCGAGCTACCGAAGGCCTAGATACCGATGACTTGGCCGACATTGTGCCCAACCTGCCTGAAGGAGCACTGCACAACTTACTATTGACCTTAGACCACAAACACCGTAGTCGACTCAAACAAGTCTTGGCTTATCCTGAGGACTCGGCCGGTGGTCTGATGAACATTGATATTATTACTGTACGTCCAGATGTCAATGTACGTACAGTGGTTCGTTATCTGCGCCTGTTAAAGGAAATGCCTATTGATACCGACCAGGTGTTTGTGGTAGACAGACAATACAAATACCTAGGCGCTATCCATATCTCAACACTACTGACCAACGAACCAGAGCAAAGTATTGAGCCCTTGATTAATACCGGACTCAGTCCTATTCTGGCCGAAACCCCAGAAAGTGAAGTAGCAAGCCTATTTGAACAGCGAGATTTGATCTCAGCGCCGGTGACCGATGAAAATAATCAACTGATTGGTCGTATTACCATTGACGACGTGGTCGATGTGATTCGTGATGAAGCCGAACACTCGGTGATGTCGATGGCGGGTCTAGATGAAGAGGATGATATTTTTGCCCCGGTGGTGCAATCTACTAAGAGTCGCAGTATTTGGCTAGGTGTAAACCTGATTACTGCCTTTATTGCAGTATTTTTTATTGGTTTGTTTGAAGCCACACTCAAAGATACCATTGCCCTGGCAATTTTGATGCCAGTAGTGGCCTCAATGGGTGGTATTGCCGGTACGCAAACACTGATTTTGGCCACCCGTGGTATTGCCACTGGCAGGGTGACTGCCTCCAATCTCAAAGTACTGATGAACAAAGAAGTGGCCATTGGCTTTTTAAATGGCGTGCTTTGGGCCTTGGTAATTGGTTTGGCGACTTATCTTTGGTTTGCAGAGATTAAGATTTCAGTGGTGATTGCCTTGGCAGTGATTGCCAATTTGATTTTTGCCGCCTTCTCGGGCGCGCTATTACCATCGCTATTGACACGCATGAAAATCGATCCGGCTTTGGCAGGCGGGGTGATTCTCACTACCATTACTGATGTGATTGGCTTTGTGGCCTTTTTGGGCTTGGCCTCGTTAATGATTTAGTGGCTAAAAATCATCAGTGGCAATTTGATTGCTCTCCAGCCAAGTTTTAAACTGTTGTTGAATCTCATCTAAGGTAGCTTGATTGTCTGCTTCAAAACGCAAGACTAAGCAAGGCGTGGTATTAGAAGGACGCACCAAACCCCAGCCATTTTCATAATCAACGCGCACGCCATCAATGGTGGTAATTTTGGCGCCTTCAAAGTTAACATTATCAGCCAATTTTTCCATGGCTTCAAACTGCTGACCTTGTTCATCAAAATGGATATTAATCTCAGGCGTGTTCAGACTATCAGGCAGCTCAGAGAATACTGCGGCACAACTCTTGTCGGTCTGCGAGAGAATCTCTAATAGGCGTGCACCGGTATATAGGGCGTCATCAAACCCGTACCAGCGCTCTTTAAAGAAGATATGACCACTCATCTCACCACCCAATAATGCGCCGGTTTCTTTAAGTTTGGCCTTGATAAAACTATGGCCAGTGCGTGACATAATAGCCTCGCCACCGTGTGCTTCAATGTCTTTGGGTAGTAGGGATGAACACTTAACATCAAAGACGATTTTTCCGCCCGTGTTGCGAGAGAGAATATCGCGCGCATAGAGAATCATTTGTCGATCGGCCCAAATCACCGTGCCTTGATTGTCAATCAGACCTAAGCGGTCGCCATCACCGTCAAAGGCAAAGCCCATATCGGCACCACTTTGTTTGACGGCGTCAATCACATCTTCTAAGTTTTTCGGCTTAGAAGGATCAGGGTGGTGGTTAGGGAAATTGCCATCAACCAGACAGAACAATTTATCGACTTTAACACCTAATTGTTCATAAAGTTTGGGTGCAATATTGCCCGCAACACCATTGCCTGCATCAACCACAATGTGCAGAGGTTTATCCAGCTTAATATCAGCCTTGATGGTGTCGATATAATTCTGTTCGATATCCACACGGGTTGAGGTGCCGTGTCCACTGCTGAAGTCTTGATTTTGAATGCGTTGATAGAGTTGCTGAATGCGCTCGCCTGAGAGGGTTTCTCCAGCAATCATAATTTTAAAACCATTGTACTCAGGTGGATTGTGCGAACCGGTAATCATCACCCCTGAGGTGGCCGCCTTGCTATAAGTGGCAAAATACACCAATGGTGTGGGCACCATGCCAATATCAACCACATGACAACCACTGGCCTTAAGACCAGCCTTAAGCGCTTCCATTAGTTCAGGACCACTCAGACGACCATCTCGACCAATCACTACACCACGTTCGCCTTTGGCAATGGATTCGCTACCAATGGCGCGACCAATTAATCTGACGTTCTCTGTACTGAGGTCCTCATGGACAATGCCGCGAATATCATAAGCTTTAAAGATTGATTGTGGAATGCTCATTAGTTGCTAAAATAAGGATAAAGACAACCATTTTAAGCCCAATGAAAGCCCAATTTGAAGTTATTGAGATCAATGATGATCGCATGAAGTTAAAAACCCAAAGTGGTGATGCGTGCACTTCTTGTTCTGCCAGTGGCGCCTGTGGCACCAGCGTGTTGTCTAAATACTTTGGATCCTTATCCATCATTGAAAAACCACTTACTCCCAATACAAAAATTGGCGATCAATTGATGTTGGAGATTTCCTCTAGAGAGTTATTTTGGCGTGCGTTTCAGCTTTATATGTTGCCAATTCTGATGTTATTTGTCGGCGCCTACATCGCCAAAGATGTGTTTTTAATGAATGAGTTAGGCCAAATTATCAGCGGATTTTTGGCTTTCTCAGGCACAATTTTGCTACTTAAATACGCGATAAAGTAGCATTCGTGGGTATAATCGATTTAATTTTTTCATCATATAAAATTTAACGAATTATGCCAGGTCAAGATATCGATCCTATAGAAACGCAAGAATGGCTGGAGGCTTTTAAATCGGTTGCCCGTATTGAGGGTGAAGATCGTGCCAAATTTATCCTAAACCAACTTGCCGACATGGCACACCAGGAAGGTATGGACTTGCCTACCGGTGTGAATACTGCTTATTTAAACTCTATTGCCAAAGACAAAGAGCTCGCTACTGAAATCAACGAAAGCATTGAGGCGAAGATCTCTGCGATGATTCGTTGGAATGCGATGGTTATGGTGGTTAAAGCCAATCAGCTGCCGTATGAGTTGGGCGGACATATTGCTTCTTTTGCTTCATCGGCGACTTTATACGAGGTTGGTTTTAACCACTTCTACCGTGGTCCTGATGCTGATCAAGGTGCAGATTTAATCTTCTTCCAAGGTCATATTGCCCCAGGTATTTATGCGCGTAGTTACTTAGAAGGGCGCATTAGTGAAGCGCAAATGCTTAGATTTAGACAAGAGTCAACCGAAGGCGGTTTGAGTTCTTATCCGCACCCATGGCTAATGCCAGATTATTGGCAGTTCCCAACGGTATCGATGGGTCTGGGTCCAATCATGGCGATTTACCAGGCGCGCTTTATGAAGTATTTGCATCACCGTGAGATTAAGCAAACCGACAAGCGTACAGTTTGGGCTTATTTGGGCGATGGTGAAACTGATGAGCCAGAGTCACTGGGTGCCATTTCCATGGCGGGTCGTGAGAAACTCGACAATCTAATTTTTGTGATTAACTGTAACCTGCAACGTCTAGATGGACCGGTGCGTGGTAATGGTAAGATCATTCAAGAGCTTGAAGGTGTATTCCGTGGCGCAGGCTGGAATGTAATTAAGGTGATTTGGGGCAGCAAGTGGGACGAGCTATTTGCCAAGGACACCCAAGGATTGTTGAAAAAACGCATGGAAGAAGTGGTAGATGGTGAGTATCAGGCCTATAAGGCTAAAGATGGTGCCTATGTACGTGAACATTTCTTTGGCAAGTATCCTGAGCTATTAAAGATGGTTGAGCATATGAGCGATGACGATATCTATCGTCTAGATCGTGGTGGTCATGATCCGTTTAAAGTATTCCAAGCTTATAAAGCTGCGAAAGAGCATACCGGTCAGCCAACGGTGATTCTGGCGAAGACAGTGAAGGGTTATGGCATGGGTGAGGCTGGCGAAGGTCAAAATGCCACGCACTCACAAAAGAAGTTGGGTCTAAAGCAAGTGGCGAATTTTGCCGAGCGTTTTGATGTGCCAGTTACCGACAAGGATGTAAAAGAACTCAATCTGTATCGACCTGCAGAAGACTCTGAAGAAATGCAGTATCTACGTGAGCGTCGTCAAAAACTCGGTGGTTCTTTGCCGGTTAGATCTTTTGATCTGGAAGAGATTAATGTGCCATCTTTAGAAGCATTTAGTGCACTGTTAGAATCTACTGGCGGTCGTGAAATGTCAACCACCATGGCGCTTAACCGCATCATTACCTTGTTGGTACGTGATAAGAATCTTAAGGATCGTATTGTGCCAATTGTGCCAGATGAGGCGCGTACTTTTGGTATGGAAGGTCT
Source organism: uncultured Candidatus Thioglobus sp. (assembly GCA_964558405.1). Classification (GTDB taxonomy): domain Bacteria; phylum Pseudomonadota; class Gammaproteobacteria; order PS1; family Pseudothioglobaceae; genus Thioglobus_B. The sequence continues at coordinate 8,367 of CAZLDG010000033.1, read as the reverse complement.
ATTTAGACAACTCGGTATTTACTCTTCTTCAGGGCAGTTGTATCAGCCTGAGGATCATGACAAGGTGATGTGGTACAAGGAAGATATTAAGGGTCAAGTGCTGCAAGAAGGTATTAACGAAGCGGGTGCAATTTCCGATTGGATTGCTGCAGCGACTGCTTATGCCACGCACAATACCACCATGATTCCGTTTTATGTATATTACTCGAAATTCGGTTTCCAACGCGTGGGTGACTTAGCCTGGGCAGCGGGTGATATGCAAGCCAAGGGCTTCTTAATTGGTGGTACCGCGGGTCGAACCACACTTAATGGTGAAGGCTTACAACACCAAGATGGTGATTCACATGTGGTGGCCAATACCATTCCAAACTGTATTACTTATGATCCAACCTATGCTTATGAGTTGGCGGTGATTATTCAAAGCGGTTTGCATAGAATGTACGAACTCAATGAAAACGTGTTCTATTACATTACCACCATGAATGAGATTTATGCGCATCCGCAAATGCCAAAAGGTGCTGAGCAGGGCATTGTTAAAGGTATGTATCAATTAGATAGCATTGGTGATGGTGAGCTTGAAGTGCAACTCATGGGTTCGGGTACCATCTTAAGAGAGGTAGAGAAAGCTGCACAAATGCTCGCTGATGATTGGGGTGTGAAATCTAATATCTGGTCAGTCACCAGTTTTAATGAACTAACACGTGAGGCGCAAGCCATTGATCGTGAGAATCGTTTTAGTGTGGATAAGGCTCAAGTACCATATATTACTCAATGTTTGGCAGATGCCAAAGGTCCAGTGATTGCTGCGACTGACTATATGCGCAATTATGCCGAGCAAGTACGCAAGTATATTCCTGGACGTTACGAGGTATTGGGCACCGATGGTTTTGGTCGCTCTGATTCGCGTGCAGCGCTTAGAGAATTTTTTGAAGTGGATGCCAGCTATGTGGTGGTTTCAACACTCAAAGCTTTGGTAGATGAAGGCGTGATGGACAAAGCCAGTGTGACCAAGGCCATGAGAAAATATGGTATTGATGGTAACAAGCCTAATCCAATGACACGCTAAGCGTATCGGCTAATAACAGGAGATAAGAATGACACAAGAGGAATTTTTAGAAGAGTTAAGATCGGGTGTTCGTGTACGTTTTGAAGACTTGATGGATCTGATTGAAGATGATTATGACTATACGCCAGCGGCATTTACCAATGGTGAGCTAAGCAACGCCAGCGATGAAAACCAGGGTAGTGCTAAATTGTTTTGTTTTGCTGCCATTCATCAGTTAACGCCACTAGAGACATTGCATTGCTTTGGTCAGTATTATCAAGATGTGCTGAATACGCCAGAGAGTGATTCGCATCAAAACATTCGCAACTTTATGACTTATGGTTGGGAAGGCTTAAAGTTCGATTCTCCAGTACTAAGCCGAAAATAATCAATAATGCGGTGGCCGTTCGTTGGTCACCAGGGTTGGCTCAGCGCTACTTTCTTCCAAGGTTTTGATTTTGTCTGAAAGGTGCTTGAGCAAATCTTTAAATTCGTCCAATTCTTGTCTTTGACGAAAAATCACCTGATTGAGCTCATCAATCGTATGATCTAAAAAGCTTAGCTTTTCTTCTAATTCGATTATTTTTTGATCCATAATTTTTTATTACCGTACTCGTAAATACCCAGGCCAAGCAGTACCAATATAATACCGCTAAGTTGAAGCGCGCTGAGCATTTCATTATTAAAGCTTGCGCCTAATATGAGAGCAAACACCGGTGTGATTAGTGGCACGATACCTACCACTTTAACTGAGCTGTGATGGATTAAATAATAATACGAGACAAAGCCAATCACCGAGCCAAAAATAGCCAGGTAAACAATGGCCCAAGCGGCCTTGGCGCTAATGAGCGCTGGCCAAGTGCCATCGGTTAGTATAAAGCTGATAAGAAACAGTGGCAAGGCGACAATCAGTGCGCCTGTGGTGGTTTCTAGTGCCGATGTTTGAGCATTGATTTGTTTAAGTTTAACCGCAACAAAGGCTTGAAACACCATAGCCATACTCAAAGCAATAAAACCGTAGAGCATATAGGCTTGATAACTCAGCGAGTGCTGAAAAATAATCAATAGTCCGACTATGCCCAGTATTAGACCAAAGATTTTATGCACCTGGTAAAAATCCTCTCCCAAGAGTAGATAGGCAAAAATACCAGTAACAATTGGCGTTAGACCAAATACCACAGCAATCATGCCAGACGGTAGGCTTTGTGCGGAAAAATACACTAGACTCATGGTAACAAAAATACCAATACCAGCGTAGAGATAATTGGCAATAGCCTGAGGATTGGTACTGAGTTTTTGTCTTTTGATGATGAGTATTGCTAGGCAAATTAATAGCCCTAATCCCATGCGCGAGCTAACGGCGAAATTAAAACTCGATCCCAGGGTAGAGAATTGAATCGCCAAAGGGGTAGTAGACCAAATACTCACCACCAATAAAAATGCCCAAGTAATATTCATGTGTCTTTTTGCTTAATTAAAAAAGCCACCGTAGACGGTGGCTTTTTAGCTTGATTAAGTATTAATTACTCTTTATCTAGCAGTACTTTTCTTGATAGCTTGATGCGACCACGGTCAACACCCAGTACTTTTACTTCGATTTCATCACCTTCTTTTAGGTAATCTTCAACCTTTTCTACACGCTCATGTGCAATTTCAGAGATGTGTAGTAGGCCGTCTTGATTTGGCAAGATGTTAACAAAAGCACCAAACTCAACAATCTTAGCGACTTTACCGCTATAAACCTTGTCGACTTCAGGTACCGCTGTGACGTCTTTAACCATTTGTACGGCCTTATCAAAGCTACCTTGGTCGTTGGCGAAGATATTAACATTACCCTCGTCATCCACATCAACGTTAGCGCCTGATTCAGAAATAATGCCTTTAATAGTGTCACCGCCTTTACCGATTAGATCGCGAATCTTATCTTGTTTGATTTGCAAGACAGTGGTCTTTGGTGCATTTTTGCTAGAAGTGTTAGGCTCACAAATGACTTTGTTCATCTCGCCTAAGATGTGCAAACGAGCATCTTTGGCTTGTTTTAGGGCAATGTCCATAATCTCGCGAGTAATACCCTCGATCTTAATATCCATCTGCAAAGCATTAACACCACGTGCAGTACCGGCTACTTTAAAGTCCATATCGCCCAAGTGATCCTCATCACCTAGAATATCGGTTAGTACGGTGAAGCGTTCATCTTCTTTTACCAAGCCCATGGCAATACCCGCTACCGGTGCTTTCATTGGTACACCTGCATCCATTAGTGATAGTGATGAACCACAAACACTGGCCATTGATGACGAACCATTCGATTCGGTAATTTCAGAAACCACACGTACCGTGTATGGGAATTCTTCAATTGAAGGTAGACAAGCAGAAATACCACGACGTGCCAAACGACCATGGCCGATTTCACGACGACCGGTACCACCCATACGACCGGTTTCACCCACTGAGTATGGAGGGAAGTTGTAGTGTAGTAGGAAGTAGTCGTTTTGACGCTCAGAAGCTTCCAGCTTTTCAATCAGCTGCGCTTCACGTTTCGAACCTAGTGTGGTTACCACCAGGGCTTGCGTTTCGCCACGAGTAAATAGGGCAGAACCATGAGTATTGTCTAGTACGCCTGTTTCAACCTTAAGATCACGCACGGTTGTGGTGTCACGACCATCAATACGCGGCTCATTTGATAAGATGCGCTCACGTACGGTTGATTTTTCTACTTTCTTAAAGTATTTACTCACTTCATCTGCTGGCGTGCCATCTTCATCATCACTGGCTAGTGCTTCAATCGCGGCTGTTTTAATTTCACCAACTTTGGCGTAGCGATCCATTTTTTCTTTAATCTGGTAAGCCTCGTTAATTTGCGCACCAAATTGATCTTGAATGTTGCTCAACAGGGTTTGGTTAACCTCAGGTGCACTCCAATCCCACTGCTCGGTACCGACTTCAGCGGCAAACTCAGCGATGTTGCTAATGGCAACCTGGAACTGCTCATGTGCATACATAACCGCACCCAGCATAACCTCTTCTGAAAGCTCAGCAGCTTCTGACTCTACCATTAGTACTGCGTCATCGGTGCCCGCAACCACCATGTCTAAATCTGAATCAGACAGCTCTGAATAAGTTGGGTTGAGTAGGTACTCACCATCTTTGTAACCCACACGCGCACCACCAATTGGGCCGTTAAATGGAATACCAGAGATAGATAGGGCTGCCGATACACCTAGCATGGCAATAATGTCTGGGTCTACGTTATTATTGGCTGAAATCACAGTGATGATCACTTGTACTTCGTTCATGAATCCATTTGGGAATAGTGGACGAATTGGACGATCAATCAGACGAGAAGTTAGGGTTTCTTTTTCAGTGGGTCTGGCCTCACGTTTTAAAAAGCCACCTGGAATCTTACCCGCTGCATAAGTTTTCTCAATATAGTCAACCGATAGTGGGAAAAAGTCCTGACCTGGACGCATTTCTTTTGAGCCGACAACGGTTACCAAAACCTGGGTGTCATCCATTGAGGCCAATACCGCACCATGTGCCTGTCTGGCAACGCGGCCAGTCTCTAATGTGATTGTGTGTTTACCTAGGGCAAAGCTTTTTTTAACGACATTCATTTCCATGAATCTACTCCTGTTTAAAAAGATATAAAAAGAAGTTTATGACTTGAACCGATTAAGCTTTATGTGAAATACACAAGAGAATATGCATTTTAGATAAAACTTATGGGCGATAAAAACCATTAAACTTGCGCCTCATTATACCCAGACCCGGATTGTTTGCTTTTTAATCTTGGTGCTTTGTCTGAATTAAATTGAGTGAGAATAATTGCTGCGTTAGTTGTGGATTTTGCCCAGCATCAATGACTCTGCTATTGCAAAAATTAATCATCTCATCATCGCCAGTATTGGGCGAAAATTCTTCGCCGTTAATAAAGAATTGATAGTGTCTATTGGTTTGAATATAGGCAATTTTGCACACTGGGTGTAGTTGGTAGTTTTCCTGCTCATCAAAGCGCTCGTTTTGCGCGTCAAACTCCAATTCTTGCAAGATTTTTTGATCCAAGGTGTCTAGTTTGGTGGCAAATTTGGCAAACTCAATCTCAGAGATGGGTGCAATTAAATTAGCCTGGTCGATAGCGGCTTTTGGAATCAGTGCCGGGGTATTGTTGACTTGGTAAATAGGGTCTTGATAATAAGTGTTGGTTTTATCTGCAGAACAGTTCTCGAACAACTCTTTGCCAGTGTAAGATCGATAACCAAAAGACAGAGTCATGCAGTCATCACTTAAACTTACGCCATGGTGTGCAACCTTGGGCGGGATATAGAGCACGTCACCGGGCTCCACCTCAAGCTCCATTTCAACCTCAAACTTATCCATGATTCTCAGTGGCGTATTGTCCAAGTAATTACTCAAGGTGCAATCTTTGTGAGAGAGTTGCCAGCGACGTTTACCAGAGCCTTGTAGTAAAAACACGTCGTAATAGTCAAAATGCGGTCCAACGCTACCACCGGTGGTGGCATAAGAAATCATCACATCGTCAAAACGCCAGCGTGGGATAAAATCAAACTGTTGAACCAGTTCATAAACTTCAGGAATAAAACGATCCACCCCTTGAACCAGCAGGGTCCAATCATGTTCTGGCAGTTGAGCAAATACTTGTTCGCTAAAAGGGCCGCTCTCTAAAGACCACTGGTTGTCTTTGATAGCCCCGGTAATCAATCGTGATTCAAACACCTCTTCTAAGGAGAGCCCTGCCAATTCATCGGCGCTAATAGGGGAGATAAACCCTGGCAGAGCTTGTTTAATCAGCAGCGGCTGTTTTTGCCAATAGTCGGATAAAAAATCAGCAGCAGAGATTTGACCAAAGTGAATCATAGGCTTATTTTAACTGAAGCGGGTTTTAGCAAGTCGCTGCGATAAAAATTAGACACATTTTTTTCATCAGTTCTGTGCAATTTTTATTGACATAATGTGTATCAAGTTAAGCGAGTATGATTAAGTCTATGTTTATTGGTACATTAGAATTATTTAAATGCGGTATCGGCCCGTCGAGTTCTCATACGATGGGTCCTATGTATGCGGCAGCTGATTTCTTGCAGCAAGTGCAAACTTATTTGGCAGATCAATCCCAGTCCCAAGCGCTTTATCTGAGCTGCACTCTTAAAGGTTCTTTAGCTTATACCGGCAAAGGCCATGGTAGTGATACAGCAGTTGCATTAGGTCTTCATGGTTATACACCGATTGCGCTAATTGATCAGCAAGTGGACGTGCTCTTAGAGGGGATTTATCAACAGCAGCAGGTGGAGATCCACGGAGTCTTGGTAAATTTTGACCCCAAACAGCAGATTGTTTTTGATTATGAGGCGCCACTTAGCGAACACCCTAATGGCATGATTTTCCAACTCTGTGATGAGCAACAAAAGGTTTTAATTTCACAGACCTATTTCTCCATTGGTGGAGGGTTTATCTGCACCATAGAGAATATTCATCAGTCCTTAGAGACGCAGGAGTGCGAGCGTGATTACCCTTATCCGTTTACCTCGGCCAAGGCGATGATACAAATGTCCCGAGACTCTTCCTTGTCGGTAGCGCAGATGAAATATGCTAACGAATTGTGTCAACAAGATGAGACAACATTTAATCAGGCGCTGGAGTTAATTTGGCATTCGATGAAAACCTGTGTTGAAAATGGCTTGCAAGCTGAGGGCATATTGCCAGGAGGGTTAGAGATTTCCAGACGCGCAAAGAACTTGTATCAACAACTCAGTGCCGCTGATGATAATGTTAATAGTAATGATTGGTTGTGTGCCTATGCCATGGCAGTAAACGAGGAAAATGCCGCTGGACATATGGTGGTGACTGCGCCTACCAATGGTGCTGCCGGGGTAATTCCAGCAGTACTGTATTATGGTTATCATCATCAAGCGTGGTCATCATCACAAATCAGAGAGTTTTTATTAACCGCTGCTGCTATTGGTGGTTTGGTTAAATATCGCAGTTCAATCTCTGGCGCCGAAGTAGGTTGTCAAGGCGAGGTTGGTGTGGCTTCAGCCATGGCTGCAGCGGGTTTGTGCGCTGTTAATGGTGGCAGTACCCAGCAAATTGAAAATGCGGCTGAGATTGCCCTGGAGCATCATCTGGGCATGACTTGTGATCCAGTTAAAGGCTTGGTGCAAGTGCCTTGTATTGAACGTAATGGTTTTGGCGCTATTAAAGCCACGGCAGCGGCGTCACTGGCCATTCGTGGCGATGGCGAGCACTTTATGCCGCTGGATAATTGCATTGCTGCCATGAAACAAACCGGTGAAGAAATGTCAGATAAGCTCAAAGAAACCTCACTTGGTGGTTTGGCTGTTAGTTTTACCGAGTGTTGATAAGGTTCAAGTTGCTATACAAATTGCCAAAACCTTGATACAATTTCCTTAAGCTTTAGTTTGTTTGTGCGATGTAGGAGGAGGGGTAATGGTGAAGAAATATTCATTCGAGCCGCGAGGCAGAAAATTAAGCAAAGCAGATATTATTTGGACTGTTGTGGTGCTATTGGTATTTGCTACTGTTCTATGGTTGTACGCTGAACCTGGATCCTAATCCAACTTTGGCATTAGATTGATTGATGCGGCTTAGAAATCAAACTACAGGCTATGGCTATCTGGCCATTGCACTACACTGGCTCATGGCAGTCTTGGTCATTGGCTTGTTTGCACTGGGTGTGTATATGATGGAGCTGGATTATTACCACCCCTGGTATAGTGCCTCAGTTGTTTGGCATTATTCCCTGGGCTTATTAGCACTGTTCTTATTGCTATTTAAGCTGTACTGGCGTCTTTCTAACCCACTGCCCGCACCACTGCCATCTTATCGTTCTTGGGAGGTGTTGGCTGCAAAGACAGTGCACTGGATAACTTATTATTTGTTATTGTTGATTGGTGTCAGTGGCTATTTTATCCTTGGCGCCGAGGGCGAATCCGCCCTCTGGTTTGATCTGATTGAGATTCCAATCCTGGTAAATCTAGCGTCTTTAACCATTAGCTTATGGGGCAAAGTGCACCAAATATCAGCCTATATTTTGGCAGTTTTTGTTATACTGCATATACTGGCTGCGCTTAAGCATCATTTTTATCACCGAGATGTCACGCTTTTGCGTATGTTGGGTTTGGGTAAAAAACAAGGAGAGTAGTGATGAAAATAATAACTGGTTTGGCAGCCTTAATGCTAAGCATATCTAGTGCCATGGCCACTGATTATGTGATTGACAAAAAAGGTATGCATGCTTCAATTCAATTTAAGATCTCCCACCTGGGTTATAGTTGGTTATGGGGGCG
>CAZLDG010000032.1:14250-15466 GCA_964558405.1 uncultured Candidatus Thioglobus sp. | reverse complement strand
GGCGGCTTTTTGTTGGGCTTTATTGTCAATACTAAGTGGCTATGCACAAGACACCAATCCCACGGTGTTTAGTTTTTATCTGTATTTAATGACAACATTAATTGACAGCGTGTTTTTCTTAGAGCCAAGTACGCATCTATGGGTACTAGCCGATGGGGTATTTTGGTTTAACTTTTTAACACTGACCTTTGCCTCTACCACCTTTGCCACCACGGTGTATTTTTTAGGTATTGGACGCCTAGGCTCTAAACGCGCCAGTGCGTTTACCTTCTTAGTGCCTTTTTTCGCCATTGGTCTAAGCGTTATTTTCTTGTCTGAGACCTGGAGATGGAGTGCGTTGATTGGTGTTAGCATGACAATCTTTTCACTAATTGTACTTAACAATATCAAGATTACTTTTTATAATAGGTCGTCATGAAACAAAGTTTAGTTGCAGAATTTTTAGGGACCTATATTTTGGTATTTGCCGGTACTGGCGCTATGGCCATTGGCGCTATTACTGGAGAGCCAGGCCACGTAGGTATTGCACTTACCTTTGGCTTTGTGATTGTGGCACTGATTTATAGTTTTGCCCACGTCTCTGGTGCACACTTTAATCCGGCGGTGAGTATTGCCTTTGCGCTGATGGGCGAGTTTGACCGTGCTAAGGTATTGCCTTATATAGCGGCGCAAGTGCTTGGCGCGATTCTGGCCAGTTATAGTTTGTACTTATTGTTGTTTGAAAATATTGACACCATGGCCCAAGCTGCTTATCTGGGTGCTACTCTGCCCAGTGGTAGTGTGGCTCAGTCCTTTGGTTTTGAGCTTATCCTTAGCTTTATTTTGATGCTGGTTATCAGCGCCTCTGCGGTGCACGGCAAGGCTATTAAAGATTTTGCTGGCATTGCCATTGGTTTTACCGTGGGCCTGGAGGCAATGTTTGCTGGACCGATTACCGGTGCCAGTATGAACCCGGCGCGCTCTATTGGTCCGGCACTGGTGAGTGGCAATATGGAACACCTGTGGTTATATATTGTCGCCACCATTTTTGGCGCCGCTTTGGCTGCGCTGGTTTTTACTCAATTCATCCATAGTAAAGTTAAATGAATCCGAAAAAGAAAGTTTTAATTCTATGTACCGGCAATAGTTGTCGCTCTATCATTGCTGAAGCTCTGCTTAATCATGATCTTGCAGATTGTGTTGAGGCGCACTCTTCAGGCGTGGCTGCTAGTGGTCG
>CAZLDG010000032.1:0-14150 GCA_964558405.1 uncultured Candidatus Thioglobus sp. | reverse complement strand
TGCTAGTAATCCTTTTAGCAATAGGGGTTAAGAGCGGTCAATATGACGATCTAGAGGGCGAAGGTCAGCGTATTTTATTTGATGATAATGAGGTTGATTCTGACCCAGAAAAAAAAGTTTAAAATAGGGGTTGACACTTAAGTTTTTTTATAGAAAATTCGCACTTGAAACGAAGAAGAAAAAAATAAGAAAACAAGTAAGTTAAAAAAGAGGAAAGAAAGATGGCTACAAGTAATATCTATGGCCTGTTTGGAAAATCTCCAATCAGCCCACTACAGCAACACATGACCCGAGTACATTCATGCATCGGGGAACTCAACGGCTTTATGATCGCCATTCATGCCCAAGACTGGGAACAAGCTGAACACATTAAATCCAACATTGGCACCTTAGAAGGGGAAGCAGACGTTCTAAAGAAGAAATTACGTTTGAGCCTTCCATCGACCTTTATGATGCCATTTTCACGCAGAGACTTATTAGACCTGCTGTTAATTCAAGATTCAATTGCTAATATTTCTAAGGACGTCTCAGGTCTGATGCTTAATCGTAAGATGACTTTGCCTGATGAAATCTCTGACGATGTCATTGAGCTCACCAACGTTTGTATTAAAACCTCAGCCATGGCGCTTAAAGCCATCAACGAGCTAGATGAGCTATTAGAAACTGCTTTTGGTAATCGAGAGCGTAAAGTGGTTGGCGGTATTATTGAGCAGATTAACGATCTTGAGAGTCAATCTGACAAGATTCAACACGAAATTCGTACCAAATTATTTCCACTAGAGGCTAGCCTGCCACCGGTAGATGTGATGTTCTATTATCGCGCCGTTGAATGGCTGGGCGAGTTGGCAGATGCTGCTCAAAAAGTTGGCTCTAGATTAGAAGTGCTACTAGCCAAATAAAGGAGATTACTGTGGAAATTATTGCAAATTACGGCGGCGTATTACTATTTTTGGCGGTGGCGTTTGGTCTGTTTATGGCCTGGGGTGTGGGTGCAAATGATGTGGCAAATGCCATGGGTACCTCGGTTGGTTCTGGTGCAATCACCATCAAGCAAGCCATCATTATTGCGGTTGTTTTTGAGTTTGCCGGTGCTATTTTGGCCGGTGGCGAGGTAACAGCAACCATTCGTAAAGGCATCTTAGATGCGGCGTTGTTTACCGACAGTCCGCACTTATTGGTGTATGGTATGTTGGCTTCACTTTTGGCCGCAGGTACTTGGCTATTAATCGCTTCATCACTGGGCTGGCCAGTGTCGACAACACACTCAATTGTGGGTGCGATTGTGGGCTTTGGCGCGGTAGGTGTTGGCGTTGATGCGGTAGCCTGGGGCAAGGTAGGTAAGATTGCTGCCAGTTGGGTTGTTTCACCAATTTTGGCCGGTAGTATCGCCTTTATGTTGTTCCGCAGCCTGCAAAATCTGATTATTGATACCTCTAGACCATTTGAGAATGCCAAGCGCTATGTGCCTTTTTATATGTTCTTAGTGGGTTTTGTTATCTCTTTAGTAACCATCTTCAAAGGTCTAAAACATGTGGGATTAAGCTTTGATACTGGTACCAGTTATTCCCTAGCGATTGCTTGTGGTTTGGTTGTTGCCATTGCTGGAAAAATGGTGATTAGCAAAATTCATATCGATCCGAATGAAAATAAAGACTTCCACTTTACGTCGATGGAAAGAGTCTTTAGCGTGCTGATGGTCATTACCGCAGCAGCGATGGCTTTTGCCCATGGTTCTAACGATGTGGCCAACGCCATTGGTCCACTAGCAGCCATTTATGGTGTGATTGAAAGTGGCGGTATGATTGGCTCGAAGAGTGTTCTACCATTCTGGATTCTACTTGTTGGTGGTGGCGGTATCGTCTTGGGTCTGATCACTTATGGACACAAGGTAATTGCAACCGTAGGTACGGGTATTACCCAACTAACTCCTTCACGTGGTTTTGCTGCAACCCTAGCTGCTGCTGCAACTGTGGTGATTGCCTCAGGTACTGGATTACCGGTTTCAACCACACAAGTATTGGTTGGTGCGGTACTAGGCGTTGGTTTGGCCCGAGGCATGGCAGCATTAGATACGCGAGTCATTAATAAGATCTTCTTATCATGGGTGGTGACTTTGCCAGCCGGTGCACTGATGTCAATTCTGTTCTTCTTTGCCTTAAAAGGCGCGTTTGGTGCTTAGATTATGACCTTAGAAGAGATTCAAGCTAAGATTGAAGCTGGTATTGAAGGTGCAACCGTTACCATGGAAGGTGATGGTTGTAGTTGCGCGACTACGGTAGTCTCAACAGCATTTGAAGGTATGTCACTGCTTGAGCGTCAAAAGACTGTATTGGCAACCGTTAGAGCTGATATCGATTCTGGTGAGTTGCATGCATTGAGTATTAAGGCTAGAACCCCAGCAGAAATGGCCTAGTCGATCTGACGTTCCTTGAGATCAGCCAAAATCGCTTGACGCATCTCATCTGAGTAATTAATCCAATTGCTAATTTCATCGCTGTGACGTTTACAGCCGATGCAATAGTTGTTCTTATTGTATTTGCAAATGCCCACACAAGGGCTTTGGATGGGCTGCGTATCTGACATGGGGTGACCTGGGTGAAAAAAATAGGCTTATTCTACCTTGAATATCACCAACTGCCAAAGATAGTCATCGTATGAAATAAACCCTTGCTTGGCTCGACTTTTTTGATATTATAATTTCCAGCTTTTTTTGATTTGGACAGCAGGAGGAGTTATGCACGTCGGTTTTATTATTGCCAATTGGTCAAAAATTAATCCCAGCACCAGTACTAATCTAAAGATTATCAAGGAGTGTTTGGCCAGAAAGCACAAGGTTTCTATTTTGTATACGCATAATTTCACCGTGCGTCAAAACACTGTGAGTGGTGTGGTACATACCATCCAGCCTATGGATAAAGTGCCTGATGCCATGAACAGCTTTTATAAAAAAGTCAAGTTTGATACCAAGCTAATTCCTTTGCATGCGTTTGACTGTTTGATGATTCGCAAAGATCCACCTATTAGCAGCATTGTGTTTAATTTCTTGGATGCGGTCAAAAATGAGGTGGTGATTATTAACGATGTGGACGGTATTCGTAAAGCCAATAACAAACTCTATACCACCACTTTCCATGATCCGAATCACACCTATTTGCCAATTACACATGTCTCTGGCAACAAGGAGTACATTAATCAAGTAATTAATGAATCTGAAGATGAGAAGATGATTCTTAAGCCGTTAGATGGCTCAGGTGGTCGAGGAGTAATCGTATTAGAGCGTAGTGCTCAGTCTAATATTAACTCACTATTGGATTTTTATATTGATGGTTCCAGTGAAAACTTCGTAATCCTGCAAGAATATATTGATGGCGCTGAAGAAGGTGATGTACGGGTATTAATGCTAGGCGGAAACCCTATTGGCGCTTATCAGCGTAAGCCTGCGACTGGCGATCTTAGAGCAAATCTAGACGCTGGCGGTAGTGCGCATAAATACGCACTGACCGATTCACAAAAGCGTGTGTGTAAAACCATTGGTAAAAAATTGATGTCTGATGGCCTGCATTTTGCCGGTCTGGATATGATTGGCGATAAGGTGTTAGAGATTAATGTACTTAATCCAAGTGGCAATACCAATTTGGATAAATTTTTCCGTACCAAGGTACAAAAACAAATCGTTAACTATTTGGAAGAAAAAGTCGACGAGAAAATTGAAAAACGTGCCGAATTGGAATATTTACTGCAGAAGCTAAACGACCTAAGAAGTTAATAGCACAAAAACACCATAGATTTGATGATCTAGTTGGTGAGATATGGTGCTAGACGTTAAAATACGCACTTTATTTTAGTTTCCCATCTTCTATGGCATTTTCTGCTCTTGGCTTGTCTAAGCCTATTGTTCGAGCTGTTGAGGCTCAAGGCTATGAACAGCCTTCGCCTATCCAGTCCCAAGCGATTCCTATTGTTTTGGCCGGCAAGGACCTAATGGCGGCAGCACAAACTGGTACAGGAAAGACCGCTGGTTTTACCCTACCAATCTTGGAGCTACTCAGCAAAGGTCAGCGCGCTGGCGCCAATCAGGCGCGCGTTCTAATACTCACGCCAACACGCGAGTTGGCTGCACAAGTGCATGATAGCGTTAAGACCTATGCTCAACATTTACCACTCAAATCTCAGGTGGTATTTGGCGGGGTGAAAATCAACCCACAAATGCAAAAATTACGCGGCGGAACCGATGTGTTGGTGGCCACACCAGGGCGCTTATTGGATTTGTATTCGCAAAACGCTATCGGGTTTAAGCAGTTAGAAATACTGGTGTTTGATGAAGCAGACAGAATGCTAGATATGGGTTTTATCCACGACATTAAGCGAATTTTAAAGATTTTGCCCACCGATAGACAAACTTTAATGTTTTCTGCTACGTTTTCTGATGAGATTCGTGCCCTGGCCAAAACTCTGGTCAAAAACCCAGAAGAAATCTCAGTAACACCACGTAATTCCACAGTCAAGAGTGTTAAACAATGGATTCATCCAGTGGATAAATCTAAAAAAGGCGCACTACTGACCAGGCTCATTAGCGAGGGAGATTGGCAGCAAGTTTTGGTGTTTAGTCGTACCAAGCATGGTGCCAATCGTATCGCTGCCAATCTGGAGAAGAAAAAAATCTCAGCCATGGCAATTCATGGCAACAAGTCTCAGGGTGCGCGCACCAAGGCATTGGCCAACTTTAAAGCGGGAAAGGTGCGCGTATTGGTAGCAACCGATATTGCGGCGCGTGGTATTGATATTGACCAATTGCCACATGTGGTGAATTTTGATCTGCCACACGTGCCGGAGGATTATGTACACCGGATTGGCCGTACTGGCCGTGCTGGTGAATCTGGTGAGGCCATCTCCTTAGTAAGTGCAGATGAGGCCAAGCAATTATTTGACATTGAGCGCCTAACACAACAACGTTTAGAGCGCATCATGGTGGCGGATTTTCATCCAAGTGATGCTGTGGCTGATTCGCCAAAGACCCTATTGCCACCAAAAAACAAAAAGCCAAAAAAACCCAAGAAGCGCAACAAGCCCAGATATGGTAAAAATAGTAACTCGGCTGAAAATAAGGCGAAAAAGAGCAAAGGCTTCTGGGGTCGAAAACCCAAGAACAAGATTAAACACAAGTAGACACAGACATGAAAATCAGCAGCATTATTTTACTGGGTACTTTGTTGGTTAGTCCCTTGGCACACGCCAATCTTTGGGAGCGCGTCACCACTCTGGGTGCACCGACTGTTAAACCTTCGTCAGAGTATTTGATTGAGACAGCGGGCTGGAATATTCGTGTGTATGAATGGGTGCCAGCGGACAACCCCAATGTGCGTTGCTTGTTTGCTGCAGGTTCACAAAAGGGCGGTGTGGCTTGCTATTCCGTTAACGACTAATTATGTTTCTATTTGAACTTATTATTCTTGCTATTTTGGTGGGCCTAGTTTATTATTTGCTCAAAGATAAAATGTAATCATCCTGGGGGAGAAAAATGCAACAAAAATTCTTGGCACTAATACTATTAACTTTCACATTATCGCTCAATAGTTTTGCCACAGAGCCGGGCAAGGTGTTAGGCGGACAAATCTATAGTATTCCTTCTTGGTTCGCCGAGAGTTTTTTAGACATTGCTGAGGATGTAGAAGAAGCCAGCGATGAGGATAAGAAGGTATTGTTATTCTTCCATCTAGCTGGCTGCCCGTATTGTGACGCCATGCTTAAGCAAAATTTTGTTGAGGGTGATAATGCCGACTTTATCCAGGAAAATTTTGTCACCATCGCGGTTAATATCAAGGGCGATCGTGAAATCACCATGCCTGATGGTGAGGCGATGAGTGAGAAAGACCTAGCACAACTATTGGGCGTGAAATACACGCCGACCATTGTGTTTTTAGATGCCAAAGGCAAGCAAATCTTTAGAACCAATGGTTATCGCAACCCAACACTATTTGGCCATACAGTGAGCTACGTGGCCAAAAACCAAGTTGGCCAACAAACGCTGAATCAGTTTATTGCTAGCCAGTCGGCACCAAGTTATCAGTTTGCCGCACATGATATGCTTAGTACGACCACAGACTTCTCAGACTTTAGTGATCCAGTGATTATGATTTTTGAAGATCAACGTTGTACGGGTTGTGAGGCTGTTCATAAAGAGCTACTGAATCGTGACAATGTGCGTGATGAGCTAGATAAATTCTTATTTGTACGCTTTGATGCAGATTCCACACAAGAGATCATTTGGTTTGATGGTTCGAAAACCACACCTAAACAGGTGGCTGAGCAACACAATCTAAGCTATCGACCAGGTTTTTTGCTTTTTGATGAAGGTAAAAAAATTATCGAGATTGACAACAAACTCTATAGTTTCCACTTTAATGCTGTCCTAAGCTTTGTCAGTGGTCGAAACTATAAGACCCACGACGACTTTAATGCCTATCGCAATGCATTGCAGACCAAGATGCTAGAGCAGGGTATTGATGTCAATATGGTGGATTAATACACTCAAGACACCGGATAAATATCATGTCTAAGCCGATACTCGTCTCGGTCGTAGAGTCTATGCTGTTTCCAGATTATGGCGACTTATATCGCCAAAATGCTCTGGAAGAGTACCGCGTCAATAGTATCCGCAAGGCCATTACCCTGGTAAAAAAACACCAACCTGCTTTTATCGTAGTGGAGTTTTTCTATGCTTTTAGTACCAATTATAGCGGGATTTATAAATCTAATATCGAAGTGCTGCTAGTGAGTTTGATTAAGCATTCACCCAATACCAAGATTATTGTTTTGGCTAATAAAAAAGAAATCCAACATGTGGGTGTGCTGGATGCGGTGGATTATCCACTACACGGCGTCTTACAATTGCCGACCACCATACAGCAAATGCAAGCCTTGTTGCACCAAGCTTAAACCAACCGCGTCTACAGGGTTGGCTTAAGGGTTTTTATTCGAACTCTAAGATTTCAAAAGTCCATTGTGCATTACGCTTGGCAATGTCGTCAAAATTTTTGAGATAGCGAAATTGTTCTTGATCGATATTGGTGGCTTCCATCATATCACCACCATCATCAATAACTTTCAGCACCGAATCACGCAGATGCACTAGGTAGTGATAAGTATCGTTGCTGGCTTCGGTTAAGTCGGTTACCTTGCCGTGGCCGGGCACAATCACCTTAGGATTAAAGCTGGCCATTTTCTCAAACACCGCAATCCACGATCTGATGTTGCGCGCAGGGCCAACGCCCAAAGCTCTATTAACAAAAACGATGTCGCCACTAAATAAAATCTTCTGTTCAGGCAGCCAGATGAAAATATCACCCAAGGTATGCGCAGGTCCTGCATAGTGAAGCTCTAGATTAACACCACCCAGACTGATGGTTTTTTTCTCTTGATCAAAGGTGCTGGTTGCAGGCAGTGGCGTAGTGCCCTCAAGCGCGTCGCCAATCAGCCCCGTAAGTCTGATGATATGCTCATCTTCTCGAGCTTTTTGATCGGCTTGAGCTGCGCTTGAGGCAATAATCTCAGCCCCCAGTTGGCTAAAATAATCATTACCAAACCAGCGATGATCTTGTCCACCGGTGTTAATCACTAACTTAACCGGTTTGTCGGTTAGCGTTTTAATGGTGTTGTGTATTTGTTTGGCGCCTAAATAACTGCCACCTGGATCTACCAAAATCACCCCCTCATCAGTGATGATCACACCGTGGGTTGAGTTGTTGGCGTAGTTGTGCTCACTGCGTTGGTTGGTTTCGCCCACCAAAGCGTAGATATTGTCAGTTATCTTAGTGACCACCAGTGGCACCTCGGCTATTGACATGGTCGACGCTAGCCAAAGTGTTAATAAATAAGCGAGTTTTTTCATGGTTTAATCCTTGTCAAATAAATAAAATTTTACGCTGGACAACACCGCCACATTGTTACGCAGTGTTGTGGTTTTGTAACGATGTGTTACAGCTCGAAGTCGCCTGCAAAAGGTTGATCGCCTGTGACTGTTGGCAAGTCTAACCAATTTCCCCAATGTGACCAGCCGCCGTCATACAAACGCACGTCTTGATAACCTAGATGGGTAAGTTGTTGATAAGCCAGACTCATACGAAAACCATCATCACAATACACGTAGATGGTTTGATCTTTAGCAAGATCCTTGTACAATTCAGCCAAGTCTTCATCGGCTAGCCAGGTTTGACTCTGACCATCGGTGCCATCCATGCTAACGATATTAATTGCACCAGGAATATGACCTTCGGCTACTGCATGACTACTACTGCCGGCATATCGTGCACCGGGACGTGCATCGATTAGCACAATATCAGAGTGTTTGCCTTTGGCGACGTGATCGTAGATTTCGCTAAAGCCAACCACCATGGCGGTATCTACCTCTTTGAGTACAACGTTACCTGGTGTTGGAGTCGCAGTTGGTTCTTGGGTGATGTCCTCGAAAGTAGTCCAGCCAATGGTGCCACCGTTCAGTACTTTAACTTGCGCCATTGGGAAGCCGTAGAGTTTGAGCAAGACCCATAAGCGCGCACCGGTTACGGTACGGGTGTCGTCATAAATTACCAAGGTTGAGTCGTTATTTACACCCCAACTACGCAGTGTTTTTTCAAATTGGGCTTTAGATGGGAAGCGGGTGACTGTTAAAGAATTATTATCCGCTAGGTCCTTAAAACGTTTAACTTGAATAGCGCCTGGAATATGACCAATGCTGTGATAGCGATGCGGATGATAACGTACTTCTAGCACGATTAGATTATCCTGCTCCATGCGTTCAGCCAGCCAGTCTGAATCTACTAGATAATCTGGTTCTGCTAACACTATAGAAGGTGATAGTAGAAAACTAATAACAACAAATAATATACTTTTTTTCATAAGGCATCCCTTGGATTATGAGGCTGGATTTGTTACACCCTCTGGTTATATTGTTTACAGCTTAAGCGCAACGATTGCCGCCTAGCTTGCAACTCATACTGGCCAGTGCTTGCTTATCGCTTCGGTAAGGCTCGTGTTCTTCAGCACCTATGGCCACGGTTTTAATCAGACTATACACCCAATCAGCCAGCTCGGAACTAATTTGATAATAAACCCATTGTCCTTCCCGTCGATCACTGACCAATCCTGCTTCACGCAATTGTCCAAGTGCGCGAGACATATTAGGTTGCGCCCCGCCAATCACATGGGTTAGGTCGCAAACACACAACTCTTTATGCGTCAACAATAACAAGACACAACGCAGACGTGTTGAGTTGTCTAGTACACTGATGATGGATTCTGGTGTTATATTCGTCATTTGATATATATTATAAGTTGATATATATCAAAATGCAAATATATTTTTTCTAGCAATGAAAAAACATTAGTCAGTGGTCTGTGTTTACTAGGGGGGTTGAAGGTCTGCCAATAATGAGAAAAAGGCACTACTAGTCATCAATGACCAGTGGTTTTAAATCTTTCGATTATTAAAAGGCGATAAATTTGGTGGAGATGGCGGGAATTGAACCCGCGTCCGAAAACCTTCACGCAAAGAGTCTACATGCTTAGTAGGGTCTATTAGTTTAACTTCAGACCACCCGACCAACAGGGATGTAAGAAGCGATTTCAGTTTTGGTTTTAACCCCATCGCCCTGAACTAACGACAGTGGCGAGTCTGCTAAATGACCGCTATCCAAAAAACACAGACAATTTCAAGGGAGCGGCTAGCATTAAGCTGCTAGAGCGTAGTTGTCTTCGTTTGCAACTATCTTTTTAAAGAACGTTTTTACGAGCTATCTTTGTCCTCGGCATGCATCCTTGAGATCCAACTCCTCGTCGAAGCCATGTCATCCCCAGAAGTGGTGTATTGTAACACTTATGAACTATATAAGGGCAGATGCCACGTTTTACAAGTCCTATTAGCTGATGGTGATGCGGGCAAATTTACGTTTGCCCACCTGATACACCGCAGTACCAACTTCTGGCTCTAGGTTGCGATCACTGATTTTTTTCCCGTCAATCTTGACTGCGCCTTGTTTGATCATGCGAAACGCATCCGAAGTGGAGTTAACTAGCCCCGCCTCTTTAAGTACATTAGCAATACGCATGCCAGCCTCAAAAGTGAACTCATCCATCTCATCAGGAATTTGATTCTTGGCAAAACGGTTGATAAAGTTTTGTTGCGCTTGTTGCGCAGCTTGCGCACTATGAAAGCGCGTGATAATTTCATCGGCCAGACGGAACTTGATATTGCGAGGATTTTCACCATTTTCTACCTCAAGCTTCCAGCTCTCAATGCTTTCTAGTGACTCGAAACTCAATAGCTCTAAGTAGCGCCACATCAGCTCATCAGAAACTGACATAATCTTACCAAACATCTCGTCCGGTGCATCGTCAATGCCGATGTAGTTATCCAGCGATTTGGACATTTTTTGTACGCCGTCTAGACCTTCTAAAATCGGCATGGTTAGAATTACCTGTGGCTCTTTACCAGCATTTTTTTGCAGTTCACGACCCATCAATAGGTTAAATTTTTGATCGGTACCACCCAGCTCCACATCGGATTCCAGGGCAACGGAATCATAGCCTTGAATCAGTGGGTACAAAAACTCATGAATGGAAATACCCTGGCCAGATTTATAACGTTTGGAAAAATCATCACGTTCTAGCATGCGCGCCACGGTTTGTTGCGAGGCCAGTTTAATCATATCGCTTGATGACATTTTGCTCATCCAGCTAGAGTTAAACACCACCTGAGTTTTGTCCTTATCCAGGATCTTAAACACTTGGTCTTGATAAGTTTTGGCATTTTCCGCTACTTGTTCTTCGGTTAGCGGTGGGCGCGTGGCACTTTTACCAGTTGGGTCGCCAATCATGCCGGTGAAATCGCCAATCAAAAAGAGGATTTCATGACCTAAATCTTGCAGCTGTTTCAGCTTATTAATCAGTACCGTATGTCCCAGGTGCAGATCAGGCGCCGTGGGATCAAAGCCAGCTTTAATGCGTAGTGGTTGGTTTTTCTTGAGTTTTTCTTTGAGTTCGTCCAGCGGTAGGATTTCATCCGTGCCACGCTGAAAAACAGCCAGTGTTTGTTCTATGCTCATGATGTTTGTTTATTTACGAATGTGACCGTCACCAAGGACGATAAATTTTTGCGAGGTTAGACCTTCCAAGCCAACTGGACCGCGGACATGGAATTTGTCCGTGCTAATGCCAATCTCTGCACCTAGACCATATTCATTGCCATCGGCAAAGGCAGTAGAGGCATTCACCATCACTGAAGCAGAATCTACTTCGGTCATAAAGCGACGATTAGAGGTGTAGTTCTCACTAATAATCGATTCTGTATGGCCTGAGCTATGCGCCTCAATATGAGAGATGGCTTCGCTCATGCTATCAACAATTCTAATTGAGAGAATGGCATCGAGATATTCCGTATCCCAATCGACCTCAGTCGCTGCTAACACCTGATCAGAGAATTGCTGAGTTTTTTCACAACCGCGTAACTCCACACCTTTGGCGTTAAAGCGTGCAATCAACTCAGGCAATACACGACCGACCGCAGAGGCGTGTACCAATAAGGTCTCTGTGGCATTGCACACGCCATAGCGACGCGCCTTGCCATTAAAGGCGATATCAATGGCTTTTTGCGTGTCAGCGTCTTTGTCGATATAGGTATGGCAAATACCATCCAAGTGTTTAATAACTGGCACTTTGGCACTATTGGCTACCGCCTCTACCAAGCCTTTACCACCACGCGGGATAATCGCGTCTACATAATCGCTGGCTTGCACTAAGGCATTAACCGCAGCGCGGTCAGTGGTATCAATCAGTTGTACACTGTGCTCATCTAGGTCGGCATCAACCAAGCCTTGTTTGACACAAGCGTGCAACGCTAAGTTGGAATGAATGGCTTCCGAGCCGCCGCGCAGAATCACACCATTGCCAGATTTAAGACAAAGTGCTGCAGCATCAATGGTGACATTTGGGCGAGATTCATAAATAATACCCATAACCCCAAGCGGTACGCGCATCTTGCCCACCTGGATGCCACTAGGACGATAATTTAGATCGCTAATCTCACCCACTGGATCAGGCAGTGCTACAATTTGCTCTAGACTGTCGATAATGCCATCAATACGCTGGTCATCCAACATTAAGCGATCTAGTAGTGCCGCCTCTAGGCCATTATTTCTGCCCGCGTCTAAATCCTGCTGATTCTGCTCAATAATGCCAGCGCGGTTTTGATCAATACGTTGTGCAATGTTTAGTAGTGCCGTATTTTTGCTTTGCGTGCTGGCGCTACGTAGTGTTTTGGCAGCACTGCGTGCGTTTTTACCCAGGTCGGTGATTAAATTTTCTATTGAGCCCATGGCGATTTCCCAGAAAGTGTTAGTAGTAGCGAGCGGATCTCATCCACCACCTCTAAATTATCCATACCTTTGATTGAACGGTCAATACGACCCAAGGATAAAAGTAGCTTTTGTAGATGCGCATAAGAAAAGCGTTTTAGTGTATTACTAATCAGCGGTTTTCTTGAGGTCCAAACTCGGTGTGATTGCATCACACTATCGATATTTTTTACCTGTTGTAGTTCAATCGCCATCTCGATCAAGCTACTCAGTTGTTGATACAGCGAAAAACTCAGCTTAATCGGCATTGATGTATCGTCTTTTAAGGTATTGTAAATCTTCAGTACTTGTTTTGCATCGCCCAACAAGGCGGCATCAATCAAACCATAAATAGAATATTTGGATTGCTGATGAATTTGTCCAAGGTAGTCCTTGGTGTCAATGACGCCATCGGGATAAGCCAATTTCAGCTTTTCAATCTCTTGCATTGAGGCCAGTAGATTGCCTTCGGTGCAAAAAGCAATGGCCTGTGCTACCTCTTGGTTGGCCTGAAGTCCAGCACCATCCATATGATTGGCAATCCAGCCCACCAGATGATCACTACGCACCTCAAAGTGTTGCACTATGAAACCCTGTTGGTCTAGGGTTTTAAACCATTTGCTCTTTTGTTGCGCCATATCCAGTTTATTGGTGGAAACCAATAACAAAGTATCGGCATCAATGGTGCCGGCAATCTCACTTAGGGCTTTTGAGCCTTTAACACCGATTTTGCCACTGCCAAGACGCAAATGAATAATGCGTTTTGTTGAGAATAGTGAGTTGGAAGAAAGGGCTTGATAGACCGGGTTCCAGTCAAAATTTCCCTCAATGCTAAACGTGGTCTTTTCCTCGAATCCTTGCGATTTGGCCTGCTTGATAATCTGTGAGATGCTTTGTTCAATCAGCAGAATTTCGGCCCCAAAGACCAAATAGACATTGGCTAGATTCTCGCTCAGATGCGCATTCAGTGCGAGCGCTTTAAGTTGCATTCAGTGCCGCGAGTTTTCTGAGTAATTGTTTAACCAGGTTATTGCGCAGTTGCGTATAAGTTTGCTCAATTTGCAGACGGTCAGCTTGAGAAGAGCTCATTTTGCTGATATGTTTGCTGGCACTTAGCGTTTGCAAAAATAGCACTTTGTCTCGTTGTTGAATACTAATTGGCACCGAGAGTGTTAAGGTGTAACTACCATCCTTGCCAGCAGAAGTATAAGAAGAAGTCTGTTGGCGCGTTGATTCTGCCCCAATGGTGATGCTGAGTTTTTTTAAGGCGTTTTCATCAAAGCGTTGTACTAAGGCTTGAGCAAATAAATTATTGTCGGCACTGCTAATATTGGCATTAATTGGCGCATTTTTATACGGGGTATGAAAGCCACACGAGCTTAATCCTAGCGTTACAATAAGGGTCAGTATTAGGTGAATTTTCATCATGGTTTGTTGGCCGATTTTTATTAATTAGGAATTATGACAGATTTTACGCCACTTTAGGGTTGTGTTTGGGCTTGAAAACTCCGACTTAGTCCATATATAAATGCACAATAGGGTATAGTTATCGGTCTTATTTAAGAATTTAGCAATTATGTTTAAGAATTTATTATTGTGGCTAGTTTTGGGTAGTGTGCTGGCCTCACTTTTTAGTCAATTTGAAGTTGATGAGAAAAAGAATGACATTACTTACACGCAATTCATTCAAAGTGTAAAGCAGGGCGACGTTTCCCAAGTTACTATCTCGGGCAATCAAATCAATGGTGTCGGTGCTGGTGGCGA
>CAZLDG010000031.1:5254-15856 GCA_964558405.1 uncultured Candidatus Thioglobus sp. | reverse complement strand
AACCGCTGACCTCAACACTGCCAGTGTTGCGCTCTCCCAGCTGAGCTATAGCCCCCAAAATACTGGTCTCAAGCAAAGGTGTAAATTATATACGCTAAGTTGTATTAGTCAAGACATAATTGGTAAAATATTTGCATGAATTCACAAACTTTTAAAGACACATCTTTCACCCTTGAAGTCTGGTACCACATCGGCACTTACGAGAACTCTATCCATTTTATCTTTGACCATCAATCCAAGACTTGTGCCATTGTCGATCCAGCCTGGGAAGCGGATCGCTTTATCCAACATGTTGAGGATCAAGGCTATCAACTGACACAAATCTGGGTGACGCATTGGCATGGCGATCACATTGGTGCGGTGGACGAAATCCATGAAAAAACCGGCGCACAAATCTTTGTTGGTATTAACGAGGTGGATTATCTGGAGCTTGCATCCAGCTATACAACGGTTGAAGACAACGAGATATTAACCTTAGGTGTAACCACAGCCCAAGTAATTAACACCCCAGGTCATACGGCTGGCGGTGTTTGCTATCTACTGGGTCAGCATATTATTGCCGGGGATAGCTTGTTTATCTATGGCGCCGGCCATTGCGAGTTACCTGGGGGTAATATGCGCACCTTTTTCCATTCCTTACAAAAGCTCAAACAAGTGGGTGATGAGGTGATTTTGCATTGTGGCCATGACTACGGTATCAAACCGGTAAGCACCATGGGCGAACAAAAAGCCGGTAATGCGTTTTTACTGATTGATAACGAAGAAGACTTTGTGCGTTATATGCAAGGCATGAAATATGGCAAGATTGCTTATCCGACCGGCGCCATGAGTAAAGCCGAGGTGGCTGCACTTTTATGATTGGATTTTTTGGCGGCTCGTTTGATCCCGTGCATCGTGGGCATCTGGAGAACGCGCAGATGGTTAAAGACCAACTGTCTTTAACACAACTGTTTTTAATGCCGTGCGCCAATCCTGTGCACAAAGACGGCTTATTGTTCTCAAATGCGCAACGCTTGGAGATGCTCGATCTGGTGGCGGATGACTACGGACTGGAAATCGACCAAAGAGAGATTCAGCGCAATGACGCGTCGTATACCATTAACTCGCTTAAAGAAATTCGAGATGAGTATCCCGATCAAGCCATTGTACTGGTGATTGGCGCGGATAGTTTTGCCCAGTTTAGTACTTGGAAAGATTATCAAGAATTCCACCACTATTGTCATTTGCTGGTGATTGATAGACCACAAGCCAGCATCAACAAAACCCAATTATTTAATTTTCAACTGACTGATGACCAGGATATGCTCACACGCAAAAACTCAGGCTGTATTTATTTCACTCAGGGTTGTATGCTCGATATCTCTTCCAGTGCGATTCGCGGTAAAATAGCGCGAGCTGAGGACTTGTCCGCCCTGCTACCTGAAAAAATTATTAATTATCTACAAACACAATGAACTTAGAAGCACAATTAGACGTGGTCATGACAACACTGGATGAAATGAAGGCCGAGGATATTATCACACTCAAAGTCTTAGACAAAAGCGCCGACATGGAGGCGATTGTGATTGCCACAGGTCGTTCCACCCAGCATGCACGTGGTATTGCCAATAACGTTAAGCTCGATGCTAAGCGCGCCGGCATGAAAATTCTAGGCATTGAAGGCTTAGAACAAGGTGACTGGGTATTGGTTGATTTGGCCGAAGTGGTGGTGCATGTAATGACCGAAAAAACCCGAGATTTCTACAAATTAGAAAAACTTTGGTCCAGCACAAAAGATGAAGATTAGCCTGATTTGTATCGGCAAAAAGATGCCCGCTTGGATTCAAACTGGCATCGATCATTATCAAAAACAACTGCCCAAATCTTTGGGGTTTAATCTGGTTTGTATTGACGCGCAAAAACGCAAAAATACCGACATTAACAAAATCAAAGAATTGGAAGGTGAGCTGTTAATCAAAGCCGCGCAAGGTGCTCATCGCGTGATTGCCTTTGACGAGAGAGGCAAGCAAAACACCACCAAGCAGATCGCCAGTGCCCTAGAGCAGTGGCAACAAAACGGCGAACATGTGGCACTGATTATTGGTGGCGCTGACGGCCTAAGTGAGGCAGTTAAAAACCACGCACAACAATCGTGGGGTTTGTCAAATTTGACTTTGCCACATTCTATGGCTAGACTGCTGGCAGTTGAACAAATTTACCGGGCGCATTCGCTACTAAACAACCATCCTTATCATCGAGAATAATCATTAGGAACTAATTATGAAACTAGAACTGATCAGCTTTAAGTTGTGTCCATTTGCACAACTGTCCACCATCTTATTAAACAAACAAGGTATTGAGTTTAAAACCACCTATATCAACCCAATGGATCCGCCTGATTGGTTTAAAGAGCTTTCTCCAACGGGTCAAGTGCCCCTGCTAAAGGTAGATGAGGAGATTGTGTTTGAGTCTCGTGTAATTGCTGAGTTTATTGATGAGATTTCTACCACTAGCCTACACCCTGAGAATCCCCTAACACGTGCCAACAATCGCTCATGGATGGCCTTTGCCGGCACACTATTTGATGATTTGTTTAATATCGTTGTCGGTGACGAAGAAAAATTCAATAGTGCCAAAGCCTCACTCATGGGAAAATTGGAAAAAGTAGAAGCGGTCAAAGGTGATGATAACTTTTTCAATGGCGAAGCCTTTAATTTGATTGATGCAGCCTTTGCACCAGCCTTTATGCGCCTGGCTTGGATTAATGAATTTACCGGTGGCGCACTAGCCATTGATCACTTGAGCAATATCAGTCAGTGGAGTAAGACGCTACTGGCTGTTGCGGAGGTAAAAACTTCAGTGGTTGAAGGTCTAGATGATGTGTACTTCTCTAATATCGAGGCGCGAGAAGGCCACCTATCAACTTTATTGTTAGACGAATAAGCTAAAGTACACCCAGTACATTCTCAGGTGGACGGCCAATCACCACGCCTTTAGCGCTACGTACAATTGGTCGTTCAATGAGTTTTGGTGTGGCTAACATCGCCTCAATTAACTGATCTTCACTTAAGCTTTCATCAGCGAGATTTTGCGCCTTGTACTCCGGCTCGCCAGTGCGCATTAGCTCTCTAGCGCTCAAGCCCAAATCGTTCAATAAAGCTACCAATTCTGCCTTTGATGGTGGCGTTTCTAAGTACTTAATTACTTCGAACTCAGCATGGTTTTCTTCTAAAATGGCCAAAGTTGCTCGTGATTTTGAGCATTTAGGATTGTGATAAATTAAAGTCGACATAGGTTAAATCTGATGATTAAGAAAATACTATTAACGTTTATTCTAATGAGCTCTGGTGCTTTTGTGCAGGCAATTACCGTTAGTGAAATTGTGGATAAGGCTGAAAAAACTTGGCAGCAGGAAAAACGCATCACCAAGCCTAAATTCTCTTTGATTGATCTGGAAGGTCAAACGCACACTAATCAATCAACCGACGGTAAATACTTGGTGGTGAATTTCTGGGCCACTTGGTGTCCGCCGTGCTTGAAGGAGATTCCAGCCTTGGTGGAGTTTTATGAGAGCAATAGTGATAAAGTACAGGTGTTAGGTCTAGATTATGAACAGGCCGACAAAGCGGTGATTAGCGAGTTTGTTGAGAGCTTTATGGTGAGCTATCCAATCATCTTGTTTGATGCGCACAATGGTGTGCAATTTGCTGGCTTTGGCGATGTGTTTGGCATGCCAACCACCTATGTTTACAACCCCGAAGGTCAATTGGTGGATTTTCGTATGGGTGAGGTTGATACTGAGTTCTTAAATCAAGCCATCTTAAAATAACCAAGTCTTAGATTTCACCCCCATGTCACGTACCAATCTGGGTACCAAATAACCGCTAAGACTGTATTGCAAGCCCTGGTGAATCTCAAGTGCGCGCTTGGGCTCAACCCAATAATGCTCGGAACCACGCACCTGATCCAGCATATTTAAATAATAAGGCAGGATGCCAGCATCCATTAGCGCCAGGCTTAAGGTTTTCAAGATTTCGAGATCATCATTCACGCCTTTAAGTAGTACCGATTGGTTCAGTAGTCTCACGCCACTGAATCGTGATAGGTTTTGCCTGAACTCCTGAGTGATTTCCTGAGCATGATTAATATGAAATACCATGACTGTATTGAGTCTAGAGTTACTTAGTAGTTTGGCAAGCTCTGGGGTTAGGCGCGTGGGAATCACCACGGCAGATCTGCTGTGGATTCTCAGGGTTTTTACATGGGTGATTTGTTCAATATCGGCCACAACCTCAGCCAGTTTTTCATCACTCAGTGTCAGGGGATCGCCACCACTAAGAATCACCTCGTCAATTTGGTTATTTTTCTTAATGTAGTCAATCACCGCCGGCCAATTACTTAGTGCATCATGAGTGGAATAATCAAAATTTTGTCGGAAACAATACTGACAATGAATCGCGCAACTGCGCGTGGCAATCAACAGAACCCGATTGGTGTATTTATGAATAAGTCCCGCTACGGGAGCATGTTGATCATCCTCTAAAGGCTGTTGGCTAAAGTCTGGATGAGCGTTATTTTGCTGAGGCAGGACTTGACGTAGCAGCGGATCCTTGGGGTTGGACTTATCAATACACTGGGCAAAACTCAAGGGGATTTTAATCGGAAAGCTTAGATCTGCAAAAGCTTGGGTTTGAAAAAAATCATTGCACTGCTTTGCCCCTTTTAGCGCCTTTCTTGATTCAGTTTGCCATTGATTATTCATGCACAAAAAAAGCCCCGATAACGGGGCTTTTCAATTTCTTAACTTCTAAGGAAATTAGCAGTAGTTTGCAAAGTTTGCATCTGTCTGCTCTTTGCCATCTTCGTAGCCTGCTTCCCACTCGTCAGTAATTCTCTGCTCTTCGATTTCAGGATTGTTTAAATAGCCCGCTACCCAACCTTGAATGTAGTTGTCATTAACGCCCATTTCTTCCATTTTTTTAACACCTTCGTAGTAAGTCACGACTGTTCTCCTTAAATTAATGTTTATAATTTTGTTTGCTCATATCTGCTTGGTTTTTACAGACATAAGAGAAAGGTAATATTATAACCATTTAATTCCCGCATTCAACAAAAAATTATGAATTTATCCCAAATTACTTCTGGACTAAATGACAAACAACACCTTGCTGTTACCTTGGATGAGAGCGAAAATGCTTTAATCTTGGCTGGTGCTGGCTCGGGAAAAACCCGCGTGCTAACGCATCGAATTGCCTATCTGATTTTAGAAAAAAACACCCATCCCGACGGTATTTTGGCGGTAACTTTTACCAACAAGGCTGCCAAGGAGATGCGTGAGCGTTTAGAGGACTTATTAAAGCGTCCTATTCATAGTATGTTTTTGGGCACCTTTCACGGCTTGGCGCATCGTCTTTTGCGCACGCATTATGACAAGGTTAATCTGAGCAAAAACTTTCAGATTCTCGATGCGCAAGATCAGTTTCGCATTATTAAGAGATTGATGAAGGAAAATAACATTGACGAAGCCAAATACCCAGTGCGCAAAGTGCAGTGGTTTATCAATCAGCAAAAAGATGAAGGAGTTCGACCTGGGGATATCGATCCGGGTTATAACTTTTTTGTTAAACAAAGTCTTAAGGTGTTTGAGCTGTACGAAGCGCATTGTCAGGCCAATGATCTGATTGATTTTGCCGAACTCTTGGTGCGTAGTTATGAACTGCTTAATAACAATCCAGAGGTTTTGGCGCATTATCAGCAACGCTTTGCGCATATTTTGGTCGATGAGTTTCAAGACACCAATACCGTACAGTATCGCTGGATTCAGCTACTATTTAACGGCAATAACAAAGTGTTTTGCGTGGGTGATGACGACCAGTCTATCTATGGTTGGCGCGGCGCCAAGGTGGAAAACATTACCAAGTTAGAAACGGACTTTGCCCCACTGCAAACCATCCGCTTAGAGCAGAACTATCGCTCCACTGGCAATATCCTCAGTGCTTCTAACGCGTTGATTGCCAACAACGCTAAACGCATGGGTAAATCCTTGTGGACTGATAGTGGTAATGGTGAGAAGATTGACCTATATGAGGCGCGCACCGAGACTGACGAAGCCGATTATGTGGTGAGCAGCATTAAGCAACAGATTGATTTGGGCGTACGTGCCAATGAGTGCGCGATTTTGTATCGCTCTAATGCGCAATCTCGTGTGTTTGAGGAGCTGTTAATCAGACACAATATTCCTTATATTATCTATGGCGGTCAGCGCTTTTTTGAGCGCGCTGAGATTAAAGACGCACTGAGTTATTTGCGCCTGGTGGAAAACACTGCCGATAACGTTGCTTTTGAGCGCGTGGTGAATTTTCCAACGCGCGGGATTGGTAACGCCACCTTGGAAAAAGTACGAGAGCAGGCGCGACTTAATCACACCAACCTCTTTATTGCCGCCCAACAGGTTGTTCCCGAATTACCAACACGCGCTGCCAATGCGCTGAGTGGCTTCATTCAACTGATTGGACAAATCACCGATGAGGTTAAACACTTGGAGCTTAGTGAGAAAGTCACGCATATCAACAAAGCCTCAGGCTTGTATCAACACTATGAGAATGATAAAAGTGATAAGGCTGGTAGTAAAAAAGACAACTTAGACGAGCTGATCTCTGCTGCCAAACAATACAACCATGAAGATGAAACCCTGAGTGAAACCTTGGGATTTATCTCTCTGGCATCTCTGGATGCCAGTGGCGAATCTTCACAAGTGCAATCGCAAAATGTGCAATTGATGACTATTCACTCAGCCAAGGGTTTGGAGTTTGATCACGTGTACCTGGTCGGCTTAGAGGAAGATCTATTCCCTTCCAGACAATCTAAGGACGAGCCACACCTCATGGACGAGGAAAGACGCTTATGCTACGTAGGCATGACCCGTGCTAAGAAAAAACTCACCTTATCGCACGCTGTTAAACGCTTTTTACATGGTCAGTCGTTATATGCTTATCCATCGCGCTTCTTAGAAGAGATTCCTGGCGAATATCTGCATGACATTAAGCCTAAGTATCAGGCGCGTAGTCAGTCAAGTTTTGATGCTGATGATGATTTTAATCAGGATATTACCCCAAGTGCCAATGCGCAGATGCAAGTTGGTGCGACGGTTCGACACGCCAAATTTGGCCCGGGAACCATTGTAAATTTTGAAGGCAGTGGTGATAGCGCCAGAGTGCAGATTAAGTTTGCGCGCGCCGGGGTTAAGTGGCTAATTGTTAGTTATGCCAATCTAGAATTTGGCTAATTTAGCGTTTTTTTAAGATCGTCTACCGAGACGGTTTGCACAGTTTGCTCATCGGTATAAACCGGCTTCATTTTCGAATGCGAGCCAGTGGCTTTTTCAATCGCCATCTGTCTAGAGGTGACAATATCCAAGCAATCGGTCATCATTTTCTGTGTACCCTCACTCAAAGGATGCTTAAGACCTGGTTGAGTCATGGTGTCTTTAGCAACAGCGATCAGCGTTCTTCTTACCGCGTTTAATAATCTGATTTCAAAGTCCTCACTATTGTCTTTGCTCACAATAACTCCTGTATTTGTTTTAAATAATCTAAGTAGCGTATTTTATCAATCTTTGGGTTTTTAATGCCTTGCATTGATTGTAGTTTCTCACTTAAAGAATAGTCTAGATCAATCACTGCCTCCACCAACTCTGGATGATTACAAATCAATACCATATCACAACCACTACTTAGGGCTGTTGCTACTCGATCGGAGATCTCAGCAATAAAGTGTGCGCCTTGCATGGATAAATCATCACTAAAGACCACGCCATTAAAGCCCAATTGCTTTTGCAAAATCTCCTTAATCCATCTAGAGGAAAACCCCGCAGGCTGATTATCAATCTGAGTATAAATCACGTGCGCAGGCATAATCGCGTCCAATCCGTGATCAATCAAGCCTTTAAAGACACCAATGTCTGCTTGCATCTGCGACCAGTCGCGCTCATCAATTGGCAGCGCTAGGTGTGAATCTAGCTTAACAAAGCCATGGCCCGGAAAATGCTTACCCACGGTTTTCATACCCGCTGCATGCATACCATCAACCAAAGCCGAGGCCAGTGCTACTACAGTCTCAGAGTCAGTGTGAAAAGCCCGATCACCAATCACCGAGGAATTGTCATAGTCCAAATCCAGTACGGGTGCAAAAGAAAAGTCCACGCCAATAGCTAAGAGTTCATAAGCCAATACCACACCGCAGGCAAAAGCCTGTTGCAAAGCTTTTTCAGCGTCTTGATCATAGACCTCGCCAAGTTTAGCCATGGCAGGCAGATGGGTAAAACCCGAGCGAAAACGCTGCACCCTACCGCCTTCATGGTCTACCGCAATGAGCAAATCGGGATTAACTTGGCGAATAGTCTTAATTAAAGCACTGACTTGCTCGATTGACTGATAATTACGACTAAATAAAATTACCCCACCAATAGATGGCTTGGCCAGTTGTTGCTTTTCAGTATCGGTAAGTTTTAGACCCGATACATCCATCATAATTGGACCTAAACTCATTGGATATACGCCTTGGTCTTATACACCAAATAGAGAATTGGCACGCCCATCAGTGTGGTTAACATAAAGAATTCACTATAGCCAATACTCTGGACAATAGAGCCAGAATAACCACCAAAGGCTTTAGGAATCAAAGTCATTAGTGAAGAAAATACTGCGTATTGCACAGCGGTAAATTTCACATTGGTCAGTGCTGATAAAAAGGCAATAAATGCCGCCCCTGCCAAACCAGCAGAGAGGTTATCCATGGTAATGGTAACGTATAGCCAACTAATATCATTACCCACATTGGCTAGCACAATAAACAATAGGTTGGTTAGTGCTGAGAGTACCGCCCCTAAAAACAACACCTTGTATACACCAATGCGCATTGCCATGATTCCGCCAATAAAGCCACCAGCAATAGTCATAAATAAACCAAAGGTTTTAGAGACGGTAGCAATCTCTACCTTGGTAAAGCCTAAATCTTGATAAAAAATATTGGCCATCACCCCCAGTACAATGTCACTAATGCGATACAGTCCAATCACAGCCAAT
The DNA here is from genome assembly GCA_964558405.1 of uncultured Candidatus Thioglobus sp. GTDB lineage: Bacteria > Pseudomonadota > Gammaproteobacteria > PS1 > Pseudothioglobaceae > Thioglobus_B. The sequence continues at coordinate 6,794 of CAZLDG010000031.1, read as the reverse complement.
AGCAGCCAAGCTGTACGCAAGCCATAACGATTAAAGAAGTCTTTAATCGGATTAACATAGGTTTGATCCACCATGGCTCTATTGACCAAATTCAACACAATCAATACTCGAGTGGCCAAATAAGCAATCACAATAGAGGCTAACATGCGCAAGGTACCACTGATAAATCCAGACAGATTGGCATTACCCAGTAGCTCAGTTAGGGTTGATTTAAGCGCTGCAATCGGCGTGGACAGTAAATTAAATCCGCCAATAAAGCTTAGAACAACCACCACAAACAGTGCAAAAAATCGGATGTAATCCGTGGTGCTATATTCACTAAGTAATTGCGCAGAATCCGGCTCTTTAATAAATAGTGTGGTAGTAATACCTACCAGCATCACCAAGGCCATCACCATATAAGTACTTGACCAGGCATCAAAACTATAAAGCTCTTTGCTAGAGCCAAAATAACTGGCAATAAATAGTGCCCCAGCGCCGGCCACCAGCATGCCCAAACGATAACCGGCAATATAGGTAGCTGAGAGCATAGACTGCATATCCTTATCGGCCGATTCGATTCGATAAGCATCAATCACAATGTCTTGTGTGGCTGAAGCGAAACCCAATAGTACCGCGCCATAAGCCATGACTTCCAAAGAGTCCAGACCTGCCTTAGGATCAACTGAGGCCATTAGAAAAATTGCCGACATAATCCCAAGTTGTGAGAGCAAAATCCAAGCGCGGCGACGCCCTAAGACTCGAGTCAGACCAGGCAGCGGTAGGCGATCCACCAGTGGCGCCCAAACAAATTTAAACGAATAACCCAGCGCTGCCCAAGAAAAATAAGTGATGGTAGATTTGGCCACACCAGCTTCATTTAGCCATAGACCTAAGGTGGAAAAAATCAATAGGATGGGCACTCCGGCTGAAAAGCCCAAGAACAACATAGCCACCACACGAGGGTGGAGAAATAAAGCGATACTAGCTAACACAAATTAACATTGTACCCAAGGCATGCCATCATGACGCCAGCCATTGAGATTACCGCGCTGATCCTCTTCGTCCAAATCACCTTCAAAACCGCTGACCACGTGAGAGACATTGGTAAAACCATGGTTAATCAAGCACAGACCGGCATCGGTAGAGCGATTGCCACTACGGCAAATCAGAATGATTTCAGTCTCTAGAATATTGTCTTTTTCTACCAAGAAGCGCTTAACTGCTGCAATAAATTCATCAGCATCTGGCTCCCACTCTGGCTCATCCACCCAGGGTACAAAAATGGCGTCAATCGGTCGACCAACAAATTTATTCTCTGCCTCACAGCGCACATCAATCAGCACTGCATCGGTATTAGCCTCTAGGCGCTCACCCGCTTTTTTGGGTAAATGGTGAATTAGTTTTGACATTATTCTTCAATAACAACGCGCTCCCCCGCATGAACCAAATCAAACAGCTCAATCATATCACCATTGTGCATGCGAATGCAACCTTTAGAACCCGGGGTTCCCATTAAAATTTCATCAGGTGAACCATGGATATAAATATAACGATTTTT
>CAZLDG010000031.1:0-5154 GCA_964558405.1 uncultured Candidatus Thioglobus sp. | reverse complement strand
TAAGTCAGCGTTTGCTGAGCAATGCTAATATGAATCATCGCTTAAACAGAGCAATGGATTCAACGTGTGCGGTTTGCGGGAACATATCCATAACACCGGCAGATTCCAGACTGTAACCGAGTTCAATCAGCCTAGCGCTATCGCGCGCCAAGGTAGCTGGATTACACGACACATAAACCAAGGTCTCAACGCCAAGCTTGGGCAGAAGTTCAACAATCTCAATCGCACCCGAGCGCGCTGGATCAATCAAGGCCTTATTATAGGTTTGACCCCTAAACCAGGAAAACCCTTCCACCTCTTTAAATAAATCCGCTTGATAAAACTCGGTATTGTCCAGCTGATTATCAATCGCATTTTGTTTGGCGCGTTCGATCAGACCTTTATCGCCTTCCACACCAACCACACGTTTAGCATATCTGGCCATTGGCAAGGTGAAATTACCCAAACCACAAAACAGATCAATCACCTGATCCTCAGAACCTAACTCCAACATAGTCAATGCACGACTAACCATGGCCTGATTCAGCTCAAAATTCACCTGAGTAAAATCTGTTGGCAAGAACTTCATTTGAATATTGTGCTCGGGATGAGAATAAGTTAGCTCAACCGGCTCACCCAGTGGCTTTACCGTGTCTGCTCCACCGCTTTGGGTGTAAAAATGAATGCCTAGTTGTTGCGCACAATCCAGCAGCAGTTGTTCGTCCCTAGCACTAAACGGCTCAAGATGTCGTGCGATTAAAATAGTCGCCTGCTCCGCAATCGCCACTTCAAATTGTGGCAGCTGTTCACGAATAGAGAGTTGCTCGACACATTGCGCCAGTACTTGCAGGTTCTCACCAATAGAAGGATGTAGTACCTCGCAACGATCCATATTGGCAATAAAGGCAGATTTTTTTTCTCTAAACCCTACCAAGGCTTTGTCTTTTTTACGCACAAAACGCACGCCTAGCCTAGCCTTGCGTCGATAACCCCAACTTTGAGAAGTCAGTGGCTTTAGCCAGGTTTTGGGTTCGGCTTTGGCTTGTTTGAGTAAAACGTCTTTCAGCCACAAGCCTTTGGCAGCAATTTGATCCTCACTAGAGAGGTGTTGAAAAGAACAGCCGCCACAAATACCAAATACCTCACATTTAGCAGTGATGCGTTGCTCTGAAGCCTCAAGCACTTCGGCTACATCCGCCTCTTCAAATTTAGCGCGTGAGAAAGTTCGATCAGCAATCACCTTCTCACCAGGTAAAGCGCCAGAGACGAAAATGACTTTATCCTCTAAATGCGCAATGCCGCGCCCTTCGTGTGACAAAGATTCAATATTGAGTTCGTAAGTTTTGGCCTTTGGTTTTCTTCTTCTGCCCATGGAATTGCAAATGGATTAACAATGGCCTAATTATCCAATAATTCCACCCAATGTTTAACAGGGATTTTGCTGTCTTTTTGCAGATGCATCAAACAACCAATATTAGCAGTAACAATCACCTCTGGCTCTGAGGTATTCAAATGCGTCAGCTTGTTAAGCTTGAGTTGCTGCGATAGATCTTTTTGAAAAATTGAATAAGTACCAGCCGAACCGCAACATAGGTGTGAATCCTTAACCACAGGAACTTCATAACCCAAATCGCTTAAGATTGAACCCACCAAACCTGGTAGTTTTTGTCCGTGTTGCAAGGTACAAGGTTCATGATAACTAATACGTACTTGCTCTGGGCTCAGCATTGACAAATCTTGCTTGGCTAAGAATTGCGCAATATCCAAAGTCTTGGCACTGAGTTGCAAGGCTTTTTGATAATATGGGTCAGCCTTATCAAACAACTCTGGATAATCTTTGACCATTACCCCACAACCACTGGCACTAGAGAGAATATAATCCGCTTCAATTAACAACCAACTGTCAATATTGGCTTTCACCTTTTCTAGAGCTACTTGCTCAGCACCCAAGTGCTGATCAATGGCGCCACAACATTGTTTTTGCGTAGTTTCGACCACCTCATGATTAAGCTTGGCCAAAATATTTTTAATACTATGGTTAATATTCGGTGCCAATTTAGGTTGCACACAACCACCCAGTAGCAATACTTTGGCAATACTTTGCGCTGGCTTGAGTACAGGTGTTTGTACTTTAGAGTGTTGAAATAGCGAGCCAATTGGGTTAAAGATTGCTGGCGTAGTCAGTACTTTGCGCACACCAAAACGATAGGCTTTTTGCCATAAGGCGCGTTTGGATTCCAAAGCCCCGCGGCCAATATCCAATAGCTGGTGGTAGTTCACCCCAGATGGGCAAGTAGTCTCACACGATCGACAAGTTAGACAACGATCCAAATGCTGCGTGGTATCGCTAGAGACTTGATTGTTTTCTAGTAAGGATTTAATTAAATAAATACGACCACGCGGCGAGTCTAGTTCATCACCTAAGAGTTGATAAGTCGGGCAAGTTGCCTGACAAAAACCACAATGCACGCATTTGCGAATAATCTCATTGGCCTTGGCGTTTTGAATCTGATGAGTTTGCATTAGGAAAATTTGTCCTCTGGATCAAAAACCGCCTTAAGCTGCTGCTCAAGATGGGTGTGTAACTTACTATCAGCCGCGCGACGCTCTAATGGTTTTGGCTCACCCAAATAAGATTGAGGCATGACCTTAAAACTAATCTGCGTAATAAGCGCCAACCGACCTTTTGAGCCCACCAATAGGCGCGCCACATCATAGCCGGCCACATTTTTCATGACCTGGCCACCAAAATTAAGCAAATCACCTCTGCCATCAATAATTTGCACGCCCAGTACCGCATCTGATAAATCACTGCCACCTTGAGTATAAGCAGCACCAATACTTTGATTCTCGTCCTCGTAATAAAAACTCAGACCTTGATTGTTTTGTCCCAATACCTGAACCATCTCTTTAATCGGCGTACCAGCTTTCACGGTGATTACCAACTCTTCCGGATGATAAGACACCACTCCTGCATAATCTAACAGCTCGGTATCAAGGCTCAGCTGCTTGCTGTCTCTAATGAGTTGTTGTAATTCGTCTAACCGCTGCATTAGAAACGCTCCAATTCTGGGTGTGGCAATTGATTGTTGTGCACATGCATAGCACCAAGTTCTGCACAACGATGCAACTCAGGAACGGCCTTACCTGGGTTTAGTAACGACTTTGGATCAAAGGCGTGTTTGATTTTATGGAAAATCTCCAGCTCTTTTGTATTGAATTGATGACACATGGCATTGAGTTTTTCCACACCCACACCGTGCTCACCAGTTACTGTGCCGCCCATGTCCACACTGATTTTTAAAATCTCGGTACCAAATTCTTCGGTGCGTTCTAACTCACCCTCAATATTGGCATCATAGAGAATCAGTGGATGCAGATTACCATCACCAGCATGAAACACATTGGCCACACGCAGGCCATATTTTTTCGACAATTCAGAGATTTGCTCCAGCATATCTGCCAAGTGTCGGCGCGGAATGGTGCCATCCATACAATAATAATCCGGTGATAGGCGCCCTACCGCTGGGAAAGCGTTCTTACGTCCTTTCCACATGGCCAGTCTTTGTGCCTCATCCTCAGCCACCTTGAGACTACTGGCACCACCAAGAATCTCCATAACCACGCAGAGCTCATGCTCAACCTCAGCTTCAGAGCCATCTAGCTCACACAACAATAAAGCCTTAGCCTCTTTAGGATAGCCTACCTGCACAAAATCTTCAGCCGCTTCAATAGCAAACGAATCCATCATCTCCAGACCTGCTGGCACCACACCGGCCTTAATAATATTGGCCACCGCATCAGCGCACTCTCGTACTGAATCAAAACCCGCCATCACCAATTTGGCCACCGCTGGAATTGGAGTTAGTTTCACAGTAACTTCAGTAACCACACCCAACAAACCTTCCGAACCATTCATCAGCGCCAATAGGCCCAGGCCTTCGTCTTGGCGTGTTAGCTCTAATTCTTCGCCGTCAATACTCAGCATCTTAATCGCTTCAATATTGTGCACAGTCAAACCATATTTCAAGCAGTGTACACCGCCTGAGTTTTCGGCCACATTGCCACCAATGGTACAAGCGATTTGTGAAGAAGGATCGGGCGCATAATACAAACCATACTCAGCCACTGCCTCACTAATGGCAATATTGCGCACACCAGGCTCAACCACAGCCAATTGTTTTTCAACATCAACCGATTTAATGCGATTAAGCTTGGACAAGCCCAGTACCACACTCTGCTCAAGCGGCATAGCGCCACCGGCCAAACCAGTGCCTGCACCACGAGTAACCACTGGTGTATTGTGCGCACGACAAACCTTAAGCACCGCTTTAATTTGCGCCAAGGTTTCTGGCAGTGCTACCGCCAAGGGCTTTTGTCGATACACACTCAAACCATCGCATTCAAAGGCGCGGGTATTCTCATCACCGCTTAACACCAAATGCGCGGGCATAATGTTTAACAAATCATTGATCAAGGTCGAATTACTCATATCTTGTCCTACTCAGTTGTGCGTATTTTATAACTAGCCAAGTGTCTTTACTCAAGTGATTATTAGGGTTATTAATTGACTGGGTCCATGTACACCATAGGCCAAAACCTGTTCAATATCTGCAGTCTTTGAAGGACCAGAAACCAGCACCACATTGCTAGGCATGGTCTTAGACCAATGTTGATCGCGCATCACTTGGGAAAAATTATCATAAATTTGTGCTTTAAAAATAATCGCAATATGAATTGCTGGCACCAACGACAGTAGTCTGGGCTCTTTATCACTTGGCCAAATTACCAGAGAACCACTACTGGCAATACCAGCTGCTGCTGTGGTAATGCCCACCTCAGCTCGCTCAAACAAATCTTGCTTACAGGTGTCAACCTCTTGTCGATAGATATTAACATCGGCCTGAATCAGCTTAGCATCAATCCCCAAGTCCTCCAATACTTCATCACCAACCCAAACCGAACCCAACTCCAATGTTTTAAATCGCTGATTAAACCAATCTAATAATTGCACTTGGCTGATCTGATGTACTTCGGCCTGCGCCGCCTCTAAATTCTTCACAAAGGTGCCAAGCGTGTCCATGATTGGCGTCTCTTCTACCACCTGCGTCTGATAAGGCGCACCTGGTGCGTAGACTCGACCCTGCTTGAGTCTAGAGAGGATGCGCTCTTTGG
>CAZLDG010000030.1:0-15898 GCA_964558405.1 uncultured Candidatus Thioglobus sp. | reverse complement strand
TTTACGAATTTACAGATTCTTTCAGTAATTTTCCTGCTTTAAATGCTGGCACTTTTGAAGCCGCAATTTGGATGGTTGCACCCGTCTGTGGATTACGACCAGAACGCGCTGCACGATCTCTTACTAAAAAGCTACCGAAGCCAGTAATCGCAACGCTATCGCCTGCTGCTAGTGCTGAAGTAATTGCACCTGTTGTTGCGTCTAATGCACGTGCTGCATCCGCCTTAGTTAGACCTGAGTTTTCAGCAATCGCTGCTACTAAATCTGATTTGTTCATATCTTACTCTCCTTGATTAGTAAAAAATTATTCTTATTCTATTTAATATCTAAAGCTTTTATTGCAAAGCTTTGATCGAATTATCCATTAAAAAGTACTGCTGTCAATGGGTTTTTTGCAAAAAATAGGGAAAACCGTAACATTCAAGTTCCATTCTAATTTTCAAGTAATTTACTTGGTTTTTTTCAGTTGTTGAATCAGCGGCTTAAACTTTTGTTGCCAGACTCTGGAGGTTAGTTGGCCAATGTGTTTTTCCTGAATCACGCCTTGCTGATCCACCAGAAAAGTCTCAGGTGTGGCATAAACCCCCAACTCTAAACCCAAGGTCCCTTGCTGATCAAAGATAATAGCATCATAAGGATTGCCCAATCGCGCTAGAAATTGTTGTGCCTCAGGCTTGGTGTCTTTGTAATTAATGCCCAACATTTGCACGCGCTGATCTTTGGCGATTTCTAACAACATATCATGCTCAGCTCGGCAAGTCACACACCAAGAGGCCCAAACATTAACCAGTGAAAGTTTTTGTTGAAAGCGCTGGTGGATTGGATAGCGCTCGCCCGTATCAAAATCCTCGACCATCACCTCAGGGAAAGTTTTACCCACCAAAGGCGAAGGTAGTTTTTTAGGATCTAAATCCAGGCCTACATATAAGAACCCAACCAACACCACGAACAGCGCTAGCGGTAGGAATTTTTTCATGGCTTGTTTTGTGTTTTAGCCAGGGCCTCAGCCACCTCAGGCGGCATATAATTCTCATCGTGTTTGGCCAATACTTCAGAAGCCATAAACACGCCGCCTTTTAAAGAGCCGGTGGCGATAATACCCTGACCTTCTCTAAATAAATCAGGCAGAATACCTTCATATCTCACCCCGAAAGTATTAGCATGATCAGTAATATCAAAAGCCACTTTAATACCATCACGCTTCACACTATCAGTAGCAACTAGTCCGCCTAAACGAAAACTCTTGCCTTTGGGTGCTTTACCTTCTGCCACATCGGTTGGTGAGAAAAAGTACAGTAGATTTTCGTTAAAGGCTTTAAGGCCTAAATAACCCGCCAAAGAAGCGCCCAATACCAATAGCGCCACCAATACCATTCTGTTTTGTCTTTTTGTCATCTCTTTAATTGTCTCGTGTGTATTTCATGCGCAATTCGTTGTGTACGCGCTTATGAATACCTCTAGAACGAATAAACAAAGTGGCGATGGTGATCAGCGCCAACAAATACGACGTCCAAATATAAAACGCATACTTACCATAAGGTAGAAATTCAAAGCTCTCTGCTAAACTCATTTTGAACCGCCTAAGATTAGTTTTTTCACCCAGCCAGCATTTTGGTTCTGTATCAATACCTCATCACGCGCACGCATCAGCATCAAGGCTACATACATTAATTGGAAGGCTATGCTCATTAAAATCAGTGGCATGAGCATGTCAGAATGAATCGCTGGCTGGGCAATTTTTTCAATCGAACTGACTGAGGCACCTTGATGCAAAGTATTCCACCAAGTCACCGAATAATGAATGATTGGCAGGTTAATCAGACCGACAATAGCCAGCACCGATGAAGCTTTGGCTGCAGTCTTGGGGTTGTCAAACGCATTATTGAGCGAGATATACGCTAAGTACAAAAACAATAGAATTAACTCAGAAGTTAGGCGCGCATCCCACACCCACCAAGTGCCCCACATCGGCTTACCCCAAATACTACCAGTGGCCAAGGCCAAAAATGTAAACGCCGCACCAATTGGCGCGGAGACTTTAGCCACCACACTGGCCAGTTTAATTTGCCAAATCAGACCAATACCACTGGCAATGGCCATCACCAAATAAATAAACATACTCATCCAGGCGCTAGGCACATGGATATACATAATGCGATAACTCTCCCCTTGTTGGTAATCTGCTGGTGCAATCACCAAGCCCCAATACAAGCCTACCAAACTCAAGACAATAAACGGATACAAAAACCACGGAATGATTTTGGCGCTAATGCGATAAAAATTTTGTGGTGAGGCAAAAGCCTGAATCCATTTCCACATATTAGTGAGTTATATCCTGCAAAGTTGAAAAATCATTTTAAAGATTTTTGTGCCACGTTGTTACGTAAATAAGTCGGTAGCGGTAATTTATCATCAAATCCTACCTGGGCAATCCGCTGTTGTGCCAACTCAATCATATACTTAGCATTGGGGTAAAAATCAGCCTGATAACGCGTCACGCCACTGGCGAGTTTTAAATCCTCTTCATATGCGCCCCAGCCAGTACCCACGCCAAAATACTGCGTGGACAGTTGATCTACTTCGTTGGGCTTTTTCAATGCTTCGGTTGTTAATCGGCCTTGCTGATACACGCCCCAATAAACCTCGCTCATACGCGCATCCAGTGCCACTGCCACCGATTCCGCGTTAAATTCTTGCCTAGCACCATAGCCCACGACTTCTAGGGTAGAAAGCCCTAGGGTCGGAATATGATGCGCATAAGCCATACCTTGAGCCACCGCCACACACATACGCACCCCAGTAAAAGCACCCGGGCCTTTGGTATAGGCAATGAGCTCTATTTGCTCAATACCAACTTGCGCCTCAGCAAGCACCTCATCACAATAATTAAGTACCAAGCCTGAGGATTTTTCCACACCTTGGACAAAGCGTGAATACTGTTGGTTATTGTGATACAAACAAACTGAGAGTACCTCAGTACAAGTATCAATGGCTAAAATCGTTTGCATGGGTTTATTTTACAATCTTTTTGTGTTGTTGATACAGGCGCAATACCAATTGTCGTCTTTGGGCTAGGCGCTGCGGATACTTAACTGGGTGGTAATAACTTGGACCCTTGACCAAAGCCACCAAGGTAGCCATTTGCTTGGATGAGAGTTGCGACACTGGCTTGTGAAAATAAAACACTGCAGCCTGATGAAAGCCACGAACAACCTGGGCGCCATTTTGACCCAAATAAACACGATTCATATAACGATTAAGAATAAATTCTTTGTCAAACGAGTGTTCTAACAACAGTGCCATGAGTATTTCTTTGATCTTTCGACTAAAGCTGCGCTCACGACTCAGTAAAGTATTTTTAACCAATTGCTGGGTAATGGTACTGGCGCCGCGCAGAGGCTTGTCATATAAAAGATAATCACGCAAAACGCGCATAATCTCTTTAAGATCAACACCTGCGTGTTGAAAATAAGATTGATCCTCGACCAATAGCAACATATTCATCACCACTTTTGATTGCTGATGGTAGCTAATATCATCAGCAGCAGCTGGTGTGGAAAAGGCCTTGACCACCTGGTTATTCAACTGCCATAGGTAGCCCAAGAACAGCAATGATAGTGCTGTAATACTGAAAATTATCCAACGGCGAATGGTTGATTTATTTAACATCTAGGCAAAATTTTAACAAAATCCAGCTCTGTGCAAGTTTTTTAGCACAAATAGAGTTTGTGAAATATACCCAACTAGTATAAAATACGCACTTCCCTTGCTTGATCACAATGGGTGTGGCAAGCTATTTTTAATAACCATAAGGAGACAGAGCTCATGAGACATTATGAGATTACAATGATTGTGCATCCTGATCAATCTAGCCAGGTTGAGACCATGATGGACAAATACAAAGAGATGATTACTGCCGCTGGTGGTAATGTTCACCGTGAAGAAGACTGGGGTCGTAAGCACCTAGCCTATCCAATCAACAAAATCTATAAAGCACACTACTTAATGATGAACATTGAGTGTGATCAAGAAACGCTTGATAAGCTTAACTACAACTTCCGTTTTAACGATGCAATTCTAAGAAATCTAATCATTTCTAGAAAATCTGCAATCACTGAGCCTTCAGCAATGATGGCCAATAAAGACAAAGAATAGGAGAAGGATATGGCCAAGCAACAAAAAAGAAGACGTAAGCCGCAAATTAAAGTAAACACTTTTTGTCGTTTTACTGCTGCCGGTGTAACTGAAATCGACTATAAAGATGTTGATACACTATTAAAGAACATTGATGAAAGTGGCAAGATTACCCCGTCTAGAATGACAGGTACCAGCGCTAAATTCCAGCGCCAACTAACCACAGCGATCAAAAGAGCAAGATTCTTAGCGCTTATTCCTTATACTGATAAGCACAAGAAATAGGAGGACGCATGCAAGTAATTCTACTGGAAAAAATTCAAAAAGTAGGTAACCTAGGTGAGGTTGCAAACGTTAAAGCAGGTTATGCACGCAACTACTTAATCCCACAAGGCAAAGCCAAGCCAGCTACTAAGGCTAATATGGCTGAGTTTGAAGCGATTAAAGCTGAGTTAGAAGCCAAAGAAGCAGCAGCACTAGCAGCAGCACAAGCCATTGAAGCGAAGATGACAGGTGCGACTTGTACCATCGTTGCCAATGCTGGCGATGAAGGCAAACTATTTGGTTCAATCACCACAGCGGATATCGTTGGTTCATTAGCAGAGCAAGGCTTTGAAGTTGAAAAGCGTGATGTAAACATGAGTGAAGCAATTCGTCACACCGGTGAGTATGAAGTAAGCGTTAGCCTACATACAGACATCACTGTGGCCATTCAAGTTGTGGTTGAGGCAGCTGCCGAAGAAGTGTAATTAATTGCACTAAGCAAATCACAAAATTGCTTTAAAATTAAAAGTCCTCTAGCGAGGACTTTTTTTATTGCTTGTATTTATTAATGGATATCGAAAACGCCAAAACACCGCCGCATTCTATCGAATCAGAACAATCGGTTCTGGGTGGATTATTGTTGCACAATGATGCCTGGGATCAGGTGGCTGACATCCTCACTGAATTAGATTTTTATCAGGCTTCGCACAAAATTATTTTTACAGCGATTACCACCTTATTAAAACACGACAACCCGGCCGACATTCTAACGGTTAAAGAGCAATTGGCAAAAACCGGTGACGAGCAAACCATTGGCGGTTTTGCTTATTTGGCCACCATTGCTGACAATACTCCAAGCATTTCTAACATTACCGCTTATGCCAAGCATGTGCGTGAGCTCTCGGTGTATCGTCAACTGATTCATGCTTCAACTGAGATTGCCGATACCGCTTACAATCCACAAGGCACTGAAGTACAGGAATTAATTGACCTCTCTGAGAAAAAAATCTTTGAGATTGCCGAACAAGTCACCCGTGGCAAACAAGATGTCACCAATGTTAAGGATATTATTAAAGACGTGGTTAACCGCGTACATGAAATGCAGGAGTCATCGGGTATTACCGGTGTGGAAACTGGTTTTAGCGAGTTGGATAAGATTACCTCGGGCTTTCAAAATGGCGATTTGATTATTGTAGCCGGACGACCTTCGATGGGTAAGACCGCATTCTCTATGAATATCATTGAAAACGTTGCTATTACCAACAAAGAGCCAAAGCCGGTAGCCGTGTTCTCACTAGAGATGCCGACTGAACAGTTAGTGATGCGTATGATTTCTTCTTTTGGTCATATTCAAGGCTCAAATCTGCGTGATAACATGAGCGAGACCGATTGGAACAGTTTTAACCACGCGGTATTAGCACTGGAAAAATCCACGGTATTGATTGATGAAACTCCGTCTATTACCCCAACTGAGATTCGCGCCAAATGTCGTCGCCTAAAAAGACAATATCCAGATTTGGGTATGATTATGGTGGATTACTTACAACTGATGACCGTACACGGCAAAAGCGAAAATCGCGTGCAAGAAATCTCAGAAATCTCACGCTCACTCAAGGCGCTAGCCAAAGAGATTAACGTGCCGGTAATTGCCTTGTCACAACTTAATCGTGGCGTAGAATCGCGTCCTAAAGCGGGCAAGGGTCGGATGCCACAAATGGCCGATCTACGTGAATCAGGTTCGATTGAGCAAGATGCGGATATTATTGCCTTTATCTATCGTGATCAACAATATCATGATGACTCTTATTCCAATCCTGAGGAAATCGGCAAAGCCGATCTGAAAATCGCCAAGCATAGAAATGGTGCGACCGGCAGCATCAAACTCGCCTTTATTGGCGAATATGCGCGTTTTGAGGATTTGGCGCATGAAGATCAATTCCAAGGCATTCCAGATCAAGACATCGATGCGGCTTATGCTAATAATATGGCCAACTTTGATCAAGAGCCCTTCTAACACTTAAGCCGTTATGCAGGCCAAAGCCTTTATTTCACAATCTGCTTTACAACACAATATTGCTCAAGCGAAAAACTTCGCGCCTCAATCTAAAATAGTGGCCATGGTCAAGGCCAATGCTTATGGACATCATATCGAGCATATTGAGCCACTACTAACACAAGCCGACCTCTTGGCAGTGAGTGAACTATTTGAAGTAAAAAGACTGCGCCAATTTAGTGACAAACCCATTTTATTACTCTCGGGTGTTTATAGCGCCAAGGAATTAGACCAAGCCCAGCAACTGGATTGCATAGTGGTTTTACACGCGATTGAACAACTGCCGATTATTGCTAATAGCAGGCAAAAACTCACTATCTGGATCAAGGTAGATACCGGCATGCACCGCCTAGGATTAACACCAAAACAATATCAGCAGGCAGTAGAGACACTGGCGCAATCTCCACACATCAATATTCAAGTGGTTATGAGTCATTTTGCTTGTGCTGATGAAACTGACCACCCCATGAATGCCCAACAGCTTGAGGTATTTAATCAGCTGGAGATTCACGCTAAAAAATCCATGGCCAACTCTGCCATGTTAATGTCCAATCCGGGTACGCATTTTGATTATGTACGCCCAGGCATCATGCTCTACGGCGTCTCACCATTTGCTATGCCCGATGCACAACTCAAAGCGGCGATGCAATTGCAAGCACCAGTATTGGCCGTGCGTCAGCTTGAGGCTGGTGAAGCCGTGGGTTATGGCGCAACCTTTGTGGCAGATAAACCCACCACTTTAGCTACTATTGGCATTGGCTATGGTGATGGTTATCCACGCCATATGAAAAACGGTGCACCGGTTTCTATTGCTGGCAAGCTGTGTCAATTGGCCGGACGCGTATCAATGGATTTAATTACCGTGGATGTGGGTAATGCCTCGGTCAATATTGGTGATCAGGCCACACTCTGGGGCGATAATAACACCCCGGTAGAGTTACTTGCACAATATGCCGATACCACAGCTTACGAGCTTATTACTGGCGTTTCTGCCCGAGTCAACTTCTCCAGCGCACCATGAGAGCGTTTATTCAGCTTAGTGATTGTCATATTGACGATCAACCGATGAGCATGGGGGTTGATACTTGGCATCATCTTGACCAAGTGCTCGATAAGGTTAAGCAACAGGAGTTTGAACAAATCTTTATCAGTGGTGATCTCAGTCATCAAGGCAGTGAAAAATCCTACACAATACTGCGTGAAAAACTCAAAGTACTAGAGATAGAGCCGGTGGTGATTGTTGGTAATCACGATGACAAACATAATCTGTCTCAAGCTTTTCAATACACCCATACCAATACGCAATTGGGTCCGTGGGAGATTATTATCACCGACTCGGCTCAAATGGGCAAAACTCCGGGCAGACTCTCAACACAAGCACTTACCCAGCTACAACATGATTTACAAAGCTCCAAGTCCGAGTATATTATTGTGATGTTACATCATCCGATTGTTAGCATGCAAAGCGCTTGGGATGATGCGCTGTCTTTGGAAAATCCAGAGGATTTATTTGCCATACTCAAACAGCACGATAAAGTGAAGGCGGTTTTATTTGGTCATGCACATGAGGCCAAAGACTTTGAAGTTAATGGCATCAAAATTATCTCATGCCCTTCGACAGCTTTAGCATTCAACCCAGAGCAAGGTCTGGGGTTTAATCATTACCAATTACATGATAATGGCTTAGTAAGCCACAAAACACTGTGGATTTAACAACTGAGCATCTACAGGATTTGTACAATCAAAACCAGCCAAAAACCTATGGCGAAGTAGCGCAATTGTTTGAGGATAATTATCAAAAATTCTCACAACTGGTACCGCTGATTGATAGCACGTATCATGACAGTAGAATTTGTCATACGCACAAACAAGACCTATACTTGCTAATGGTAGAAAGATCGGCGCATACTGGGGTCTTTATTCTCACGCATCAGATTAACGGTGTGAATAAGCCTGATGTAAAATTCAAAGTATATTTTGATGCGAAATTACTCGAAGTTATGTCAATTTGCGAAATGGACACCATTAACCAATCTCACCCCTATCTGGCTAAATGCTCAGACATGGATATCAAATATGAGATCAACGCTTTTATGCAAAAATGGCTGGATTTTTGCCTGGATCAATACAAGGATAACCCATGGCAGACGCTGTAGCTCCTAATGCCAAAGACAAGCTGGTAGTGGCCATCTCATCCAGAGCGCTGTTTAATCTGGATGAATCGCACAAAATCTACAAAGAACAAGGGGTTGAGGCCTATGCCAAACACCAAGAAGAAAATGAAGAAGTGATTCTGGAGCCAGGTGTGGGCTTTTCTCTGGTGAAAAAACTCATGGCACTGAATACCGAAAAAACCCCAATTGACGTGATTCTACTCTCACGCAATAGTGCCGATACCGGTTTGAGAATCTTTAATTCTATCGAACATTATGGGTTGAATATTTCACGCGCCGCTTTTACCCGCGGTGAAAGTACCCATAACTTGGTCGGCGCATTTGAAGCCGATTTGTTCCTATCCAGTAATTATCAGGACGTGCAAAAAGCCTTAGAAAAAGGCTTTGCTGCGGCTTCAATTGTAGGTGGTGGTAATAAAAATATCCACAAAACTCAATTGCGCATCGCCTTTGATGGAGATGCGGTTATTTTTTCTGACGAGTCGGAGAAAATCTATCAAGAAAAAGGCATGAAGGCCTTTGAAGAAAATGAGAAAAAATCGGCACATGTTGAACTCAAAGCCGGCCCTTTTAAATGCTTTTTAAAATCCTTACACAAGATTCAGTCCACTTTTGCTGAAGAAGACAATCCAATCCGCACTGCCTTGGTAACTGCCAGAAGCGCGCCTTCACATAAACGCGTGATTCACACCATGCGCGCCTGGGGTATTCGCATTGATGAATCGTTCTTTTTGGGTGGTTTAGACAAGGGGGTTTTCTTGGATAAATTTGGCGCTGATATCTTCTTTGATGATCAACACAAGCATTGCGAGTCTGCTTCTAAATACGTTCCTACTGGCCATGTTCCTAATGGCATCTCCAATTCGTGAGCTTTGATACGCGCGCCTTTGTTGGCGACACACTGGCCACGGTTAAAATCATTTTACTGACGGTTATTCCGTATTTTTTATTGGCTGAATTGCTACTGTATTTTGAACTCATGCCAATCATTGCTCAAGTATTCGAGCCTTTTACCGCCTTGTTAAATCTACCACCTGAGGCAGCCTTAGCACTGGCTGCTGGAGTGTTTCTTAATCTATACGCCGCTATTGCTTTTGCCGCTCCGCTAAGCCTAAGCGTGTACGACTGGACGGTATTGGGTTTATTTTTAGGTGTGCTGCACTCTATTCCAGTGGAATCAGCGATTATGAAAAAACTGGGTATTGACTGGCTAAAATCCATCGCCTTTAGACTGGTAATGGCCTTTGTGGTGTTGATTCCGCTGATCGCCCTGCCCAGCGACTTGCTATTTACCAACCCGGATTTAATCAGCAACGCCCCATACCAGATACAAACACAACAACCGACAAGCTTAGGTGAGTTTATCCAAGTCAAGACCTTAGAGGCCGGCGTACTGGCTATTGAGATTTCTATCTTGGTCAGTTTGGTTATCCTGCTCACCACTTTTATCAAAGGCCTAAGGTTTCTCACTAAGTTTGATTATCATCTAAGTGCGATGATGGCGCTAATTACTGGGGTATTAATTGGTATTACCTATGGTGCCGGTGTGCTATTAAAAGAAGCCAAAAATATGACACGCAAACAGATTCTCTCGGTGTGTTATTTTCTCATGGTAGCGCATGCTATTATTGAAGACAGTTTGTTGTTTGTACTATTTGGTGCCGACCTGGTGCTGCTGATTAGTATTCGTCTGATTTTTGCCTTTGTGGTGTTTTTTGCAATCTCTATCTATTACCCAGACAAACAGCCTTGAATACGGCTAAAAACCTGATAATTATGGGTAAAATAGCCCTCAAGTTAATCACAATCTAATTTCTGTGAGTAAAAAAATCCAAGCCATTCGTGGCATGAATGATTTATTGCCCAAAGACTCAGAGCTTTGGCTACATTTAGAGAAAACCATTACCGAGCTATTTGTTGCCTATGGTTATAAAAACATTCGTACCCCTATTGTGGAAAAAACCGAGACCTTTTGTCGCGCTATCGGCCAGGCAACGGACATCGTGGAAAAAGAAATGTACACTTGGACCGATACTGGTGGTGATTCGCTAAGTCTTAGGCCTGAGGGTACTGCGGGTTGCGTGCGCGCAATGATTGAACACAACCTGCCACGCGAAGGTATTCAAAAAGTATTCTATCAAGGCCAGATGTTTCGACACGAGCGTCCACAAAAAGGTCGTTATCGTCAATTTAACCAGGTTGGCGTAGAAGTATTTGGCGCGACAGAGGCTAAGGTTGATGCCGAACTCATGGCCATGACCCACAATTTGTGGCAAAAATTAGGACTTAAAAACGTGACGCTGGAGATCAATACTTTAGGTTCTAGTGAAGCACGTGCAAACTATCGTCAAATCTTGGTGGATTATTTCACTGAGCATCAAGCACAATTAGATGAGGATTCAACGCGCAGATTATCAACCAATCCGCTGCGCATTTTAGACAGTAAAAATCCCCAGATGCAAGCATTGATTAACGCTGCACCCAAACTAATGGCACACCTTGACGAGGAATCAGCCCTACATTTCGAGCAGTTTAAAAGCTACTTAGAATGCCTAGGTATTGATTATGCCATCAACGAGCGTCTGGTTCGTGGTCTGGATTATTACAACCGCACAGTCTTTGAATGGACCACTACCGATTTAGGCTCGCAAGGCACTATTTGTGCTGGTGGTCGTTATGACTCCCTGGTGGAGAAAATGGGCGGAAACGCCACGCCAGCCGTAGGCTTTGCTATTGGCCTGGAGCGTTTATTGCTACTACTCCAAGAACAAGACACCCGTGTTCATAGTGATAAAACCGCCTTATATATCGTAGCACTAGGAGACGCAGCGCAGCTTAGATCCATGCAAATCGCAGACGCACTACATGCACATCTGCCGCAGATGATTGTTTATAATGACATTGGCCTAGGCAGTTTTAAAGCACAATTTAAAAAGGCTGATAAAGCCGGTGCAGATTTTGCCCTGATTATTGGTGAGACTGAGGTTGAAAATAACCAGGTTAGCTTAAAGCCATTAAAAGGCCAGGGTGAGCAGCAAAGCCTAACACTTGAACAGGCTCTACAATATCTAGAACAACAAATTAACTAACCATGAAAAATTTTATTGGCGTTGGCCCAACAGAAGACGAACAAGAACAGCAGATTAAGGATTGGATTAAAACTAATGGCATGCAAATTGTTGCCGGTGTGGCGATTGGTTTGAGTGCTATTTGGGGTCTAGATGCTTACCAAGCTTACCAACACACTCAAGCGGTTGAGGCCAGAACACATTATCTAAATCTAAGTGTCAATCCAAACAATACTCAAGCCTACGCGGCATTACAGCAAGATTTTGCCGATAGTAGCTACAATCAACAAGCTGAACTTATGTTGGCCAAAACTGCGGTTGATGCGGGAGATTTTAACCAGGCACTAGGCCATCTTACACCGCTGACCCAGGTGGAGAACACACTGATTGCCAATGTGGCCAAACTCAGAGCCAGCGCACTACATGTAGAGCTGGGGCAATATGAGCAAGCACTGAGTCTTTTAAATACAACCGCTGATGATAAATTCTCTGGCTTGTTTAATCATGCTAAGGGCGATGCTTATCTGGCCAAGGGTGAGACACAATCAGCCATCAAACACTATCAATTAGCCAAAGCACAAATCTCTGCTGACTCTGCGTTGCAAAATCTGATTCAAATCAAACTAGACGACTTGAGATAAGCTCATGTCTTTGCCAACCATTGCCCTGGTTGGGCGGCCCAATGTCGGCAAGTCCACCCTCTTTAACCGCTTAAGCAAATCCCGCCAGGCTTTGGTGAGTGATTTTGAAGGTCTAACGCGCGATCGTCAATATGCAACTACGCTACTGGATGATGATACGCCGGTGAGTCTGATAGACACTGGCGGCCTGACCGGTGATGACAATGTGGTGGATCATGGTATTGCCTCTCAAGTACTTAGCGCCTTAGAAGAATCCGATGTGATTTATTTCATTGTCAGCAGTCGTGATGGACTCACCAGTCTGGATCGAGACATTGCGCAAGAGCTGCGCAAGCTTAAAAAAGAGATTTTTGTGGTGTGTAATAAATCCGAAGGTCTAGATCTAACCCACGCGGTTGAGTTCTACGAGCTTGGCCTGGGTGAGCCGCATCTGATCGCTGCTGAACATGGCCAAGGTATTGGTGATTTAATCGAGGCCACACTCGTGGTGTTGCCAGAACCAACACTTGACGAAGAAGACGAAGATGAGATTGAAGGTATTGCTGTGGCAGTACTGGGTCGACCCAATGTGGGTAAATCTACCTTGGTTAATCGTATTTTGGGTGAAGAACGCGTGCTGGCGATTGACCTGCCAGGTACCACGCGTGATAGCATCTATATTCCTTTCGAGCGCGAGGGGCAACAATATACACTCATTGATACTGCGGGTATTCGTCGCAAACGCTCAACCCACGAGAAAATTGAGAAATTCTCCATCATTAAGGCGATTGAAGCCTTGGATAAATCGCATGTGGTAATCTTAG
This sequence comes from uncultured Candidatus Thioglobus sp., assembly GCA_964558405.1. GTDB lineage: Bacteria > Pseudomonadota > Gammaproteobacteria > PS1 > Pseudothioglobaceae > Thioglobus_B. The sequence goes on along the minus strand of CAZLDG010000030.1, from coordinate 2,761 downwards.
TGCTAGATGCTCATGAAGGCGTGACCGAGCAAGACGCTACCCTACTGGGGATGATTGCCGATAAAGGTCGTGCACTGCTGGTGGTGATTAACAAATGGGATGGTCTGGATGATTATCAAAAGCAAGAGGTTAAGCGCAAGCTCGATGTTAAGCTCTCGTTTGTGAATTACGCCAGCGTGCACTATATCTCCGCACTACATGGCTCTGGCGTGGGTAAGTTGTTCGCCCCCATTAATCAATCATATACCTATGCGGGTAAGCAACACTCAACCTCAGAACTTAACAAGGTGTTAGAAGCTGCTAATGCGGCGCACCAACCGCCAAATGTTAGAGGCAAACGACCGCGAATCAAATATGCCAACCAAGTCGATGTGTTTCCACCGACTTTTGTTTTCCATGGTAATCATCTGCAAAGCGTGCCTAGTGCCTATGACCGCTATCTAAAAAACTTCTTTATTGAGGCGTTAGGCTTAAAAAATACACCGATTAGAATTGAATATCGCAGCGGTGACAATCCCTTTAAAGATAAGAAAAACACCCTAAGCGATCGACAAATTAACCGCAAACGCCGTTTGATGAAATTTGTTAAAAAGCGCAAGTCCTAAAGCTAAACATACCATCTTTTTCAACACGCAGCTCAAGCTCACAATAATTATTCTCATGAATCATAGCTTGTGAGGGATCATCGCTACAAGCACAGCCTGAGAGCACTTCTTGAAAAAACACCCCGACTTTGATTAACAAATGCTCAGAGACTTTTTGCTGGGAAATCAGACGAAAGGAAAGACTCTTTAGTTCGATAACGCAGGAATATTGACAACAATCTTGCAGAGGTAGTTCTTCGACTTGAAGACGACTTAATTCGGATAGACAATACTGGGAAAAATCCGGCTTTTCCCAGTACTCGAATATCCGCGTAAACATTAAGACAGAATCAGATTATGCGCCTTGCTTGCTGCTTGAATAAAGCTAGAAAACAGTGGGTGGCCATCTCTAGGTGTAGAGGTAAACTCTGGGTGAAATTGACAGGCTACAAACCAAGGGTGATCCTTAATTTCTACCATTTCTACCAATGAACCATCAACTGACTTGCCAGAGATGGTCAGGCCGGCTGCTTCCACTTGATCAATAAGCTGATTGTTCACCTCATAACGATGGCGATGACGCTCAACAATGGTGTCTTCCCCATAGATCTTTCTGGCATTACTACCTGATGTTAATCGACACTCCTGACCACCTAGACGCATGGTACCACCCAAGTCTGAGGCTGCGTCACGAGTTTGTGTTGAGCCATCTTCATCCTGCCACTCGGTAATCAAACCGACCACTGGATACGGGGTGTTTTCATCAAATTCGGTTGAGTTGGCGCCGCTCATATTGGCCATATTACGGGCATATTCAATCACCGCTACCTGCATACCCAAACAAATACCTAAATACGGCACATTATTTTCGCGCGCATAAGTCACAGTGGCAATCTTACCTTCGACACCACGATTTCCGAAACCACCTGGAACCAAAATAGCACTCATCTCTGAAAGACAAGCCGTGCCATTTTTCTCAATTTCTTCGGAATCAAAATAATGAATATTGACCTTGGTCTGTGTATGCACACCCGCATGAATCAGTGCTTCTGACAAAGACTTATAAGACTCTGTCAAATCCATATACTTACCCACCATAGCAATATCAACCGTATGCGTTGGGTGCTCTAATTTGTGAATCACTGCATCCCACTCGCTCAGATTGGCATCTTTACAATCCAGGTTAAGTTTTCTCACCACTACATTGTCCAGACCTTGGGCGTGTAGGGCCTGTGGTACTTTATAGATGGTGTCTACATCCAGTGAAGTGAAAACCGAGCTTTCTTCTACATTGGTAAACAGTGCAATCTTTTTACGCTCAGCCTCAGGCAATTCTTGTTCAGCACGACAAATAAGAATATCTGGCTGAATACCAATACCGCGCAACTCTTTTACTGAGTGCTGGGTTGGTTTGGTTTTGAGCTCACCCGCTACCTTAATATAAGGCAATAGCGTTAGATGTACGAACAAGGTATTCTCACGCCCGACATCCAAACTCATTTGACGAATGGCTTCCATAAATGGCAAAGACTCAATATCACCAGCCGTACCGCCAACCTCAACCAAAGCAATATCCGCGCCTTCAGCACCGGCTTTGGTTAGATCTTTGATCTCATTGGTAATGTGCGGAATAATTTGTACCGTTGCACCTAGATAATCACCACGACGTTCGCGCTCAATCACATTTTCATACACACGACCGGCAGTAAAATTATTCTTCTTGCCCAGTTGAATGCGTACAAATCGCTCGTAATGTCCTAAATCTAGATCGGTTTCTGCACCATCATTGGTGACAAATACCTCGCCATGCTGGAACGGACTCATGGTACCAGGATCCACATTGATATACGGATCGAGCTTTAACATGGTCACTTTAAGACCGCGGGATTCTAATAAAGAAGCTAGAGAGGCGCTGGCAATTCCTTTACCTAGAGAAGAAACCACACCGCCGGTGATAAAGATGTATTTTGTCATGTAGAACTAACAAAGTTGAAAGGCTTATGATACATTAAATCGTGTAGAATATTCGTCCAACAAAACATTTATTTTGCAATGCAATATCGACAATTCGTCTCTCGCCTATTCCCTTACCTAAAGCCACATATTGGTAAGTTGATTTTCACCTCGGTGACGATGATGCTAGCCACTGCGCTTGAGAGCGCCATTCCGGAGATTAC
>CAZLDG010000029.1:0-16771 GCA_964558405.1 uncultured Candidatus Thioglobus sp. | reverse complement strand
GCATCGTCCTGGTGCAAGCCTGCTGGCAATTCATCGTTCTCATAAGCCACTTCCCCATCAGTAATCAATGCCTTGCACTGACCACAAAAACCATTTTTACATCCATAAGGAAAATTAACACCATGGCCAATCGCAGCGTCTAAAATAGATTCATCCTCTTTAACACTGAATTCACTGCCACTGAGTTGATTTTTAACTGTAAACATAATTTGCTCGCTTGGAAATAAGCCTAATCAATAAACTCAACTATTATAATAGCGCTCATGGACAAAACACAGCCAAATAAAACGGTTATCTTTTTAATGGGTCCTACTGCCTCGGGTAAAACTGATTTGGCCATTGATCTCAGTCCACACCTTAATGCCAGGCTGATTAGCGTGGATTCAGCACTAATTTACCAAGGCATGGATATTGGCACCGCCAAACCCGATGCCAAGACTTTGGCGCAATACCCGCACCATCTGATTGATATTTGCACACCAGCGCAAAGCTATTCTGCGCATGAATTTATTCGCGATGCCCTAACTCAGATTGAAACGGCCTTTGCCAATGGCCAAACCCCAATTCTGGTTGGTGGCACTTCTTTTTATTTCAATGCCTTAGAGTATGGACTCTCTGATTTGCCTGAATCCACCGCCAAGACGCGTGAGCACTTTAATCAATTGCTTGAACAACAAGGCTCGGTTAAATTGCACCAGCAACTACAAATCATTGACCCGGTGGCAGCAAAACGCATCCACCCCAACGATCAACAGCGCGTTACTCGAGCACTAGAGGTTTATCAGCTTAGTGGCAAAACGCTAACCGAACTCCAAGGTAAGAAAACACCGGTACTCAACTATCCGATTAAAAAAATTGTGTTAATGCCCAAACGCGAGATTATTCATCAGCGCATTGCTCAGCGCTTTGAGCAGATGTTAGCACAGGGCTTTATTGAGGAAGTTCAAAACCTAAAAGCCAGCAATCCTCAGTTGCATGAAGATCTGCCGGCAATACGCTCAGTGGGTTATCGACAAGCTTGGCAGTATCTTAACCAGGAAATTGATTATGACACCATGGTGGAAAAATCCATTATTGCCACCCGTCAACTCTGTAAACGCCAAAGCACTTGGCTCAATGCACAAAGCGATGCGCTGTTCTTAGATGAGGCTGATGTTGAAAAAGTACTGGACTACCTTAAAGTGTCGCCACGCAATGCTTGAACTCATCACCACGCACCTCGAAGTTCTGATACATATCAAAACTGGCGCATGCCGGGGATAACAGTACCACGCCATTATTCACCATTTGTGAAGCCAAGTTAACCGCCTCTCTCATGCTGTCAGCGCGAATGGTTTGCGCCTGGGTAATGCTACGCTCAAACTCATCGGTGGACTGACCAATCAGTACCACCGCCGACACATCGCGATCAATGAGCGAGAATAGCTCGCCATAATCCTCGTCTTTGGCAATGCCACCGGCAATCAGTACAATGTTTTCATGCTTTCTAATCATGGCCTTTAGTGCAGTAATGGTGGAATTGGCATTGGTGGCCTTAGAATCGTTGTAATAATGCACACCTTGATCATTGCGTATCCACTCTAAGCGATGATGCAAGCCTTTGAAGTTTTTCACCACTTCAATCATCTTGTGCATCTCTAAGCCCAGTTGGTCACCCAAGGCTAAGCCTGCCAACATATTGGCCACATTGTGCTCGCCAATCAATTGCATTTCATCCACCCCCATCAGTACGTCGTCACCTTTTAAGATATAGCAACTGCCATGACAAGTCACGGTACCAAAATCCTCATCATTTTTGGGCATGTCGATACCAAAGTGTTTGGCACTGGTCTTGGCTGGCACTAAGGATTCATCGAGATTGACTACCAGGTTCTCACAATACTTGTACAAGCTTAATTTGGTATCGGCATAATGCTCAAAGCTTGGATAACGATCCAAATGATCCGGGGTAATATTAAGCACTACGCCGCTTTTTAGTTTGAGATCATTGGTGTAATCCAGCTGATAACTGGAAAGCTCCAACACATAATACTCCACCTGATCAGAGAGGATATCCAATGCACATTGGCCAATATTGCCACCAACGGCCACGCGCTTATCACAATTTCGTAGCATCTCACCTAAGAGCTGGGTGACGGTGGATTTACCATTTGAGCCAGTAATACCAATAATCGGTGCGTTGGCGTGACGGAAAAACAGCTCAATATCACTGACTACATCAATATCCTTGGCTCTGGCCCAACGTACAATATCTTCATCCTGAGCAATACCAGGGCTGATAAATATCTCATCAACGTCGTCTAGTAGAGCCTCATTCCAGGCGCCAAGACTGGGTGTTGGCGCTTGATCAATTTGCGCTAAATAGCTGGAGAGTTGTGGTGGGGTTTCACGAGAATCTGCAATCTTATAAGTAATAGCCTGTGCTTGTAGAAATTTTGCAATGGATAAACCAGTATCGCCCAAGCCCAAAATTAGTTTCATGAAGACGGTTTTTTTCGTTGTAAAATAAGGATATTTTACACGGATAATTCTTAAGGAAAAATGATGAACACAAATATTAAAACCACCACAACACAAGCTGTTGTTATTAATAGCGTATTAAAAAATACTTATCAATTGCTCTCAGCCACTTTGCTTTTTAGTGGACTCATGGCCTATTTGTCCATGGCACTTAACTTGCCACACTTTGGTTTGTTAATTACCTTGGTGGGTTATTTTGGTCTGCTGTTTTTAACTCATAAACTACGTAACTCAGCCATGGGCATTGTCGCAGTATTTGCACTCACAGGTTTTATGGGGCTTACCTTAGGTCCTATTATTAGTGCCTATACCAGTGCATTCTCAAATGGTGCCGAGCTGGTAGCCATGGCCATGACTGGTACCGGTATTATTTTCTTAAGCCTATCGTTTTATGCCATCACCTCAGGCAAAGACTTTAGCTTTATGTCAGGCTTTTTAACTGCCGGCATTATCGTGGCTTTCCTAGGCGGATTAGGCGCTTACTTCTTTGCCATTCCAGCTTTATCACTGGCAGTATCGGCAGCCTTTATTCTGTTGATGAGTGGTTTGATTTTGTTTGAGACTTCAAATATTATTCACGGCGGTGAAACCAATTATATTTTGGCAACCGTGACTTTGTTTGTTTCTATCTATAACTTGTTCTTAAGCCTATTACAACTATTGGGTGTATTCTCAGGCGAAGACTAAAAACAGACCTTAGTAGTGATCGACTCTGAAGGCTACCGAGCCAATGTTGGCATCGTTATCATTAACGACGCCCAACAGGTTTTGCTGGCCAAACGCCACAATCAAGACTCCTGGCAATTACCTCAAGGCGGTATTGACAAAGGTGAGAGTGATACTGACGCCTTATTTCGTGAGCTTTATGAAGAGGTAGGCCTGTCTCAAGAACATGTGGAGTTAATCGCCAAAACCCCAAAGTGGTTGCGCTACGATTTGCCAGATTATCACATCAGGCGCGCACAAAAGCCCATCTGCAAAGGACAAAAACAGGTTTGGTTTTTGCTCAAGCTCACTGCCAGTGAGGCCAATATCAATTTAGCAACCCACTCTGAGGTCGAGTTTGACGACTGGCGCTGGGTGGATTACTGGCATCCAATTCAAGCGGTTATCGACTTTAAACAGGCAGTCTATGAAGACATGCTTAAAGCCTTAGCACCCGTGGTTTTTAACAACGAACACAAGGTGCCAAAACAATACGCACGCCCACTAAAATGCTGCGCCATTAACCTATCTGGGCCGGTATAATTTAGGGCTTTATTAATACTAAGCGGATTTTACAAAAGTGAACATTGGAATTTTAGGCCTGGGTACCGTCGGTGGCGGTGTGGTTAACGTATTGCGCAAAAACAAAGACGAGATTTATGCGCGCACTGGCCAGGACATTAATATTATTCAGGCGGCGGTTAAAAGTCTTGCCGAGCCCAGAATCTGCGCTGATGAAAACCTAGATATTACCGAAGATGCCTTTGCGGTGGTCAACAATAGCGAGGTTGAGGTGGTTTTAGAACTAATTGGTGGTACCTCGATTGCTAAAGACTTAGTTGAGCAGGCGATTGCCAATGGTAAGCATGTGATTACCGCCAATAAGGCTTTGATTGCGACTCATGGTGATGAGTTGTTAAATCTGGCTAAAGATAACAATGTTCACCTATTGTTCGAGGCTTCTGTGGCTGGTGGCATTCCTATCTTAAAATCACTAGAGCAAGGCTTAAGTGCCAATCAGGTTGAACTGGTAGCTGGCATCATCAATGGTACCGGTAATTTTATTTTGACCGAGATGCGTGATAAAGGTCGAAGCTTTGACGATGTACTCAAAGAGGCGCAAGCTCTAGGTTATGCCGAAGCCGATCCAACTTTTGATGTAGAAGGCATTGATGCCGCACACAAACTGGCGATCTTAGGCGCGATTGCCTTTGGCGCTAAGCTGGATTTTGATAGCGTTTCTACTGAGGGCATTAGTCAGATCAGCGGTGAAGATGTCAGCTTTGCAACCGAGCTTGGTTATGCCATTAAGCACCTGGGAATTGCCAAAAAAATCGACGGTGAGATTCAGATGCGCGTCCATCCAACCTTGATTCCAAAAACGCGCCTACTGGCCAATGTAGACGGGGTAATGAATGCAGTCTTAGTCAAAGGCAATGCGGTTGGACCAACACTTTACTATGGTGCGGGTGCGGGTGATGAAGCCACAGCTTCTGCAGTGATTGCTGATTTGGTAGACATTGTTAAAGGCACGGTCAGTCATGATGTTTTGGGCTGGAATAGCTTTAATCACTACCCAAGTGCCAAGAGCGATGAGATTGAATCCATCTTCTATTTACGCCTTTTGGCGGCTGATGAGCCGGGGGTTTTGGCCGATATTACTGCCACTTTAGCCAAGCACAACATCAGTGTTGAAGCGGTGATTCAAAAGCAAGTGGATGCACAAAATAACGCACACATTGCCATTATTACCAACTCGGTTAAAACTGGCGAACTCAAGACAGCAGTGGCTGAGATTGAGCAAAATACATTTATCAAACAGGATGTGAAAACCATCCACGTTGAAACACTCGATTAAAAGGATAAACTATGAGTATGAGATACACAGGCCTAATTGAAAATTACAAAGATCGTCTACCGGTAAGCGAGAGCACTCGACTAATCAGCTTGGGCGAAGGCAATACGCCACTGATTCGTCTGGACAACATTCCACGTGAGTTGGGTAAAGCGGTTGATATCTACATTAAATACGAAGGCCTTAACCCAACCGGTTCTTTTAAAGATCGTGGTATGACTATGGCGGTTACCAAGGCTGTTGAAGCTGGCTCTAAAGCCATTATTTGTGCTTCAACGGGTAACACCTCAGCAGCAGCAGCAGCTTACGCGGCGCGCGCTGGTATTAAAGCCTTTGTATTGATTCCAGAAGGCAAGATTGCCCTGGGCAAATTGGCACAAGCCATGATTCATGGTGCGATTATTATCCAAATTAAAGGTAACTTTGATGATGGTATGCGTCTGGTTAAAGAAGTGGCAGAGCATGCACCAGTATCGATTGTAAACTCTATTAATCCTTATCGCTTACAAGGTCAAAAAACCGCCGCATTCGAGATTATCGAAGAGTTGGGTTTTGCCCCAGATTATCACTGCTTGCCTGTGGGTAATGCCGGTAATATCTCTGCACATTGGATGGGTTATAGCGAATACAAGGAATACGGCAAGGTTAACAACACACCAAAAATGGTAGGCTATCAAGCTGCCGGTGCTGCGCCATTTGTTAAGGGTGCGATGGTGGATAATCCAGAGACGGTTGCTACGGCGATTCGTATTGGTCATCCGCAAAGCTATGATTTGGCACGCCAAGTTGAGAAAGATTCTGGCGGTTGGTTTGATTCACTCAGCGACGGGGAGATTTTGGCTGCACAAAAACTACTGACCGAAAAAGAAGGTATTTTCTGTGAACCGGCTTCAGCTACCTCACTAGCTGGTGCGATGCGCGACATCCTATCCGGTAAGATTGAAGAAGGTTCTAAAGTGGTTTGCACCCTAACTGGACACGGACTAAAAGACCCGGACACGGCAATTAAGCAATGTACGGACGAGATGATTTTAGTTAACCCAGTAATGGACGAAGTTAAAGACGCCATTTTAAATAATATGTAATCTGGATAAGGTGCTTATTCAGATGCGAAGTAATTAGCACTATGAATACACACTATCCAACCATTGATGAGACCATTGGCAATACGCCACTGGTACATCTACAAAAACTCAATCCCAATCCATCTAATACCGTTTTGGTCAAACTCGAGGGCAACAACCCTGCGGGTTCGGTCAAAGATCGCGCCGCCTTCAATATGATTACTCAGGCTGAGCATCGTGGCGAAATCACCCCAGGGGACACCTTGATTGAAGCCACCAGTGGCAATACGGGCATTGCCTTAGCGATGAGCGCTGCGATTAAAGGCTATCGGATGATTTTAATCATGCCAGATAATCTAACCCAGGAAAGACGCGACGCCATGGCTGCGTATGGTGCTGAGCTGATTTTGGTCAGTGAAGACGAGGGTATGGAAGGTGCTAGGGATTTGGCTGACGCCATGCAGGCCAAAGGCGAAGGCAAACAACTGGACCAGTTTGCCAATACCGACAACCCGAATGCACATGTAGATGCCACTGCGAAGGAAATCTGGCGTGACACCCAAGGCGAAATAACGCACTTTGTCTCTGCCATGGGTACCACAGGCACAATTATGGGGGTATCTAACACTCTTAAGGCTAAAAACCCCGAGATTCAAATCGTTGGCGTACAACCCGAAGAAGGTGCGCAAATCGCCGGCATTCGTCGCTGGCCTGAGGCTTATCTACCGAAGATTTTTGACGCTTCTAAGGTTGATCAAATGCTGGATGTCTCGCAAACAGACGCCGAACAAACCACGCGTGATTTAGCCAGAAAAGAAGGTATTTTTGCCGGTGTGTCTTCGGGTGGCGCAGTCGCTGCCGCCTTGGCATTATCAAAACAAATCAACAATGCCACCATTGTTACCATCTTGCCTGATCGTGGCGATCGCTATCTTTCAACCGGCTTGTTCTCTGAGTAAGACTCATGCGTAGATACGTTCTACACCAACTGCCCAAAGAAGCCAAAACCTATCTTGCTTTAGTACTTGCCGGTGTTGTTGCCACGACAATCATCTCATTGTTTTTATGGATAAGCGAACAAACACAACATGGTTTTAAAAGCCTATTGGTCGATCAAGCCTATTGGGGGTTTTTCATCACTCCAGCCGTATTTGCGCTGATTGTTTATTTGGATAAAAATTACTCGGGCTATGCGGGAGGCAGTGGCATTCCACAACTCATTGCCGCTACCGATTCACGCAATCGACGCATTCGCTTAATGCTATTATCTATCAAGGTGGCGCTGAGTAAAATTGTCTTTGTGGTGCTGGCCATGGTCGGTGGCGCTTCATTGAGTTTTGGTGGTCCTAGTGTGCACATTGGTGGCTCTATCTTTTATCACTTTGCCCAGTTTATTCAACTTAGACGCAAACTGCTGATTCAGGCAGTGATTGCCATTGGTGGTAGTGTCGGACTGATTATCGCTTTTAACGCGCCAATTGCTGGCGTACTTTTTGCCTACGAAGAGATTGGTCGAAAACTCAGAAAACAAGCCTTGGTACTGATTGCAGGTATCAGTCTATTGGTGTATTTACTGTTTAATCTTTATGAGGCACACACACCCTACTTAGTCGATCTATCTGAACTGTCTTTGCCACTAAGCTGGATTTGGCAACTACTACCTATTGCCCTGCTCACTGGGGTACTCGGTGGTATTTTTGCCAAAATATCCCTGATCTTAATCGCAAAATTTATCCTAGGCGACAGGGCCAAACTCATTGCTCTAGCCTTGGTATTAGGACTGGTAGTGGCCTTGATGAATTATCTCTCTAATACCCAAACCTCAGGCTCAGGACATCAGGAAACACTCAAACTCCTAGCGGGAGAATCACTGGGCGCTGAATTTGCGCTGATGAAATATTTGGCCACGCTAGCCTCCTTTATCTCCACCATTGCCGGTGGTTTGTTTATGACCAGTATCTCTATTGGCGCCGGTATTGGTTCTGAGATCAGTCTTTGGTATGGACAAATCAATCCACAAGTGGTGATGTTATTGGCGATGATCGGCTATCTAAGCGCCGTGATTAGAGCGCCACTGACTGCTACCTTGTTGGTACTAGAGATGACCAATAACTTTAATTTGCTATTGCCAGGTGTGATTATCGCCCTACTGGCTGCCATCACCTCCAAACAAATCTCTCGCCAACCGATTTATGAAGCCTTGGCGGATAATTATCTAAGGTTAACGCAAAAGTAATTAGAACGGCTTAACCACGACCAAGATGACCACGGCCAGTAGAATAAATACCGGAATCTCGTTAAAGTAACGATAAAACTTATGCGATTTTTGGTTGTTGTCCTCGGCGAATACCTTAACCAAATAACCGCAATAAAAATGATAGGCAATCAACAGAGCCACCAACAATAATTTAAGGTGCAACCACAGCTGCGAGACATAAGCCTGCCAAGCATAAACTTCCAACATCCAAATACCCAAAGCCGTTGCCAGAATAAAACTCGGGGTCATAATACCGCGATAAAGCTTACGCTCCATAACCTTAAAGCGCTCAATACTGGTTCTATCACTACTCATGGCGTGATAAACAAAGAGGCGCGGCAAGTAAAACAAGGCAGCAAACCAAGTGATGACACTAATAATATGAAAGGCCTTAATCCAAAGCATAATTACCCACTTTAATTCAATTATCAATAGCATTCATTATAGTAAAATAAATTGCGTATAGAAACTACTCGAGCCAAGACTTGGATCAATATCGCGAAATCCCCTATAACTACACCTCTTTTTCTGACAAAGAAATTGTCTGTCGTTTTTTAGGCGAGCCAGCTTGGGAGATTCTTAACCAATTACGCGCAGACCGCAACACGGGTCGTTCTGCACGCATGCTCTTTGAAGTACTGGGCGATATGTGGGTGGTGAATCGCAACCCCTACTTGCAAGAAGATCTGATTACCAATAAGCGTCGCTGGCAACAACTGACCGAAGCCTTATATTCAAGACTGGATCAGATTCGCGCACGCGCTAATGATAACAACAAGGTTTTACAGCTACTAGAGGCTACTGATCAAGCGGTAGATGAATTCAAGTACTATCTCAGTGCGTTTAAAAACAATAAAGATCGTGTAGAAAAAGCCCTACTGAAGGTTACGCATAAAAACAATATTCGTTTTGACGCTTTATCACGTTCAGCGCATTCAACTGATGCGACTGACTGGCGTGTTGAATACCCGCAGGTGGTAATCACCCCAGACACAGAGATTGAGATTGCTGCTATTGTGAAGGTTTGTATTGAGCTAGGGCTAACCATTATTCCGCGCGGTGGTGGTACTGGCTATACCGGCAGTGCCATTCCACTCTCACGTCAAACCGCGGTGATTAACACTGAAAAACTCAGTTTTATCGATTCGATTGAATCTGATCATAGCCTGCATAGTATTAACGTTGGCGCTGGTGTGGTCACTAAACGCGTTAGTGAGGCGGCCAATGCTAAGGGTCTGGTATTTGCGGTGGATCCAACCTCTCAAGATGCCTGCACCATTGGTGGTAATGTGGCCATGAATGCGGGCGGTAAAAAGGCGCTGCGTTGGGGTACAACCATTGACAACCTCCTGTCTTGGAAGATGGTAACGCCACAAGGTAAGTGGATTGAAGTCAGACGTCTGGATCATAATCAAGATAAAATTCAGCTGCTTGAGCGTATTCGCTTTGAGGTTTTTCAACTAGAAGATGATGCACAAAGTGTTATTGACAGTGAGATCTTAGAGCTCGATACCCACGACATGCGTAAGCGCGGACTGGGCAAGGATGTAACCAATAAGTTTTTAGGCGGTTTACCGGGTATTCAAAAAGAAGGCTGTGATGGCTTTATCACCTCGGCGCGCTTTGTCTTGCATCAGCCACTAGAACACATCAACACCCTATGTCTAGAATTCTTTGGCCATGATCTAAATCAGGCCACTTCTGCTATTGTCGCCATTAAAGATTGCGTGGATGCTAGCGATGATGTGGACTTGGTGGGCATGGAGCACCTCGATGCACGCTATATTAAAGCGGTGGATTACACCACTAAGGCCAAACGCTTCGAATTACCGAAGATGGTATTACTTATTGATATCTCTAGTCATAGCGAAAGCACGCTGGATGACTATATTGAAAAAATAGTTAGCATTACCACTGAGCGCGATGGTGAATGTTTCGTGGCCAAATTGCCCGATAAGCGCCAAGCATTTTGGAAAGATCGCGCCAATACCGCTGCGATTGCCGCACATACCAACGCCTTTAAAATCAATGAAGACGTGGTTATTCCACTGGAAAAACTTGCTGAATATAACGACGGTGTCGAGTTTATTAACATCCGCCTATCAATTGAAAACAAGCTACTGATTCTCTCTGAGGTACGCAAATATCTCATTAGCATTAAGGCCGAGTCTGGTTTGATTCACGACAAAATTACTGCTGCTATCGAGTTGGCCGACTCGGTAGAAGCACAATGGCAAACGCTGAATCAATTAGAACACTTTAAAGACATCCAAACCCAGGTGCGTGTCATCTCTTATGTAGAGGAATTTGCCAAACCACTGAATCAATTACTCATGGGCGAGGTGCTGGAGGAGATTCGTCAAGCCATTGAACAGATTCACGCTGAGTTTAGAGAAGAGCGTTTGTTTGTGGCCACACATATGCACGCAGGTGATGGCAACGTACACACCAATATCCCGGTACATTCTCACAATACCAAGATGCTGCATCAGGCAGAGTCTGTGGTTGATGAGATTATGGCGTTGGCACAGAATCTGGGCGGCTCTATCTCTGGTGAGCACGGCATTGGTCTAACCAAGTATCAATACCTCTCAGATGAATTTAAACAAGCCTTTATCGACTACAAACAACAAGTGGACCCTGAGGGTCATTTTAATGCGGGCAAACTCATGCCTGGTGGCGGTCTAGAAAATGCCTTTACCCCCTCACTAAAATTGGTAGAACAAGAGGCTCTGATTTTAGAAAGCAGTGAGCTGGGCGAGATTAACGACATGGTGAAGTCTTGCCTACGTTGTGGCAAGTGTAAGAGTGTGTGCACCACACACGTGCCCGAGGCCAACCTACTCTACTCACCACGCGATAAGATTATTGGCTCGAATTTAATCTCTGAGGCCTTCTTATACGAAGAACAAACCAGACGTGGCATCTCAGTGGCACACTTTAGTGAATTTAACGATGTGGCGGATCATTGCACCATTTGTCATCGTTGTGTAACGCCGTGTCCGGTTAATATTGATTTTGGCGATGTTAGCACCAAGATGAAGCACATCTTGCGTACGCAAAATCATTATCAAAGCAACCTCATGGCCAAAGCCTCAATGGCTTATCTAAACATGACACATCCATGGCGTATTCGCCTGGCGAAAAAACTGTTGATTGATTATGGTTATAAGGCGCAAAACTTTGTCAGCAAGCTGGCCAAGCCTCTACTAAACAAACAACCGGATAAAACCATTGGCAAGCCAGGCTTGGCGATTGAACTAGCCACCGTACTGGATAAGCCACTACCAACAGATACGGGCAACAAGCCACTACGAGACCTATTGGATATTAACGATGGCAAAACCCTGCCAATTCTGGCGCATCCGGAAAAAGCAACCGATACCTCGCCCAGCGTGTTTTATTTCCCAGGTTGTGGCTCTGAACGCCTATATTCACAAATTGCTCTGGCCAGTATTGCACTACTCTATCATCAGGGTGTTAAAGTGGTACTACCACCAAGCTATTTATGTTGTGGCTATCCGCAAACCTCAAGCGGTGATCTAAAGCGCGGCAAGGAAATTTCAACCAACAATCGCGTCTTGTTCCATCGCATGGCCAATACGCTAAATTATTTAGACATTCGACATGTGATTACCTCTTGTGGTACTTGTATTGATCAATTACTTACCTATGAACTTGGTGATATCTTTAAAGATTCAGAGCTGTTAGATGTGCATGAGTATTTATTAGGTGCTGGAGTTAAGTTGGAGAATAACAACGAACAATACCTTTATCATGCGCCTTGTCATGATCCAATTAAATCGGAGGATTCTGCACAGGTAGTAAGTCATCTCATGGGTGCAGATGTGACGCAAAACGATCGTTGCTGTGGTGAGGCGGGCACCTTTGCTGTGTCTCGCGCCGATATTGCCAAACAAGTGAAATTCAAAAAAGAGAACGAGATTCAAAAGGACCTAACTCAGCTGATTGGCGCGCCTAAGGCCAAAGAAGAGGTGCAGATGCTCACCACTTGTCCAGCCTGTCGACAAGGTCTGTCTCGCTACAAGTCAAGCACTGGTATCAAGCCTATCTACCCTATTGAGGTGATTGCCCGTCAAAGACTGGGGGAGCATTGGCAAAAAGACTTTATTAACTCGGTTAATATCGAAAAGGTGCTGCTATAGCAATCAGTCTTTAGCGCTGACATAAACCCAGGCCTGTTTGCCCGAGTCCAGCTTACCCATTACGCGCTGATAATCACTGACTTCGTAACCATCGGCATGGGCCAATTCCTCTGGGGTGATGGCAAACACCATGCCCGAAACACGACTGGCCTCATCACCAGTAGGAATGGCAATCGGATGGTGAGACTCGCCACTAAGCTCCACCACTTGTGGATCCGAGATCGCCACCATCTGCAATTGATAGCCCAGCAAAGCATCAGGCGTACCGCCTAGGTGGCGACCAAAGGTCTCTAGTTGTACCTCGGGTGTTTGCAAGGTGCCATAAGAAAAAAGCAGTTCACTGGTATTCATTTTTTATTGGATTAGGCTCATAAATTTATTGTCTCTGGCCCACGCTAACAATGGCCAACTTATTGGTATCAATCAAACGATTAAATGCTTGTTGAACCTGAGTCTCGTCAAGGGTTTTAATGTGTTGAGTAAAACTTGATAAGTAATCTAGTGGCAATCCGTAAAAGCCAATAATGGATAAATAGGTCAAAATATTGGCATTGCTGGCAATCTCTAGTGCAAAACCACCAATGATATTGTCTTTAGCGTCCTGGAGTGATTCTGCTGAGATTGGACGCTTGATAAAATCACTCAAGGTATTCAGCGCAATGGACTTGGCCTGATCGGCCTGGGTGTTTTTGGTTTGCAGTTTGATGAGAAAGTATCCATGTGCTTTCATCTTGGTAAAGTAGCTCGAGGTCGAATAAGCCAAACCCTTATCCTCACGAATCTCACGACTCAAGATTGAATTCAAACCACTACCTCCCAAGAGGTGATTACCCAAATATAAGGCGTAATAATCAGGATGTGAGCGGTTAATACCCACTTGTCCAATCAGCAGATGAGTTTGGGTTGAAGGAAATTCAATATGCTGAGTACTGGCTTGTGTTAATGGCTGAACCATGGGGTGTTCTGGTGCTTTTTCCCCAATATTAAGCCCGTGAGACAATTGACGAGCAATTTGCTTGGCTTTGACTGTAGAGATACCACCAACCAAGGCAATGGTTAGATTTTTAGCACTGTAATAGCGCCGATAATGCGCTTTCACATCTGCCAGTGTAATCGCGCCTAGACTGTGTTCGTCGCCGAGTTTATTGTGTGCATAAGGATGAGAGGCAAACACGCTTTGAGCAAAAGCCAAAGAGGCCACATCACCCGGAGATTGCTTGGCTGCGGCCAGCGCTCTGAGCATCTGCTTTCTCTCACGCGTTAGCTTTGCTTGGGTAAACTTTGGCTGGGCAATAACCTGTGAAAACAACGAGACAGCGCGATTGAGTATCTGCGGACGCGTCAAACTGCGTAGTGAGATAATCGACATATCCTTTAAGGAGTGCGTGGAAAACTCTACCCCTAAGGATTCAAAAGTTTGAATAATTTGCTCCTCGCTTTGATGGGTCGTTGCTGTGCCAATCAGCGCATTGGTGACAGAGGCTAATCCATGCTGATCCCCATCTCTAGAGCTGGCTGCATCAAAATTAAGGGCAATATCCAACATCGGCAACCCCTGGGTTTGCACAAATAAAACTTTGGCACCCTCTGGCGTCTGCCAACTTTGAATATTTAGTTGTGCATAACCCGCACTACAAATAAACCATGCCAGCGATAACCAATATCTCATTGCAGCACCTGTGGTTGGAGTTCAACACTGTTTACCTTAGAAAAATCTAAATAGATTTTAGCGACATTTGATAGCTTTTTAGCTTTAATTTCATTCATTTTATCGACATATTCAAACATTTTAGCCACACCCAGACCAGTAGTGTCCAACATGCCCAAATAATAAGCCTGAACATGGATTAAGTCTTGTTCAAACACAAAGCTGGCCTCTAGTTGCGCCTTAGTACGCCCCATCTCTGGCACAATCAAATGTGGCTGTGCAATCAACTCATCAACTTGAGTGCGAATCGCTTTAAGCACTTGAGCATTGTCTATGCCTTTGGCAGGAATAAAGCTAATGGTAAATAGCGTATCGTACTTGTCGTATAGGCGATACCCCACGCCAATACTAGAGACAATTTGCTGATTACGCATCAAGGCTTTAGACAGGCCGTTATCCAGCACATAGGCCAACATTTCTAACTGGTAGGCCTGCTGCTTATCTGTAGCACTCTTTAGGCTAGGTACGTGAAAACCCAACGTATAAAACGGCAGTTTTGCTTTGAGTTTTAATACCTTGTGCTGTCCAACTCTGGCAATTGAGGGTTGAGGCGAATGCGTTATATCACTGGCAGTATAACCACCCAAATAGCGTTGTGCGTATTCAAGTACCTGAGCAGGTTCAACATCACCAACCACTACCAACGTCGCATTATTTGGCGCATAATAACGCGCATACCAATGACGCAAATCTGCTAATTGTATTTGCTCTATATCACTTTGAAAACCAATCACTGGCGCATGATAAGGGCCTTGCTCCGCAAAAGAGATTAGCCTAAGTTGCTCATAAACCTTGGCGTTGGGATTGTCCTCAACCCGTTGTCTACGCTCCTCCAAGACCACTTGTCTTTCCTTGGCAAGCTCTCGGTGAGAGAAGCTCAAATGGCGCATGCGATCAGCTTCCATCTGAATTGCCAACTCGAGTTTGGAGTTGTGCATCTTTTGATAATAGGCCGTATAGTCTTTAGAAGTAAAGGCATTGTCATCACCGCCATTTTTGGCAATAATCTTGGAAAACTCGCCAGCCTTGTAACGCTGAGTGCCTTTGAACATCATATGTTCTAACAGATGTGAAATACCCGTATGCGGACGACGCTCATCACTGGCGCCCACTTGATACCAAAGCTGTGAAATAAACACCGGTGCGCGACGATCTACCTTGACTACAATCTTTAGGCCATTGTCTAGTTGTGCCTGATGTACATTGTGTTGTGTTAATAATCCATCCGTTGCAAAAACCCGGCTGGAGAAAACCACAAGTAGTAAAATTAAACGCCTCATTACTCATTCATTATAAAGACAAGCAGTGTTTAATTTTTTTAAAAAAGACAAATCTGAAACGGATCAAAAACCTGCCTCGCTTAAACAGCGACTAATCAAATCCAGAGAAAAATTAGGTTCGGGTCTTTCCTCATTACTACTAGGTAAAAAAGCCATCGATGATGACTTGCTAGACGAATTAGAAATGCTGCTGATTACCGCAGACATTGGCATTAGCACCACCGACAAAGTGCTGGAATCGGTTAGACAAAACGCTTCGCGAAAAACCCTTAAAGACTCAGACGCCTTGTACGAGTTTTTAAAACAAGAGTTGGCACAACTGCTGATTGCTGATACGCAGTTGGAGACAGACATTGGACAAACCTTTGTCATCTTAGTGGTAGGCATTAACGGCGCAGGCAAGACTACTACCATTGGTAAATTGGCCAAATCATTCCAAAACCAAGGCAAGTCGGTGATGCTGGCCGCGGGTGATACTTTCCGCGCCGCAGCTGTTGAACAACTCAAGGTTTGGGGTGAGCGCAATGAGATCCCTGTCATCGCGCAAGCCACAGGGGCAGATGCCGCCTCTGTGATTTACGATGCTTACGAATCAGCGCGCGCAAAAAATATTGACATCTTAATTGCTGATACCGCTGGACGCTTGCACACCCAGGGCAACCTCATGCAAGAATTAGAAAAAATCAAACGTGTGATTGGCAAGCAAAATCCAGATGCACCACACGAAACCATGCTGGTGGTTGATGGTGGCTCTGGTCAAAATGCCATCAATCAAGCCAAAGAATTCAACAAAGCCATTGAGCTCAGTGGTGTGAGTATTACCAAGCTTGATGGCACCGCCAAAGGTGGCGTGTTGTTCGCCATTTCTGACGAGCTGAATCTGCCTATTCGCTATATTGGCGTAGGTGAAGGAATCGATGATCTAAAACCCTTTGTGGCTAAGGATTTTATTGAAGCCTTATTTGAGTAACAAAACGTTACAATTTCAAATCGGTTATTTGTTATCATAAAGTCCATCATTAACTTGGGGGTATATGATGCGAATCAACCTATTAAGGTGGCTATGTGCCGCCCTACTAACCATTGGCTTGGTGCCAAATACTTTGGCCGCTGATTTATTTGATCAGCATTTTAACGACTACAGCGAGAACCTAGATGATGCGCGGGATGCCGGTAAAAAAGGCGTCTTCATTTTCTTTCATATGGATGATTGTCC
>CAZLDG010000028.1:0-18029 GCA_964558405.1 uncultured Candidatus Thioglobus sp. | reverse complement strand
TAACCTGTACGGTGGTTTGGGTTTTGCCACAGTCCAATACCACCTCTATCGGTTGGTTATTGCCATAACGAATGGCATTGCTAATGAGATTAGTTAGTATTCTTCGAAAGGCCATCGGATATAGAATCATTTGGCAATCGTTGACATTTACCTGTGTGAGTTTGATTAAGGCGCTTGATTGACCCATGCTGGTAATAACTTTGTCTAATTCAATCCTAGGATCACTGGGATTTTCTTGCTCCTTGTTCAGCTCGGTGGCAATGTTGAGCGCTTCACTGATTAGTCGATTAATATCATCCAAATCTTGTTGTATGCTCTGCATTAGCTCTGGATTGCCACCTTGGTTTGGTAGCATAGATAATGCTAAGTTGATTTGAGTTAGTGGCGTGCGCAAATCGTGAGCAATACCTGCCAGTAAAACCGTTCTATTAGAGAGTAGTTCTTGCACCTGTAGGCTCATCTTATTAAATTGCTTGGCAAGCTCAATCAGCTCTTTGGGGCCTTCAGTCTGAATAGGCTCAGGCCAATTACCCTTGCCAATTAATTTGGAAGCGCCATAGAGCCGATTAATTGGTCCAGTTAGACGCTTGGTTAAAACCAGTGCGGTAATAATCAGTGCCACCAAGGCAGTTAGTAGTGTGATCAATAGGGCTTGCGAGGGGTTGGCACCAATACGTGAATAGGGAAAGCCAAATCGAATTGCTTCGTTGTTAATAACCACGTCAAACCAAAACCATCGTTCTGATTGGGCGTCAATAGTATCGTGAATTGCGATTGGCTTGCCCTGATGTTGGCTGATTGCAGCGCCTAGCCACTGTACATAGGGTGGAACGACGTTGTCAGAGTTTGAGAGAGACTGTTGTGCGGGTTTTAGCACTAATTGATATTTTTCCAATACCTGTTGTGCAAACTCATCACGCTGACTAGGCTCAAGTTCTTGCCAATGTTTGGCTGAGGTTAAGACCAGGCTAGACAGATCATCAGCGGCGCGATTAGCCAAAGGAAAAAGCATATAGTAGGCGATAGCTGAGAAGGTTGCTATTTGCAAGCCTATGGCAACCAAAGTAATGGTTGAAAAGGTTTTGTAGAAAACCCCCTTAGGTTGTCTGAGTTTTTGTTTTGTCATGTGTTGTGACTAGAGAGTAGATAGCCAGCGCCCCAAACGGTTTTTAAGTAGATGGGGTTAGAAGGGTCGGGCTCGATTTTTTTTCTCAGTCTACCAATGCAAATATCCACACTGCGATCAAACGACGTACGTTCATAGCCTTTACTAATTTCGAGTAATTGGTCTCGACTCAGCACTTGATCCATATGAGTAATAAAGATATTGAGCATTTTAAACTCACCGCTGGTTAGGTTGATTAGTTGACCGTCTTTGCTGAGTTCGTGTTTAGCGGTATCCAAACAAAAAGGACCAAAATTAAACACGTGGCATGAGCTTGAATCTGTTGCTAATTCTGGTGTTTGTCGGCGCAATACTGAACGAATTCTGGCCAATAATTCTCGCGGACTAAAAGGTTTTGCCAAGTAATCATCTGCACCCACCTCCAAACCGGTAATACGATCCGCTTCTTCGCCTAGGGCAGAGAGCATAATCACCGGCAATTGATTGCGCTGATGAAGTCGACGACCAATGGATAGGCCATTTTCACCAGGGAGCATTAGATCGAGAATGACCAAATCTACCATATGGTCTTTCAGATATTGATCCATCTCTATACCATTGGCCACCGCCTCCACGGCAAAACCTTCTTTACTCAAATAAGATTTTAATAAATCCCTGAGCTTTTTCTCATCATCAACAATCAGTAGTTTTTGTTTATCCATCACTCTATTATTCATGAACTTGGGATAATTTGGTTATTGTTACAGTTATGAAACAATTTATGGCAATTTTGACGCAGCGGATGCCCTAAAATTAATTTAGTGTTTTTTGATGATGGTTAGCTATATCTCCTCTTCACTAACCATAGTCCCTGTGGATTGGTTGCCCTAAGCAACCCCCTAATTCACCCGCTATAGACTTAGTGTGACTTGCGTGCCACCTTCAGCTGTGTCATCAATAGTAATCTTCCAGCCTCGTTGATTAACCAATTGTTCAACAATGGCCAAGCCCAAGCCGCTGCCACCACTATTGCGATTGCGTGAGCTCTCTAGACGATAAAATGGTCTAAAAATGGCCGATCTATGTTGCTTGGGAATGCCTGGACCTTGATCTTTGATGCGAATTGTTTGCGCGCGCTGATCACATTGCCAGCTGATCTCAATCGGTGCTCCTTCTCCGTAGCGTATGGCATTTTCAATCAGATTAAACAGTACGCGATGCAGTGCTTCCGTATAGGTGTTGATTTGGCAAGTATCGTCCCCAGTGAGTTGAATAAGCTGGTTTTTGTCCTGGTTTAGCTCAGAAACAATGTCACTGATCAAAGATTGAATGTGCGTGGTTTTTAGACTGTCTTGTTCCAAGCCTTTGGCGAGTTGCATATATTCGGCAATAATCAACTCCATATTACCAATGGCTTCTTTTAGTTCGTTGCGCAGCTCATCATCCACATTATCAGGCAACATCTCCAGTGCCAGATTCAGTCGAGTCAGTGGGGTGCGTAGATCATGAGATATACCGCTTAGTAGTACGGTGCGATTCTCTAATAGCGCTTGTACATCGGTAGACATTTTATTAAAAGCACGCGCGGTTTCAGCCAATTCTTTTGGTCCGTCCTCTGCCAATGGTTTTGGGGTGTTACCCGAGCCAACAATCTTAGCTGCGACGGATAAATCCTTGATGGGCCGGGTGAGTTTTCTTACCAGAATTAAACTGCCTAACAGGGTGGTTAATAGTAAGATTGCTGATAAATATAAGGCCACGTAAGGCAATGCTTCTCCCAATCGTTTTTGATGAAAGCCAATACGAAGATCCTCTCCCGCCATGTGTAGATCAATCCAGTAGCGGTGGTGGTCGTCCATTTGCCGGGTTAGCTCCACATTTTCTCCCAAGCGCTCAGATAGGACTTGCTGCATAAAATGAAAGCGCGGATGTGATAAGGGTTTTGTTGAAAGTTTTTCTTCTCCTGTGCCCCAGAATAATTGATGGGTGCTGGAGAGTTCATCAACAAAATCTGCTCGCGTCTCAGGGGGTAGTTCCACATAGGTTTGCGCGGAAAGTAGAATAAGCGCTGAAAGGTCTTCAACGTTTCTCTTGCCAATTGGTTTAACGATAAATTGCCCAACAATTGCCACAGCAGCTAAGGCAAAAGCCAGCATAGTGACAGAGATAATCAGTGCTGTGCGACCAAATAGCGTTTTTCTACTCATGTTTACCGTCTCCACTCGGGGTAAATCGATAACCCACACCACGTGCTGTGCGAATAAACTGCGGCTTGTTAGGATTGGGTTCGATTTTTTTTCTCAGACGTGCCACACGCACATCAATAGAGCGATCAAATGGGTCGCGCTCTATGCCAGAAAGTTGATCGAGTATAAAGTCTCGAGTGATGGGTTGATTCGGATGCTCGATAAACAGTGATAATAGCTCGGTATCTGCATGACCTAGCGCTACCTCTTGATGGTTATGCATTAGAATCATGGATTCTTTATCAAAGTGATATTGGCCAAAACTAAACTGAGAGCCCCGAGTAGAGGGCTTCTCATCAGTATGAGCATAATTTGAGCGTCTTAATAGAGCATTGATACGTGCCAACAATTCACGCGGGTTAAAAGGTTTGGCTAAATAGTCATCAGCACCAATCTCCAGGCCAATAATCCGATCAATGTCTTCGCCTTTGGCGGTGAGCATCATAATCGGTATATTAGAGTTGCTTCGAAGACGTCTGGCAATAGAGAGTCCATCTTCACCCGGTAGCATCAAATCCAATAAGATAAGGTCGGGCTGGCGAGTTTTAAGCCACTTATCCATCTCTAGCGCATCACCCACACAAGTGCTATCAAACTCCTGTTCATTAAGATAACGCGTAAGCATACGGCAAATACCCGGGTCATCATCTACAATCAAAATACACTTGTGCTTATTCATGAGGCGATTATACGTCAGCCCTCTGGTCAGTAGAACGGGTTACACTCGGTAACAAAGCGATACAAATTGATTTACCTAGGAAATACTGTAGTTACACAGGCGTCGTATACTGGCACCATCTTTTATGACAACGGAGTAACAACATGAAAAAACTGACAATGATTTTTACATTATCTGCTTTAACTTTGGGTGCGTATAGCGTACAGGCTGATGACAATACGCATATCACCTTACATGACAAGGTGCACGCCATGTCAGCAGAAGATCGTGATAATTTCAGACAGATGATGCGTGAAAACATGAGCAAGATGACTGCTGAGCAAAGACAGTCTTTTAAAGAGAGAATGCGCGGCAGTAAGGGTGATCATAAGGGTTGTGACAAATCACATAAGCACGATAAAACCTCTTATAAGCAACAAGACCAAGGAAGATATCATCAAGCGCGCCATGAGGTTAACAACATGCCAACCATGGATCGTGCAGCATTTGCCAATACTATGCGCAACAATATCAAGCGCATGTCATATCAAGAACGACAAGCGTTTTTCGATTACATGGGCTTAAATAAAGAGCAAAGACATGAAGTATTTGAGCGCTTGGGTGTTAAGCATCATGATCATAAGCATGGCCGTGGTTGTGAGCTAAAGTAAATAGAGTTCTAAGTCATGAAAACATTAAAAAAATCAACAAGTTACGCAGTACTTATCTGCTTCTCATTGGCGGCGCAAGCCAGTGCAGAAGAAGCGCTGACTAGTTTTGATGTTGCCTCACCTATAGACAGGTTTGAATTAAGATCTGAGGCGCTGTTAAGTAGCGAGCAGCGAGCACTGCTTAGAGAGAATCATAGCTCTGCACACTTAGGTGCTGGCAAACAAAAGCGTGAACGTATGCGTAATCATCAAGGTGGTGGTGCGCATAAGTACGGCCATGGTTATGGAAGACGTTAGGGGTTAATATATGAGTCATACAATAAAACGCTATCATCCATTTTTAGTAAGCCTGCATTGGCTATTAGCTATTGCCATTATGTTTTGGCTGGTAATGGGTCATGCTGCTTTAGAAGATACGCCCAATACCGACCCAGAAAAAATCAACATGCTAAGAACGCATATGGCCGTGGGTATTGGCATTTTAATCTTTATGTTGGTGCGTTTGTTAGTGCGCTGGCGTAGCACTAAACCTAAAGCGATTAATACCAGTTCTCAGCTTAATAGCAAACTGACCAAGCTCGGACATTATGCATTGTATATGCTAACGATTTTGATGTCGGTTAGTGGTATTGTTGCGGCGCAAACCATTGGCTTGGGTGATATTGTATTTTTCGGCTCAGACGCGACACTGCCTGAGAGTTTTGAAGGGGTGGCGCCACTGTTGGCACATAAGCTCTTGAGTGTGTTGCTAATACTATTGGTGGCTGGTCATGTCTTGGCTGCCTTGTATCACCAACTTGTTCTCAAAGAAAAACTCTTTGCCAGGGTTTGGTTTGGCGCTAGAGACTAGTATTTAATGCATCCATAGCGACAGATTTAGTTTTCTCCCTTTTGTGCTAAATCTGCAAGTTGGGTGCGGGAGTGGCTACCCTAAGTAGCCTTTGTTTAAAATTCAATGGCTATCATTGGATGAATTTCCACTTAGATTATCAATGTCTGCACTATTACCAAGGTGTATGATGTTGTTCAACCCGATGAGATTTATCCTATGTTCAACTTACTTGATGGCAACAAAAATGCCAATATTTTATTAGCAGGCATCTTAAGCTTGTTTATCGGTGTGGGTGTAGCACGTTTTGCCTTTACCACCATGCTACCTCCGATGCTGGAGGATTTTCTTAGTGTGACCAATGCTGGTCTGTTTGCTTCTATTAATTATGTGGGTTATCTAAGTGGTGCGGTATTTAGTATCTTTATTAAAGATGTTAATACTAAGGTTAAATATTTTCGCTTGGGTCTAGCGCTCAGTGTATTAACCACCCTGATTCTAGCCACCAGCACAAATGAGGCTTTGTGGTTTGTCTCTAGAGTTGTTGCTGGATTTGGCAGTGCCATGGTGCTGATTGTCGGTGGCGCACTGGTGATGGTTAAACTCAATCTCGCAGATAAAACCAAGGCCATGGGTATTCATTTTAGTGGCATCGGTTTTTCAGTCGCATTGAGTGAGCTAATTGCGCAATACGTCTTGCAGGATAGCGCTTGGCCTGATGCCTGGATGGCACTCGCCTTAAGTGCATTTGTGTTGTCGTTTTATTGTGTTCATATCCTCTCATTTGACAAAGAACAAGAGGCTCATCAAGTGCAACATACATTGTCTCGTGATATTTTCTCGCCTTATGTGTTACTACTGATTGCTGCGTATTTCACCGCAGGGGTCACCATGGTGGTGCAGTCTAGTTTTTTCCCTGATATTATCAATTCCTTAGCAGGACTAGAGGGTAGTGGTAGTTTGGGTTGGCTATTGGTAGGTCTGGCTGGAATTCCTTCGGCAATTATCTGGATGCGACTTGCCTATAGATATGGCAGTGTTAATATGATTATTTTGGCCTTTGTGTTGCAAATCATCGGGATTTTAATTCCGGTGTTAAGTAATGATTTAGGCTTGAATCTGCTGAGTGGCGTTTTATTTGGCAGTACCTTTATTGGTCACGTGGCCTTGTTTATGCACTATGGTGGCAAATTAGCTGGCGCCAATCCTGTGGTGCTAATGGGGGCGATGACCTCGGCCTACGGGGTAGGGCAGGTAAGTGCACCGCTGTATAGTGTGAGTTTGCATGCGCATTTTTCCAGTTATAATCCAGCGCTATTGGTCACAGCAACAATCGCCGTATTGGGTGTTGTGTTATTACTTATTGCTAAAAAAATACATCATCATTATGAATCCTGAACAAGCAGCCCTAACCTTGATTGGTGAATATATTCAAGCTGATCAAGATCAAGAACAACGTTTACTACAACTGCTCACACTCAGCAAAGAGTTAACTACTGAGCAAAGACTGAAATGCATCGAACAAATTAATAAACTCGGCGGGCCGTGTAATCACTATTTTGATTTGGCAGACGTTATTCGTGGCACTGAATCTTAGATAATCAGTATAAGAATTGTTGGCAACCAATCCTGATATTGCTTTATGCTAAAATGCTTGCCGATAAGATAATAATAGTTTCTTGAGGGGGTAGCTCATGGTAATGAGTAATATCAAAGAATTTCTTAGACTAGAGTCAGCCGGCGGTATTATGCTGGTGGTTGCGGCGGCTTTGGCAATGATCTTTGCCAACTCTCCACTGCATGTGTATTACGACATGTTGATCGACATGCCAGTTGAGATACGTGTTGGCAACTTTGAAATTGCCAAGCCACTGCTGTTATGGATCAATGACGGCTTAATGGCTATCTTCTTTTTTCTGGTGGGTCTTGAGCTTAAACGAGAGCTATTAGAAGGGGAACTGCGAGAGCCTAAAGACGTTATTCTGCCTGGATTGGCTGCCATTGGCGGCATGATTGTACCGGCATTGATTTATATTGCTATTAATTCAGGCGACGAAGTGGCCATGCGTGGATGGGCCATACCTACAGCAACCGATATTGCCTTTGCGCTCGGTATTCTTTCTCTATTGGGTAGTCGTGTACCCATCAGTCTTAAGGTCTTCTTAGTTGGTTTGGCCATCTTTGATGATATGGGTGCGATTATCATTATTGCCATCTTCTACACAGCAGATATCTCATTAATCTCACTATCGATAGTAGCTGTGTGTATTGTTGCGCTTTATCGTTTAAATAAAAAGGGTAGCTCAACGGTATTTCCTTTTATTGTGGTCGGTATTATTATGTGGGTTTCGGTACTGAAATCGGGCGTACACGCAACATTGGCCGGAGTGATACTGGCCATGTTTATTCCAATTAAAGACAAAAAAGACAAAAATCGCTCGATGTTAAAAGGCCTAGAGCATGATCTACATGGCGCAGTAACCTTTGTGATACTGCCTATCTTTGCTTTTGCCAATTCGGGAATTTCTTTAAATGGTGTTGGTCTTGAGCAACTCATGCATCCTGTGCCTCTAGGTATTGCATTAGGACTACTACTGGGCAAGCAAATTGGTGTCTTTATGTTCTGCTGGATTGGTATTAGACTAGGCTTTGCCAAGCTACCCAATAATGTCAGCTGGGGTATGCTCTACGGCGTGGCACTGGTTGCCGGTATCGGATTTACCATGAGTTTATTCATTGGCTCTCTATCCTTTGGCGTAGAACAAGCCTTTGATGAGCGATTGGGTATTATCATCGGCTCGGTACTCTCAGCCATTGTGGGTTATGTTGTACTGATGAAGACCTTGCCAGCAAAAAGCAGCGAGTAATTTAGCAGATAGAATTTACAGCCAATAAAAAACCCCGATGCCCGGGGTTTTTTATGGATTTGAAACTAAAATTTTCCTAGAACGGAATATCATCATCAAAGGTGTTATCAACCGGGGTGATTGGATCCGCTGCTGGCGCAGATTTTGCCGCCGGTGCACTTGAGGTTGGCGCTGGTGCGCTACCCATATCCTCACGACGATCTAACATCTGCAGCGTGCCGTTAAAGCCTGAAACCACCACTTCGGTGGTGTAGCGGTCTTGACCGTTTTGGTCTTGCCATTTACGGGTTTGTAGCTTGCCTTCAACGTAGACCTTTGAGCCCTTGTCTAGATATTGCCCCGCAATCTCTGCCAATTTACCAAATAGGCTAACACGATGCCACTCGGTTTTTTCTTGTTTTTGACCGGTATTTTTATCCGTCCAAGCTTCCGAAGTAGCCACAGATAAATTGGCAATTGCACTACCATTTGATGCATATTTCACCTCGGGCTTTGCGCCTAAGTTGCCAACCAAAATTACTTTGTTAATACCTGCCATTTTATTTTTTCTCCCTTGTGTTTTGTTGCTGGAATTTGAGCATGATGATTGCCCAAATAATTATCATTAATGTGGTGAATAAGAATACACTATTTAGACCTTGCGTGGCATAAATCCACCCGCCAAACACTCCACCTACAAACGCCCCTAGGAACTGCGATGTTGCATAGATACCCATGGCTAAGCCACGCTTATCACTCACGGCAGTTCTGGCAATTTGCGAAGGCAGCATGGCCTCTAAGGCGTTAAAGCCAATAAAAAATACGGTGAGCAGAATAAAGAAAGTCACGTAGTCCAAACTCAAGAAATAAAACAACAGTTGACTGATGGCCAGTAGGGCGATGGCCAGTAGTAATATCGGCTTGGTTTTTTTGAATTTTTCCGAGATGATTACCAGGGGTATCATGCCCGCAAATGACAATACAATCACTGGCAAGTACAACTTCCAGTTATCGCTCATCTGGATAATATTGTGCTCAAGCATCAGCAGCGGTAAAACCACAAAGCCAGAGGTTAGTACCAAGTGCAGAGTAAAAACACTAAAGTCCAGTCTTAGCAGGTTGTGGGTTAGCACTTGCTTAATATTATCAAGTGAAAGACTGTATTGCGCTTTGGGTTGGGCATGTGGCAGAGTTGTCATGACTATTAGTGCAATCAATGACAAACCGGCAATGCTCCAAAACAAGCCCGAGAGGCCAAAGTTTGTCGCAATCACTGGGCCTAGTAGTAAAGACAACATAAAGGCTAGGCCAATTTGTACACCAACAAAGGCGTTGGCTTTAGAACGTTGCTCTTCGCGAACAAAATCGGCCAAAAAGGCCATCAGTACAGCTGAGATAGCGCCAGCACCCTGGAGGGATCGACCAATGACAACGCCAATAATATGAGTGGATTGTGCAGCAATAACACTACCCAGTAGAAACAGTAGCAAACCAATCACCAGTAGAGGCTTGCGTCCATATTTATCCGAGAGATAGCCAAAAGGAATCTGTAACACCGCTTGCGTTAGGCCGTAAATACCAATGGCCAAACCAATCAGATAAGCGGTAGTGCCTTGGTAGTTGCTGGCATAGACTGAGAAAACCGGAAACACCATAAACAGCCCTAGCATACGGGCTGCCATAATCAAAGAAATCTTAAGGGCAAAAGTGCGCTCCTGCGTATTCATTAGATTGGATGAATTAATCTTCTAGTGAATAGTGCGGTGTATAAAGTGGGTAGCTGCTCTTTAGTACGCGGCGCGCATCGCTGGCTAATTTTTCCTGTCCAATTTGATCGTAGTTGTAAGCCATTAAATGCAGTGCTGCAGGTACAGATGGCGTATTTGGGTATTTTTCAATAATGTATTTACAGCGATTAATGGCTGAGATATTCGCCCCTTTTTTGCTGTAGAAAATAGCCACGAATAGCTCATGTCTTGACAAGATGTTTCTGAGAATAATCAGACGTGTTTTCGCTTCTTCAGCGTATTCGGTTTTTGGAAATTTCTTGATCAATGCCAAGTAGTAATTAAACGCGTCACGCACGGAATCGACATCACGCTGGGCATTATCGGTTAGATAATCATCCAGAATTGAACGCGACTTGTCTTCCGAAACCACGCCGCGTAGGTAATAGGCATACGGCGTAGAAAAATGCTCAGGATAAAGTTTAATGTAGTTGTTTAAGTGATCAATGGCCAGGTCGTAATCCTCACCTTTGTACAAGGTGTAGGCGATTTCTAACTTAGACTGTAGGGCGTATTTTGAACCGGGGTAAGCGGCTTGTAATTGTTCAAATAATTTGATTGCCTCGTCTCTTGAGCCGGCAGATACTTGTTCTTTAGCTTGTTCGAAAAAAGTCTTGGGTGACCAGCCTTTGGTGATAGATTCGCGCTTTTTCTCCTCTTCCCACCAGCAGCCGCTTAATAGTAAGGTTAACGCCGGAATCAATAAGACTAATTTTTTCATGAATTTGATTAAAAATATATTACCAATATGCAAAAGCATTATACTGACTCGCTTGTATTATAATGGCAAAGATTGCCCGCAAGATTAACACAACTGATTAACATGAGCGAACTCTCCAAACGTATCCTAATTTCTGATCTGTGTGACACGGTTGAAAGCTACATGTCTAAAGAACAGGTAGAAGGGGTATATCAGGCTTATATTGTGGCAGCAACCGCACATGATGGCCAGTATCGAAGATCTGGTGAAGCGTATGTATTTCACCCTCTAGCAGTGGCAATGATTTTGGCCGAGCTTAGTCTGGATTATTATTGTATTGTCAGTGCGCTATTGCACGATTGTATTGAAGATACTGAGATTACTTATGAGGATATTGAGCGTGATTTTGGTACGCAGGTCGCTCATATTGTTGAGGGTGTTTCCAAGCTAACGGGTTTAGAGTTTCATTCCAACGTCGACAAACAAGCGCAGAACTTTAGAAAGCTATTTTTGGCCATGAGTGATGACATGCGAGTGATGGTGATTAAACTTGCCGATCGCCTGCACAATATGCGCACGCTTGAGTCTATGTCCAGAGAAAAGCAACTTAGAATTGCCAGAGAGACCGCGGAGATTCACGCACCAATTGCACGCCGTTTAGGACTAAATAGCATTAGAACCGAGCTGGATAATTTATGCTTTGCTGCCATTCATCCGCATCGTCATCGGGTGATTGTAGAGAATATTCGCAAGCACTGCGGTAATCAAAAAAAGGTTATTGACCACACCTTAGAGGAGATTCGTAATCGCCTTAAGCAAGAAGGGATGCTGGATATTGAAGTCAGTGGTCGACGCAAACAGCCCTATAGTATTTTTAAGAAAATGCGACTTAAGCAGCTTAAATTTACCCAGGTGCTGGATATGTATGCCTTTAGAATGGTGGTGGATGATGTAGCGCAGTGTTACCAAGCGCTGGGCATTATTCATAATCTGTATAAGCCATTGCCAGGTAATTTTAAGGATTATATTGCCTTGCCAAAATCCAATGGTTATCAGTCGTTACACACCATACTCTTTGGCCCCAATAAGATTTTTATTGAGGTACAGATCCGTTCAAAGGACATGCACTTTGTTTCAGAATACGGTATTGCTGCGCATTGGCATTACAAGAGCGTTGGTAATGCTGAGGCGCAATTGGCCAGCAATTGGTTAGGTTCTTTGTTGGATATTCAGCAAAACTCAGGCACCTCAGTAGAATTCTTAGAGGGTACCAAGGCCGATCTATTTCCTTCTGAGGTGTTTGTCTTTACCCCTAATGGCGATATTATTCAAATGCCGTATAAATCCACGGTGCTGGATTTTGCCTATGCGGTGCACACCAATATTGGTAATCGCACGCTAGGTGCTAAGGTTAACAAGGTTAGTACTGAGATCTCTAGCGAGTTGAAATCGGGTCAAACCATCGAGATTATCACCAATAAAAAAGCCAAACCACATCCGTCTTGGCTGCAAATGGTGGTAACCGCCAAGGCCAAATCTGCCATTAAAACCTATCTGAAAGAAGAGTCGGCTTCAGAGTTGATTCAGCTGGGTGAGTATCTGCTCACCAACGCCTTAGAGTATCAAAATATTGACAGTAATGCGGTGGACGAACAAAAGTGGCAAGCTTGTCTTGATGATCTCAATTGTGATTCTAAGGACGAATTGTATTTGCGTGTTGCCTTGTCAGAGGTGCTGGTTTCCGTGGTGTTAAATAAATTGCAATGTGATGATGATCATTGTTTGATTCAAAATATTGTGGTGCGCGAAGCCAAGGGTAAGGCCATTAGTTTTGCCCACTGTTGTTATCCAATTCCTGGTGATCGCGTTTGTGGCGTATTAACTACCACCAAGGGTATGGTGATGCACAGACACGATTGTGCCAACTTGTTGTATGCAAAAAACCACAAGCAGCAATGGCTCAATGTCGATTGGCAGGCCGACCCGCAGGAAGAGTTTGAAGTTAAGATTAACGTTGAAGTTATTAATCGTCGCGGCACACTGGCCTCTATTGCCAATACCATTGCCAAAATTGGTGTTAATATTGAACACCTAGATATTATTGAAAAAGACAATTCGATTAAATCACTGATTATGGTGATTTCCGTGCGCAACACCCAGGTGTTAGATGAAGTTTTCTATAGTATCAAACAGCTAGATTTTGTAAAAACTGTGGGTAGAGCCTAGTGTTTTTGCTGTGAAGCTTTTCTCAGTTTTTGTTAAAATTATCCTAAGATTTTTCAGGAGTAAATGATGAAGTGGACAGACTCTTTAGATATTGCCATTGAATTGGATGAAAAGCATCCTGAAGTAGACCCTCAATGGGTAAATTTTGTGGATCTTAGGCAGATGGTTATCGAGTTAGAGGATTTTGACGATGAGGCTGATAAGTCAGGAGAAAAGATTCTAGAAGCCATTCAAATGCATTGGATTGAAGAGAGAGAATGAAGCGTTTAGTTATCGCTGTTTTGCTGTGCTGGTCTCAGGCGTCAATAGCACTGCTTGAGGTTACCATCCTTAAGCAAAACGAAGATGCTTTCCCGATTGCTATTGCGCCATTTGTCATTAAAGGCGAGGCAGATCAGGGCAAAGAGATTGCTCATATCATGCGCGATAACTTTAACCGTTCTGGCGAGTTTAGTGCCATCAGCGCTGAGCAGCCAATTACTGGCGAGATTGATTTTTCCCATTGGCGCGCTAACAAGATTGAAGCCTTAGTACACGGCAGACTAGACAAAGTCAGTCAAAAAATCTTTAATGTAGAGATTGACTTGGTGGATGTATATTCCAGCAAAACACTGTATTCGGCCAAATTTGCCGTACACAATAGTGGCATACGCCGTATTGCGCATTATCTTTCTGATCAAATCTTTCATGCACTATTGGGTGAAAAGGGCTCATTTGATACGCGTCTGGCTTATGTGACCGTTAGCAATAAAGGCGCCCAGCGTGAATATCGCCTAGAGATTTCAGATTCGGATGCGCAAAACCCGCAAACCATTTTGACTTCAAACGATCCGATTCTCTCACCCGCTTGGTCGCCAGATCAAAATAAAATCGCCTACGTGTCATTTCGTAATGCACGATCAGAGGTGTTTGTACAATATCCCTTTGTACGTCGCAAAACACAAAAGCTACCTTATTTTGACGGCATTGCCTCAGCACCAGCCTGGCATCCAGATGGGCAAAGTCTGATTCTAACGCTGTCTAAAGCCGGCAATAAAGACATCTACAATTATCACCTGGGCACAAAAAAACTCACGCGCCTAACGGATAATAGTGCCATTGATACCGAGGCCAGTTACGCACCCGATGGTAAGTCAATTGTGTTTACCTCTAACCGCTCAGGACAAGTACAGGTGTATATTAAAAACCTAGAGACGGGCAAGGTTTCTCGAGCCAGTTTTGAAGGTTCTTATAATGCCAAGGCTGTGTTTTCTCCTGATGGCAAGACGCTGGCCTTGGTGCATAGAGTGGGCAGAGATTATCGTATTGCCACGCTGGACATTGCCACTAGAGATCTAACCGTGATGACTGATAATGCTCTGGATGAATCGCCATTTTTCTCACCCAATGGTGGCATGATTATCTTTGCCACCAACAAGGGTGATAATGGCGTACTATCTGTGGTGTCGATTCTGGGTCAAAACACCTTTGAGCTCACATCAAAAGCCGGCGAAGTACGAGAGCCAAACTGGTCACATTATTCTAAATAATAAGGGGGATTTATGCATAAAGTATTAACATTGGTTGTAACAACATTATTGCTATCATCGTGTTCTAGCGACACGGTCAAACAACAAGCAAATGAGCTGTATGAAAAAGTTATGCCCAGAGCTCAGTTGGTTGAAAACACTACCGAAGAAAGTATTATTTCTAAGGACTCTGCCAGCTTTAGCACGCAGAGTGTAAGTGGTAGTCATATGAGTCGTGGCACTAGCAGTGCGACGCGAAGTGCAGTATCCGATCTGCAAGAGGCCGGCGTGAAGTTTACCCTGCACTTTAATTATGATAATTTTGAGCTGGATAAGGCCAATACCGATGAGGTGATTAAGCACGCCAATTTCATGCGCGAGCATCCAGCGCTTAAATTGCGCTTAGAAGGGCATGCTGATGAGCGTGGTACTCGTGAATACAACCTAGCCTTGGGTGAGAATAGGGCGCTGGCGGTTAAAGAAATTCTGGGTTTGTATGAGAATCTTGGCTCGCGTATTGAGGTGATTAGTTATGGCGAGGAAAAGCCACTGATTGATGCGCGAGATGAGGCGGCTTATCAGCAGAATCGTCGTGTTGATTTTGTTTATGAATAGATATTGATTCTCCAATGATTAGAGCGAGTTTTATTGTGGTTTTGTCTTTACTGTTGTCTTTGAGCTCAGTGGCGCAAATCAATAGTGAAAAAGTCATTCTAGATCATAATAAAAAAATCAAACAACTGCTGAAAAAAAACCGAGTACTCAAAGGCAAGATTGAGCAATTGGAAGAACAGCAAAAACAAAGCGCTCAAAAGATTGGCGAGCTGTTTAATTTGATGGAGTATAAAAAATCCTCCAACGTGGTTGAGCAAACTATGCTCAGAGTGCGTGAACATAATAAAAAAGCGCGCAAAATCTATACCGACGCCAGAAGTTTATTGGTCACTGATCAATATGATCACGCCATCGAGCTCTTTAATAAATATCTGGCTATCTATCCAGATAACAACCACGCTTCTGATGCCCAGTACTGGCTGGCAAAGGCCTATTTAGCTAAGGCCGACTATCATCAAGCGCGCAATAGCTTTGTGACTTTTCAACAGCAAAATCCACTACATCATAAATATGCCAATTCCCTGTTTGAGTTGGCACGTGTATATGTAGAGCTGGGCGATAATAACAAGGCGTTGAGCTTATTAGATACGATGGTGCTTAAGTTCCCAACCCATAGTGTGGTCATGCGTGCCAAACGCCTATTAAGCGAAATAACACCACCCGAGCCAGCACCTCAACTGCCCAACAAACAATTAAATTAACGCCAGCACATGCAAGTAATAAGCATTGATCATCTTGATTTGGATTTGTTGTGCGAGCTCAATCCAAAGAAGTATCCCTTTCTACTAGAGAGTGTTAGTCACAACCAAGACAACCGCTTCTCTTTATTATTTGCCAATCCGGGTGATGAGATTGTTTTAAACACACCGGCAGAGTTTGATTTTCTCTCAACACTAGAGGCTCAGCTTCAAACTCACGAGAAGATTGACTCAGATCTGCCTTTTACCGGTGGGTATTTTGTCTACCTATCCTACGAATTAATTGGGCAAATTGAACCGGTACTTGATGGTGATTTACACCAATCTGATACGCCGATAGCCACAGCTGTTTGGATTAATAATGCCATTATTATTGATTGGGTCAAAGAGCAAACCTACCTGGTAGATGTTGATGGTGATCAAACGCGTATAGAGGCAATACTGGCTGATATTAAACAGCTGAATCAGCCTAAAGAAGTGGATTTATCGGGCGATTTATCACCAGAGAATCCAGATAAGTTTTTGACAGGGGTTGAGCGCATTAAGCGTTATATTAAGGCCGGCGACGTATTCCAGGTTAATCTTTCTCGTCAGTGGGATTATCAGTTAGCTAATGCATCCAGTGCTGCCAGTATTTACCGCGCTTTGAAAGCTAGCAATCCTGCGCCGTTCTCAGCCTTGGCACAATTTGAGAATTTTGCCATTATTTCCTCTTCGCCCGAGCGCCTATTTAGCGTGAGTGATCGGGTGATTCAAACTCGGCCAATTGCTGGTACTCATCCTCGTGGCACAGGTAAAGAAGATCAGGCGCTTAAGGATCGATTGATTAACCATCCAAAAGAGCGCTCAGAGCATATTATGCTGCTGGATTTAGAGCGTAATGATTTGGGCAGAGTCTGTGAATATGGCTCAGTAGTGGTGGATGATATTATGTTTTTAGAGACTTACCCCTATGTACATCATATTGTCTCTAATATCACTGGTGCGCTAAAGCCAGAGGTGGGCATTAAAGAGATTATCAGTGCTTTGTTTCCTGGCGGTACCATTACCGGCTGTCCGAAGATTCGCTGTATGCAAATTATCTCTGAGCTAGAGCAGATGCCACGTGGTGCTTACACAGGCTCTTTGGGCTATATCAGCACCAATGGCAAAATGGACTTTAATATTTTGATTCGCACCATTACCCAAAGCGCACAAACCCTGAGTTTTCGAGCAGGTGCTGGTATCGTCTTTGATTCGATTGCACAGCGAGAGCTGG
Source organism: uncultured Candidatus Thioglobus sp. (assembly GCA_964558405.1). Lineage (GTDB taxonomy): Bacteria > Pseudomonadota > Gammaproteobacteria > PS1 > Pseudothioglobaceae > Thioglobus_B. The sequence continues at coordinate 882 of CAZLDG010000028.1, read as the reverse complement.
AGGAAACCCAGCACAAGGCCCAAGGCCTACTAAAAGTCTTTGACTAAGGCTGAAATTTAGAGGTCATTGGATAACGACGCTCTTTACCAAAGGCATTGGCAGAAATCTTAGGACCAGGCGCAGACTGTCGGCGCTTGTATTCATTGTTAAGTACCATGTTTGAGATGCGTCTGACCGTGGCTTCATTAAAGCCTAGAGCGCTGATATATTCTACCGAATGTTTATTTTCAACAAACGCCTCTAGGATGGCATCTAACTCCTCATACGGTGGTAATGAATCTTGATCCACTTGACCAGGCGCTAGCTCGGCTGAGGGCTCTCTATCAATCACGCGTCTAGGAATAACATAAGTCAGTGAGTTTTTGTACTTGGCCAGTTTATACACTAGCGTTTTTGGCGCGTCTTTAAGTGGGGCAAAGCCGCCAGACATGTCGCCATACAAGGTGGCATAACCCACCGCCATCTCCGACTTATTGCCCGTTGTCAGTACAATCTTGCCAAGCTTATTGGAGATAGCCATCAGTAGGGTACCGCGCACTCTGGCCTGAATATTTTCTTCAGTCACGTCGGTTTTGGTTTGACCAAATACATCGCCCAGTTGAGTATTAAAGCTCTCTACCATGGGGTGAATACTTACTTCGTGATATTCAATACCCATGTGCTGGGCTTGCTCTTTGGCATCTTCTAGACTCATGCTAGAGGTATAGGTATAAGGCATCATCACTGCTTGCACGTTCTCAGCACCAATAGCATCGGCGGCAATTGCTAAGGTGAGTGCGGAATCAATACCGCCTGAGAGACCAATCACTGCACCATTAAAAACCCCATTTTTTTGAATATAGTCCTTGGTGGCTAACACCAAGGCATCATAGATAATTTTCT
>CAZLDG010000027.1:16882-18169 GCA_964558405.1 uncultured Candidatus Thioglobus sp. | reverse complement strand
GCTTTAAATTCGAAATACCCGGATCTTCAAAAGAAGGTCTGGGTATTTTTTTGTCCAAGATTTGTTGTTATTGTCTGTTAAGACAATAACTAACCACACTACCAGATGGCAGCGTGAGACTCTCGCCACGCGTGAGCAGAAACATCGCTAGGCTTTAAATTCGAAATACCCGGATCTTCAAAAGAAGGTCTGGGTATTTTTTTGTCTAAGATTTGTGTTTTGATTTAGAATAATTGCTTTTGTTGAGCATTTTTTGAGCATGTCATTTAAACAAACCTCGCAAAACACCGTCAAACGCGGTCGAAAAAAAGCCAGCTACGATAAAAAGGAAATCTATCAGATTTTAGATGCGAGTGAAATCTGCCATGTGGCCTTTAATGTGGAAGAAAAGGCGCAAGTGCAACCGATTAATTATGGGCGCAATGGCAATTATTTGTATTTACATGGTCATGCCAAGAACCGCATGACTGGTATTTTAATCGCATCAGCCGAGGTGGTATTAAGTGTGATGAGTTTAGACGGGATGAAGCTTACTCGTTCAGCCTATAACCACTCGGTTAATTATCGCTCAGCTGTAATATTTGGCAGGGTTAGAGAGCTGGTATCCGAAGAGGAGAAACTACAGGGGCTCCAGCACATTATTAATCATTTTGTCCCTAATCGCTGGGCGCATTGTAGAGCGCCCAATAAAAAAGAATTGCAAGCCACTCGGGTGCTAGAGATTGAGATTACATCAGCCTCAGCCAAGATTGCCAATACGCCACCAGCAGACGAGCCAGAGGACTATGCATCAGAGTTTTGGGCAGGTACTTTACCAGTGCGAAGAGTTGTGGATTATCCGATTGCAGATGAAACGCTGACAGCCGATATGCCAATACCTGATCATATTCTTGACTTTTATGAAAAGCATAAGGCCTAGTCTATTGCGTGTATTGTCCTACCCAATTAATAAAGTCAGCTTCCCCTAGTGCGCCGGAGACGCGATCCAGTTCGCGCCCATTTTTAAATAACACCAAAGTCGGAATGGAACGAATATTGTGCTGGGCAGCGGCTGCTTGTTCGCTCTCGGTCTCAATTTTAATAAAGCGTGCCTTGGGCTCAATTTGAGCAGTAGCTTTTGTAAAGGTAGGAGCAAACTGTTTGCAGGGTCCGCACCAACTGGCCCAAAAATCCACCACCAATAACTCGTCGCTTTTTGCAATAGCGCGCGCCAGCTGCGTACTGTTCATACCAATAGGCTTGCCCTGATATAAAGGGTTTTTGCATTTTCCGCATTTGGGATTGTTG
>CAZLDG010000027.1:0-16782 GCA_964558405.1 uncultured Candidatus Thioglobus sp. | reverse complement strand
AATAGGCTTGCCCTGATATAAAGGGTTTTTGCATTTTCCGCATTTGGGATTGTTGCCCAGCTTATCCTCGGGAATATTATTCAGTCCGCCACACTGAGTGCACATACTAATCATATTGATCTCCTAATTACTAACCATCACTATTGTCTATTTAGGGATGCTACGTGCAGATTACAAGCGCGGCCTATTTGGTGATGTGTTCGCTAGAGGAGGCTTGTTGATATTGAGTGTCTTGACGTGTTGACGGGCGTTTTGAGCGTGGGATTTTGTTTTGTTTGCGTTTAAGCGCCTCTTCTTTAGAAATAATTTCCTTAACTGAGGCTAGCTGTTCAACGCTTTTTTCGATGGATTTAAATGCTTTTGGCCCCTGAATCTCTACCATTTGCTGCACAATCCATTTTTCGTCGACTTCGGTCATGGCCTTTTGCACCTTTTCGCCAAAATAGCGTAAGAAGTGATAATTGGGCTCACCACCGACAAACTCATACTGTGAATAGTCTTGAGAGCGCTGGTTATAGTGCTGGATAAAAGCTTGGTAGTGATCGCCAGGACCAATACGCTCTTCTTTGTTTTCTTGATAATAAGCCGCAGATTGTTTGGCCAATAAGACAATCAATTGTTGGCGTTGCTCCGTGCTGAGCTTATCATAAACTAGGCGATCAACGCATTGAATCAAAAAGCATAAATACTCTTTAATCATGTCGAACACTTGGGCTTTTTCAATAACAAAAGCCTCATTGATCAGATCTTCTAAGTGATTTTTAGTAATGCGCCAAGTGTTAAACGCCAAAGCGCCAGCAATATCTTCAATGGTTTTAACCTGGGTTTTATGCCAGGTGCTCTTAACTCTCATTACCCGTGTAACTTAATGTGCATGAGAGAATTTTAGCAAGGGATTGGGGTCTATACCCAGGAATTACTCGCAGGTATAGTTTCTAAACGAACCCAGATCGTATACTTCGTCATAACCCATCTGTGACAGATAGTTCTTGGCAGTTGATGAACGCGCACCTGTTACACAATAAAGAATTACTGCCTTGTCACGACTAATAACTTGGTCAGCTGACATGATGGCTTGTAGAGGTAGATTGATGGCATTTGGTAGGGCGCCGCGTGCAAATTCAGCCGATGAACGCACGTCTACTAGTTGCGCGCCATTAGCGATTAGTTTGCAAGCATCACTGCTTGAAAATGAGTTAAACATAGTATAATTCCTGAATAATTTTTATTGAGAGTGCTAAGGTTTTAGCGGCTCAAATCTATATAAGGAAATCATTATATACCAATGCTTAGCAGAAAGCAACTACGAAATGACATTGAGGCAGTGGCCAAAGCGCTAGAAAAGCGCAATTTTTCTTTTGATATCAACGCATTATCAGCCTTAGAAAATTCCCGCAAAAAAATTCAGGTTGAAACGCAAGAACTGCAAAATCTGCGTAACACGAAATCAAAATCTATTGGTCAAGCCAAAGCGGCTGGTGAGGATATTGCGCCTTTATTGGCGGCGGTGGCAGATTTGGGTGATAAGTTGGATGCGGCTAAGGCTCAACTGCTTGAGGTGCAAGCTCAAATCGATGAGATTGCCTTGTCTATGCCTAATATTCCACACGAGTCAGTGCCAGCAGGCAACTCAGAAGAAGACAATGTTGAGATTTCAACTTGGGGCGAACCGACAAACTTCGAGTTTGAAGTCAAAGACCACGTGGATTTAGGTGAAGCGCATGGTTTGGATTTTGCCACGGCGGCAAAGATCTCCGGTGCGCGCTTCTCAGTGATGAGTGGTAAGATTGCGCGTTTGCATCGCGCATTAACCCAATTTATGCTGGATCAGCATACCGAGAACAATGGCTATACCGAGACCTATGTGCCCTATTTGGTCAATAGTGATTCTCTATATGGCACTGGCCAATTGCCAAAGTTTGAAGCGGATTTGTTTAAGACCCATCTGCATGGCGAAGAAGGTGATGCTAAAGCCTTGTATCTGATTCCAACGGCTGAGGTGCCGATCACTAACATCCATCGCGATGAAATGATTAAGGCGGATGATCTGCCGATTAAATATGTGGCACATACACCGAGCTTTCGTTCAGAAGCCGGTGCTTATGGCCGCGATACCCGTGGTTTGATTCGTCAACATCAGTTTGAGAAAGTAGAATTGGTGCAAGTGGTAAAAGCCGAAGATTCATACCAGGTGTTAGAGGAGCTGACTGCACATGCAGAGGGTATTTTGCAAGCCTTGGAGCTGCCTTATCGTAAGGTAAACCTATGTGCCGGTGATTTGGGTTTTTCCAGTGCCAAGACTTATGATTTAGAAGTGTGGTTGCCAGCGCAAAACACCTATCGCGAGATTTCATCTTGTTCTTGTTTTGAGGATTTTCAGGCGCGACGCTTACAATTACGCTACAAGAACCCTGAGACCAGCAAGCCAGAACTGCTACATACACTTAATGGTTCTGGCTTGGCCGTGGGCCGAACCTTGGTGGCAGTGATGGAAAATTACCAAACGCAGGATGGTGGTATTAAAATACCCAAAGCCCTGCAAAGTTACATGGGCGGTTTAGAGATTATTAATTAAGGAGAGAGAACATGGAATTATTAGATTTATTGATTAAGCCAGCATTTGCAGAAGGCGGCGCTTCAGGCGGTGACGCATTAGGTGGACTGCCGTTTTTGATTGTGATGTTTGTGCTGATGTATTTCTTACTCATCAGACCACAACAAAAGCGTGCCAAAGAGCACAAGACCCTACTGGCTGAGCTAAAGGTTGGCGATGAAGTGGTTACCAATGGCGGTGTTGTTGCCGTGGTTAGAGCGGTAGATGAGACGTTTGCTACTTTAGAGATTGCAGACAATGTATTGGTAAAAGTGCAAAAACAAGGCATCAACCAAAAATTGCCAAAGGGCAGTGCAAAGCTTTAATTAATCACGACGATGACCAATCAATTCTCACCGCTTAAAAATGCGCTGATTGCATTTTTCTTGCTGATTGCTGCCTTGTATGCTTTGCCAAATGTCTTTGGTTCAGATTTGGCGGTTCAGGTTTCCAGTGCCGGTGACAAAGTGCTACTAGATACAGATGTTAAGCGCATCGAGTCAGCGCTTAAGCGCCAAAGTGTGCAATACAAATCAGCTGCGCTTAGTAATCGACGCGTATTGGTGCGCTTTGATGACAATGAGAATCAGCTATTGGCCAAGGACTTGTTAAAACAAGAGTTGGGTCGTAACTATGTCGTTGCCCTGAATCTAGCACCTTCGATTCCTAACTGGCTGGCAGATATTGGCGGTAAGGCCATGTCCTTGGGTTTGGATCTACGTGGCGGTGTGCATTTCTTGCTAGAAGTGGATATGCTCGCGGTTGAGCATCGTAATCTTGATAAGGCCTACAACGAGTTGCGCTCACTATTGCGTGAAGATCGACTCTATAAACGCATTAAAAAGCACGATCAGCATATTGTGGTGAGCCTAAAAACAGCACAAGCCAAAACTCAGGCGCGTGAGCTTATTAAAAAAGACTTGCCGGATTTAACCGAAGTTGAAATTGAAAACCAAACGCCAACTGAGACCGAGCTCTATATTGGCATTACGCCAGCAGCGCTTAAAGAGGCTAAGCTAGGTGCGCTGAAGCAAAACATCACCACCCTAAGAAACCGTGTGAATGAGCTGGGTGTAGCCGAGCCCATTATCCAACAACAAGGTGCTGAGCGTATTGTGGTGCAACTACCCGGCGTACAAGATACCGCACGTGCTAAAGAGATCTTAGGTGCAGTCGCCACGCTCGAGTTTAGATTGGTGGATGAGAAAAATGATCCACAAACCGCGATTGGTTCGGGCAAGACCCCGATTGGCTCGAAGTTGTATTATTTCAAAGATGGCAGACCACTACTATTAAAAACACGCGTGATTGCCACCGGTGAGAACATCACTGGCGCCGCCTCAGGCATGGATCAAGAAAGTTCATCGCCAATGGTAAACATTACCTTGGACAGTGCGGGCGGTCGTTCAATGTTGGACACCACCAAGAAATATCTACACCATCGTATGGCAGTGGTGTTTATTGAGAATAAGGTAGAAACAGTCATGGAAAATGGCAAAGCGGTGAAAAAACGCTCGACCACCAAAGACATTATTAATGCTGCCACCATTCAAGGTACTTTCTCATCGCGTTTTCAAATCACCGGCCTCGATTCAGCACGTGAAGCACGTAACTTAGCGCTATTATTACGCGCAGGCTCGCTTTCAGCGCCGATTGAAATTATTGAAGAGCGTACTATTGGTCCATCACTGGGTGCTGATAACATTGCCAAAGGGGTGATGAGTGTGATTGTTGGCTTTATTCTGGTACTGATTTTTATGGCCATACGTTATCGCGTGTTCGGCCTGGTTGCCAATGTGGCGCTGACGCTAAATCTGGTGATGATTGTGGCAGTGCTTTCACTACTACAGGCGACACTAACCTTGCCGGGTATCGCCGGTATTGTATTGACCGTAGGTATGGCGGTCGATGCCAATGTATTGATTTTTGAGCGCATTAAAGAAGAGCTAAATAACAGTTCTGTTAGCATTCAAAAAGCCATCTCAGGTGGTTATGATAAGGCACTACTGACCATTGCTGATGCTAATATCACTACGCTAATTGCAGCGGTGGTACTGTTTAGTTTTGGCACAGGACCGATCAAAGGTTTTGCCATTACCTTGTCCATTGGTATTTTGACCTCTATGTTTACCGCCATTATTGTTTCACGCGCAATTGTGAATAAGATTTACGGGGCGAAAAAAGTTAAGGAGTTGTCAATATGAAGGCTTTAAACATCCCAACCATTGATTTTGTTGGCAAGAAGACCTATGCGCTAATTCTCTCGCTGGTACTGATTAGTGTGAGTATTTTCTCATTGGCCACTCAGGGTCTTAAGTTTGGTATTGATTTCACCGGTGGTACGCTTATTGAAGTAGGCTATGAGCAGAGAGCCGATTTAAACGACATCAGATCTAGACTGGATCAAGCTCAGTTCCAAGGCGTTAATGTGCAGTACTTTGGCTCCTCTAAGGAAGTGTTGATTCGCCTGGAGCCACAAAAGATTTCTAGCGCCAAACTCAGTTCGAAAATCATTCGTCTATTGGGCGATGATGTAGACATTCGCCGTGTTGAGTTTGTTGGGCCTAAGGTCGGTGAGGAGCTGACCAACGATGGTGGCCTAGCCATGCTCTATGCGCTGATTGGTATCTTGATTTATGTGGCAGTGCGCTTTGAGTATCGCTTTGCCCTGGGCTCAATCTCGGCTTTGATACACGATGTGATTATTACCCTGGGTGTGTTCTCGGTATTGCAAGTTGAATTCGACCTAACCGTACTGGCGGCGGTTTTAGCAGTGATTGGTTATTCGCTAAATGACACCATTGTGGTATTTGACCGTATCCGTGAAAATTTCTTATCCACACGTCATGTTGATCCGAATCAGATTACCAATGGTGCGCTAAATCAAACCCTATCTAGAACCATCATGACCTCGGTTACCACCTTATTGGTACTATTGGCCTTATTCTTCTTAGGTGGTGAGATTATTCATGGTTTCGCCTTAGCACTGCTAATTGGTGTGGTGATTGGTACTTATTCATCAATTTACGTGGCCAGCTCGATGATTCTGCTCTTGGGTATTACCAAGCAAGATATGTTGCCATCGGAAAAGGAAGAAAAAGAGATCGATACGCGACCATAACAGGTGCGTTTATCCACTAAAAAGCCCGATATCAATATCGGGCTTTTTTATTGGTTTGGCTGAGTAATTCTAGCCTTTGAATTTCTCAAATACCAAGCAAGCATTGGTGCCGCCAAAGCCAAAGCTATTGGACATAATGCGATTCAGTGATTGTACGGTAGTCGCCGTGACAATTGGCATGCCTTCGGCCGCTTCGTCTAGAGTTTCCACATTAACCGATTCAGCCATGAAATCATTTTGTAGCATCAATAGTGAATAGATTGCTTCATTCACGCCAGCTGCGCCCAGCGCATGACCTGAGAGTGATTTGGTTGAGCCAATGTTTGGAATCTCATCACCAAACAATTCTTTAATAGCACCCAATTCTTTAACATCACCAACTGGGGTTGAGGTGCCGTGAGCATTGATATAATCAATTGGACCGTCTACAGTTGAGATGGCCAGCTCCATGCAACGCTTTGCGCCTTCGCCAGATGGTGCTACCATATCGTAGCCATCAGAAGTCGCACCATAGCCGGTTAACTCGGCCAAAATAGTCGCACCACGCGCTTGTGCATGTTCGAGTGATTCTAGTACCAAAGCACCGCCACCGCCAGAGATGACAAAACCATCACGATCCGCATCATAAGCGCGTGAAGCTTTATCTGGTGTTTCATTGTATTTAGAGGATAGGGCACCCATGGCATCAAAGAGCATGGTCAGTGACCAGTCTAGCTCTTCACCACCGCCGGCAAAAACCACATCTTGCTTACCCATTTGAATTTGCTCCATGGCATTACCAATACAATGCGCACTGGTTGAACAGGCCGAGCTAATAGAATAGTTAATACCCTTGATTTCATACATGGTCGACAAGCAAGCTGAAGTGGTTGAGCCCATGGTACGCGGTACGCGATAAGGACCAACACGCTTAATGCCTTTTTCTCTGAGAATATCAGCGGCTTCCACCACGTTTTGATTGGAAGCACCACCAGAACCCATAATCAAACCAGTTCTTGGGTTAGAAACCTGCTCTTTGGTCAGACCGGATTGTTTGATGGCCTCGTCCAAGGCAACGGCACTATAGATGGCCGCATCCGCCATAAAGCGTTTCATCTTACGATCAATCACTTCAGAAGAATCAAACTCAGGAATCTGTCCCGAGACATGTGAGCGCAGACCCATTTCTTCATAGCTCTCATCGAATTTAATGCCCGATTTGGCGGTTTTAAGTGATTCTAAAACTTCGTCACAATTTGTCCCTAGTGAAGAGACAATACCCATGCCAGTAATAACAACGCGCTGCATTAGAAACTCGTGGTATCGGTAAACAAGCCCACCTTCAGATTGGTGGCTTCATAAATAACTTTGCCGTCTACTTCCATGGTGGCGTCGCCAATACCCATGTAAAGTTTGCGCGCAATCACGCGTGATAGACTAATGCGATAAGTCACTTTTTTAGCATCAGGCAGAACCTGGCCGGTGAATTTGATATCACCCGCACCTAGAGCACGACCACGACCTGGACCACCAAGCCAGCCTAGGTAAAAACCAATCAGCTGCCACATGGCATCAACACCTAGACAACCTGGCATCACCGGATCTTCGTTAAAGTGACAATCGAAAAACCACAACTCTGGTTTAATGTCGAGTTCGGCAATGATTTCACCTTTGCCATATTCGCCACCTTCATCAGAGATGTGAGTGATGCGATCAAACATTAACATTGGCGGTTGTGGCAGCTGGGCATTGCCCGGGCCAAATAATTCGCCATTGCCGCATTTAATTAATTCTTCGTATGAATAAGAGTTTTGCATATACTTTAATGAAGTTTTTTTAAAAAATTATACCGAAAGACCTCTGGAAATATCATCTATCACATCATCGACATCTTCCAGGCCAACCGAGATACGAATCAGTCCATCGCTAATCTTAGCTTGTTCACGTTCTTCAGGTGTTAAGCGCCCATGCGTGGTGGTTGCCGGATGCGTAATCGTGGTTTTGGTATCGCCCAAATTTGCGGTAATAGACAGCATCTTGGTGGCGTTGATGATCTCAAAGGCTTTGGCTTTGCCGCCTTTAATCTCAAACGAGACAATGCCACCAAAGTCTGATTGTTGTTTTTTAGCCAGTTGATGATGCGGGTGCGATTCCAAACCTAGGTAGTGTACATTTTCCACCTGGTCTTGCGTCTCTAGCCATTGTGCTAATTTAAGCGCATTGGCACAATGGGCTTGCATTCTAAGGGCGAGTGTGTCCAGGCCTTTTAACACAATCCAAGCATTAAAGGCACTTAGACTTGGGCCAGTGGTGCGAATAAATCCGTGTACTTGCTCAATAATCTCATGATTAGCTACCACGGCACCGGCCAAACAACGGCCTTGGCCATCAATATATTTGGTGGCGGAATGAATAACAATGTCTGCACCTAGTGCTAGTGGGCTTTGTAGTGCAGGGGATAAAATCGCATTATCAACGGCCAACAAAATATTGCGAGTTTGAGTAATGTTGCTCAGCGCAGCAATATCTACCACCTCACCCAAAGGGTTGGACGGGGTTTCCAATAGGAACAGCTTGGTATTGTCTTGTACAGCGGCCTCCCAGGCCCCTAAATCGGACAAATCGACAAAGCTAATCTCAATGCCAAATTTGGCCACAATGCTATTGAGCAGTACAATCGAAGTGCCAAACATATTGCGCGAGGCTACCAGGTGATCACCAGACTCTAGTAATGACATGATGGTGGCAAAGATAGCTGCCATACCTGAGGCGGTAGCACAACATGCCTCGCCATTTTCAAGCGCGGCCAGTTTTTTCTCAAAGGCGTCTACCGTTGGATTGGTAAAGCGTGCATAGATATTGCCAGGCTCTTCTTTGGCGAAGATATTCTGAGCTTGTTCAGCCGAATCAAACACAAAACTCGAGGTTAGAAATACCGCTTCTGAATGCTCGTGCTCCTGAGTGGTGCGGTAACCTTCTCTAATGGCCTTGGTGTTAAATTTTGTCTCTTCCATGATTACAGCTAAGCGCCAAATACGCTCTATTCTACATCATTACAGATCAGCTCAGAACTTTCATTGGTGTTGTTCTGAGTTTTGACATCGTCCGATCTTAGTGCTTCGATGCCATCCAAATAGGCCTTGTCAACATCGCCAGTGACATACTCACCATTAAAACAAGAGCAATCAAAGGTTTTAATCTCTGGATTGCCCTGTTGCACACACCAAATCAGGTCATCAAGATCCTGATAGACCAAGTGGTCTGCGCCAATCTCTTTGCAAACCTCTTCGGTGGTTTTGTCGTGGGCAACAAATTCTTTGGCGCTGGCCATGTCAATACCATAGACATTTGGATGGCGTACTGCTGGTGCGGCTGAGGCGAAAAACACTTTATTAGCGCCAGCATCACGCGCCATTTGCACAATTTGCTTACTGGTGGTGCCGCGTACAATCGAGTCATCTACCAATAAAACGTTCTTACCTTTGAATTCTAGCTCAATGGCTGAGAGTTTTTGGCGCACGGATTTTTTGCGTTGTTTTTGCCCCGGCATAATAAAGGTTCTGGCAATGTAGCGGTTTTTAATCAGGCCCTCTGAATATTTAACCCCCAGACTCTGTGCCAATTGTAGTGCCGAGACGCGTGAGGTATCTGGAATTGGAATCACCACGTCAATTTTCTCATCACCCCAGCTGTTTTGAATATTGGCTGCGAGTTTTTCACCCATTCTTAGGCGCGACTTGTATACCGAGATGTCATCAATTACCGAATCTGGTCGTGCAAAGTAGACAAATTCAAAAATACAAGGTGAGTACTGTGTTTGCTGTGCACACTGCTGGGTGAAGATATTACCATCACGATCAATCACCACTGCCTCCCCCGGGGCAACGTCGCGCGTAATCTCATAACCCAAAGCAGTGAGTGCCACACTCTCAGAAGCCAACATGTGCTTGGTGCCGCCATTGGTGGTTCGATGTCCTAAAATCAGCGGACGAATACCATTTGGATCTCTAAAGCCGAAAATACCATAGCCTGGAATCATACCAATTGAGGCGTAGGCACCACGTACGCGCTGGTGTACTTTGGACACTGAAGAGAAGATGTCCTGCTCATTAATACGTTGTTTTTGTAATTTGGCCAATTCAGAGGCAAAGACGTTAAGCAAAATCTCAGAATCAGAATTGGTATTGATATGGCGTAGATCCTCTTCGTAGAGTTCTTTGGCTAACTCGTCGGTATTGGTAAGATTGCCGTTATGCGCAAAGGCAATACCATAAGGTGAGTTCACATAAAAGGGTTGTGCTTCAGCACCTGAGGAAGTGCCAGCCGTTGGGTAGCGCACATGGCCAATACCCATATCACCTTTGAGTGAAGTCATGTGTCGAGTTCTAAAAGCGTTGCGCACCAAGCCATTGGATTTGCGCATATAAAAACGTCCTTTGTGCGAGGTCACAATGCCGGCCGCATCTTGGCCGCGGTGTTGCAAAATCGTTAGAGCGTCGTAAATATAAACTGCGGTGTCTTTTCTAGTGGTTGAAAGAATGCCAACAATGCCACACATAATGTTTTTCCTTATTCGGGTCTGATAAATTCTAAATGTTGAGAAAGGGCGGGCTTGATATCGCTAGCCACATCTTGAAAGGCTTTAAGTGCCCCTTGGGTGTTATTCCAGTAGTCTTGTTCGGCTATCCAGCTAATATTTTGCAAAACCAGCACCATGATCAGCAGAGCGATAGAGCCCTTGATTAAGCCGATCGCTGAGCCCAATAGGGCGTTTTTTGTACTACTAACATTGCGCGCATTCAGTGCACCATCCAGTGCTTTTAGCTGATTGAGTATGGCTTGATAAAAGCTTGATAATAAGCAAGACTTGCTGGTATCAATAGAGATGTTAAAGATATTAGACAACGAGATGCAAGCGCCAATGAGTAGGGCGAAGATAATGACAAATGCGCCAGCGATACGCGCTGATTCGTTGGTGATTACAATCTCCATAATACCCAGATTGGCAACTAAATCCAGATAATACCAACTGATGAGTGCACCAACACCCAGTAGAATTAACCAGGCAAACAATCTGTTGAGCGCGCATGGGTTGCCAATAGCACTAGAGGTGGCAGTGAATCGATATAATAGGTTTTTAAGTATCAATAGACCAATAAACAAAACACCAAAAGCAATGGCCATATGGGATTGGTGCGACAATAATAACCAGGTGATAATACCACTGGTGGCCAGCGGCTGATAGAACAGATAGGCCACGATAATTGCCAATAATAAAAAGGCAGAATTGATTAATTCTTTGGCCATGCCACGCTTATAGCCCAAGACTAAAAACGCAATTAAAATAGCGATTGTGAGCCAGTCTGACCATGCTAATGACATAATAGCATTCCAGATATTGGCAAAAAACTCATCCAAAGGTTCTCTCCACGGAATATGATTTGTATCTAGATTTTACAAGATTTTTGCTTTAATTAAGTTGATCTAATGATTTTTTAGCCAGGGCAACCGTATAGAAAGAGCCAAAGATTACGACGCGAGAATAACTACTGTTAAGCGCCTGATTCAGCGCCTCTTGCATTTGCTGACAAACCGTAATTTTATCCTCAAGTGCAAACAATTGCGAAAGCTCGCCTATCTCTATGGCACGCTCTTCTTCAAGTGGTACCAGCAACCACTGATTAATTTGTGGACGCATCTGCCCAATCATGGCTGATATTTGCTTGTCTTTGAGCACAGAGAAGATTGCCAATGTGGGTACGCGTTCTTGTGCAAGTGTTTGCGCCAAGACCTCAACCGCTGCTTCGTTATGTGCCACATCAAGGACAAACTGCTTTTGTTGAATTTGGTGCTTCTCGAAGCGTCCAGGCAATTGCGTCTGTTCAATGCCTTTTGTTAGTATTAAGGGTTCGATGTCTAGTTGCAGCTGAGCGATGGCTGCTTGTGCCAAGGCAGCGTTATAGCGCTGATGTTCACCGGATAAATTGAGTTTGCCCGCATAAGCTTGGTTGATGAATATCAACTCGGCACCGATGGTATTTGCGTACTCACTTAACGCACTTGGTGGTTGTGGGTCGGCGCAAACACAAGGCTTGCCAGCACGCATAATGCCGGCTTTTTCTCGAGCGATTTGCTCGCGAGTCTCACCTAAGTACTCGGTATGATCAATGGCGATATTGCTAATCACACTGATATCGGCATCAACTACATTGACCGAATCTAGACGCCCACCTAGGCCCACCTCTAGGACAGCGACATCAACCTTAGCCTTAGCAAAAATCAACAGAGCTGCCAAGGTGGAGAATTCAAAATAAGTCAGTGATACCTCACCTCGAGCAGTTTCGATATCGGTAAATGCATTGATAATTTGCTCGTCACTGGCTTGAATGCCATCAATATTAAAGCGCTCGTTATAGTGGGTAATATGTGGCGAGCTAAACTTGCCTACTTTATGCGGACTTAATTGCAAAATAGACTCGATAAAAGCACAGGTTGAGCCCTTGCCGTTGGTACCAGCGACACTGATAACCTGAAACGGTACACCCTGAGGAAACAGCGCATTGAAAACCTGGGTGATGCGCTCTAAGCCTAAATCAATCTCACGATTGTGTAAGGACTGTTGGTAGTCTAGCCAATCCTCTAAGTGCTCTAGTCTTCCCAAAATTCGCCTTCAATAGTCTTGTCTTTGCGCTTACTGGTATCGTTGGTTTTGTGTTCTTGATGACTAGAGCGCTGAATGAACACTGTGTTGCCACGAGCAAAAACCCGCTGCGCATTTTGTTTAAGGATGCGCTCAATAAAATAAGCCCTTGAAAAAGGCATCAAGCCCAGCAGTCCTAAAATATCGGTGATAAAACCTGGGGTTAGCAGTAGTACGCCAGAGATTACAATCACCACGCCTTCTAACATCTCAAATGCTGGCGTTTGTCCTTGTGCCATGGATTGCTGCGCTCTGGATAGGGTAGAAAATCCTTGTTGTTTGAGTAGGATTGAGCCAATTAGTGCAGTAATCACCACCAATAAAACCGTGGAAAAACCACCAATGGCCTCACCCACTGAGACTAAGACGTAAATCTCAAGTAAGGTCATAATGACAAATAAAGGAAATAGCATATTACTTCTCGCAGTTAAAAGTTAAATCCCATACGCCATGACCGAGTCTCTCACCGCGTTTCTCAAATTTGGTGATGGGTCTGCGCATAGGTCTTGATGAATAGATATGGGCACCTTGGGTGTTTTTAAAGTTTGGGTGCGCTTCTAAGACTTCCATCATCTGTATGGCATAGTCCTCCCAGTCAGTGGCCATGTGTACAAAAGCACCATGTTTAAGCTTGCTGGCCATTAAACTCATAAACTCAGGGCTAACAATGCGGCGTTTATGGTGTTTTTTCTTATGCCAAGGATCGGGAAAGTACAATTGAAAACCTGAGAGTGAGTTATCGGCAATGTTGTTTTTTAGAATCTCAACTGCATCTTCTTTCATAATCTTCAGATTGCTCAGATTGTGTTTGTTGGCTTCGTTAATGAGTCGACCCACGCCGGCCTCATAGACCTCAATGCCTAAAAAATTATGCTTGGGCTCGTTGATGGCCATCTCCAGTAGTGAGTCGCCATTGCCAAAGCCAATCTCTAAAACCACTGCTTGGCTCTGGTCAAAAATCTGATCAAATTCAATCGGCTGGGCGCTGACATTTAGACCGAATTTGGGCCAGAGTTCGTTTAGACCAAACCGCTGTCCTTCGGTTAGGCGGCCCGAGCGTTTAACAAAGCTTTGAATTTTTCGAATGTGTTTTTCCATTAGAGCGAATAGTCAATAATCAGAGGTGCGTGATCGGAAAAGCGCTGGTCTTTGTAGATTTCAGCACGTTGTACTGATCCAGCTAAATTTTGACTGAGAATTTGATAATCAATACGCCAGCCGGTATTATTTGCCCAAGCTTGGCCGCGATTAGACCACCAGGTGTATTGTTCTGCATCTTGGTTGACCTCTCGAAATGCATCAATAAAACCACGTTCTTCAAATAACTCATCCATCCAGGCGCGTTCTTCAGGCAAACAGCCCGAGCGGTTTTTATTGCCATTGAAGTTTTTAATGTCAATACGCTTGTGCACAATATTGATATCGCCACAGATAATATAGCGTCGACCATCGTTCTGTAGTTGTTGTAGATAAGGCATAAAACGCTCACGCATAAAGGCCATCTTATAAGCCTGACGTTCTTCTTTGGCCGAGCCTGAGGGAATGTAGATAGAAATCACACTGAGATCGCCAAAATCGGCTTGAATAAAACGCCCCTCAAAATCAAAATCTTCCCAAGGGCTGGTAATGACCTGATCGGGCTGAGCTTTGCAATACAAGCCAGTGCCACTATAGCCTTTGCGCTGAGCGCTTTGGTAGTAAGTGTACGTATCCTTGGGGTAGAACTTTTCATCTAATTGGTCTTCTTGTGCTTTGATTTCTTGTAAGCAAACCACATCGGCATTTTGCTGCTCAAGCCAGGTAAAAAAACCTTTTCGCTCAGCTGCCCGAATTCCGTTTACATTAGCCGTTATAATTCTCATCATCAAAAATAATTTTATAGGAAAAGCCATGGAGCAATATCAAAAAGACTTTGTAGATTTTATGCTGGAAATCGGTGCGTTAAAATTTGGTGAATTCACCCTAAAATCAGGCCGAGTGAGCCCTTATTTTTTCAATGCCGGCGCTTTTAATACCGGCGAGCACTTATCTAAATTGGGTAAGTTCTATGCCCAGGCCATTAGCGAAAGCGGCGTGGATTTTGATGTGTTGTTTGGTCCAGCTTATAAGGGTATTCCACTGGCTACAGCAACGGCGATGGCGCTTAATGATGCTTTTGGTAAAAATGTACCGTACAGCTTTAACCGTAAAGAGGCCAAAACCCATGGCGAAGGTGGCAATATTGTGGGTCATGCGCTAGAGGGTGAAGTGCTGATTATTGATGATGTGATTACCGCGGGTACTGCCATTGGTGAGGCCATGGAAATTATTGATGCAAATGGTGCCAAAGCCAAGGGTGTAATCGTGGCGGTGGATCGTCAAGAAAAAGGCAAGGGTGAGCTATCAGCCATTCAAGAGGTGGAGAAAAACTTCGGCATTACCGTGCTCAGTATTATTAATCTCTCACACCTGATAGATTATCTAAAACAAGGCGATGATCAAGCCTTGATTGAACGTATCGAAGCCTATCGCGCACAATACGGCGTTTAATCAGATAGCGGCTGGTATTGATAGCTCAGAGATTGGGCAACTGCTTGGTGGGTTAGTTGGCCTTGGTGAATATTCACCCCATTTTTAAGATGTTCATCATCCTGGACAGCGCGTCTCCAGCCTTTGTTGGCCAGGGTTAAAACATAGGGTAGTGTGGTATTGGTCAGTGCTAAGGTGGCAGTTTTCGCCACCGCACCCGGCATATTGCCTACGCAGTAGTGAATCACCCCATCGAGTACATAAGTCGGCTGATCATGTGTGGTCACCTTAGAGGTTTCAAAACAACCGCCCTGGTCAATGGCTACATCGGCTAAGACTGAACCGGGCTTAATCAGCGAGAGCATCTCTCGTGTAATTAACTTTGGCGCTTTGGCGCCAGTCACCAGCGCAGCACCAATGGCCAAATCGGTCGTGGGCAAATGTTGCTCAATGTCTTGCGAACTAGAAGGGCCAATTGATAAGCGCTGATCAAAGCCTTTGGCAAATGCCAACAAGTGCGGGGCATCAGGTGTGCGATCAATAATATGCACTTGCGCCCCCATACCTAAGGCTACCTCAGCGGCATTGGTGCCAACCACGCCACCACCAATCACCAGCACTTTGGCTGGTTCAACACCACTGGCACCGCTTAGCAGCACGCCAGAACCACCTTGGGTTTTTTCTAAGTGGTGGGCGCCAGCTTGGATTGACATGCGTCCAGCAATCTCGCTCATAGGTTTAAGCAGGGGTAGGCGCCCGGCCTCATCAGTAATGGTCTCATAGGCAATACAAGTAGCCCCTGATGCTAAGAGCAGTTCGGTTTGCGTGGCGTCGGCTGCCAAATGCAGATAAGTAAACAGTACTTGTCCCTCGCTTAGCAGTTGACATTCGCCTGGCTGTGGCTCCTTGACCTTGATAATTAGCTCAGATTGTTCAAAGATATCCTTAGCATTGGCCACAATACTAGCGCCTGCATCTTGATAAGATTGATCACTAAAACCAATCCCAGCACCAGCCTGGGTTTCAACCAAAACCTGGTGACCATTTGCACTGAGTGTGCGTGCATTATCTGGGGTCAAACCCACACGATATTCATGCACTTTAATCTCTTTAGGTACGCCAATAATCATAATAATTGTTGTATGATGAGTTTAGACTTATTAGGAATTGTAGCATATGCAGAGCAAAGTACAGGCGCAAGAAACTTTCGAGGGTGATGGTGTTATCGTTAATCGCCTGTTTCCTATTGCTCAGCGTATGAACCTGGATCCATTTGTGCTTTGGGATCATTTCAACTTGGAGTCAGGTCATGGTTTTCCCGATCATCCGCATCGAGGTTTTGAAGCCATTACTTATTTGTTTAGTGGCGGCATGAATCATGCAGATAATCTGGGTAACAATACCTTTGTGAGCACAGGTGGTGCGCAAGTGTTTTGTGCAGGCAGTGGCTTGGTACACTCGGAGATGCCTGCAGAGAAGGTTTGTAGTTCTGGCATTCAATTGTGGATTAATTTGGCAAAAAGTGATAAAAATATTGATCCAAGTTATCAGCAAATCCGAGCAGAGCAATTACCGATTGAAGACTTTGATGGCGGGCGTTGTGTGCATATTGTCGGTGGCGGCTCTCCGATTAAACTACATACTAAAATCACTTATCAACACTTAATACTGACGTCGCAGTCGTCCTATTTGTTATCACTACAACGTGGTACTAGCGCTATTATTTATGTGGTGAAAGGCGCAGTGCGGATTGAGACCGAGGTGCTTGAATCGCACCAAGCCTACCTGATCGAAGACTCTGAGCAGGATGCTCTACGTATTGCTGCTCAACAAGACAGTGAATTGATGTTTTGTATGGGTGTCCCTCGTGGTGAGCCGATT
>CAZLDG010000026.1:14405-19256 GCA_964558405.1 uncultured Candidatus Thioglobus sp. | reverse complement strand
ATGCAGGGGCCTGCAAAGCCTTATAGACCGGTTCGACTCCGGTCCCAGCCTCCATCATCAAAAAAGCCCGGTTAGTCCGGGCTTTTTTATCCATCACGTTTTAGCAACATTGACTATTGATGCTACCACCAGCGCAGCATTGCGCAGCAATGGTCTGTGATTTTTGATTACTTTCCCCATACACAGGAATATCACTCAGCGTATGGAAATTCTCCCAAGGAATACCTTGCGGATCCATACTCCAGTACTTATCTGATTCGGCGTAGCAACAATTTGCACCTTTGTCCTCTTGTTTGTCTAGGTTATGTTCATCAATACGACGTGACATCTCTTCCAAGGCCTCGTCAGACTCTAGCTCAAACCCCAAATGGTTCAAACCCACAGTACGACCTTTGGCTGAGACAGCGAAATTGATACTGGGCTCATCTAAGCGCCACTTGGCATAATCAGCCTGCTCAACCGTTGGCTGCGTACCAAACATGGCCGAATAAAATTCGATGTTTTTGTCTAGATCTTCTACCGAGATATGGATGTGCATTCTTTTCATATTTTTCTCCTATTATTTAATTACAGCCACAAGCCGCCTCTGAACAACACTCAGCCGTAAGCAAATCCATGGCACTATTTAACACATCAACTGCCGCCACACAATAAATGCTGCGACCCTGTTTGTTTTGCTTGATGATTTGTGCCTCTACCAATCGAGACAGATGAAAATTAAGTGTCGAAGGGGCAATCTGTAGTTGACGACCAACCTCGCCCACACTAATACCACTATCGCCATATTTAATCACCAGTCTAAAGATAGACAATCGAGTTTCATGACCCAATTCTGCTAAGATTTTGACTAAGTTTTTCTCATTCATGCCAGTCATCATACAGCAAAGCATGATTAAAAACAACTATATTTCTAGAAATATAGAAATATTAGTCAAAAACAAACCCAGTCTTAGACTGGGTTTGGGCATTACTTCAGTGCTTTAAGACGCAAACGCAGTGCATTTAGCTTAATAAAGCCGGCTGCATCTTTTTGATCATAAGCGCCTTCGTCATCCTCGAACGTCGCAATCTTTTCACTAAATAGTGAGTTGTCAGACTGACGCCCCACTACAATCACGTTACCCTTGTAAAGCTTAACACGTACCGTGCCATTGACCACGTCTTGCGTTTGGTCAATCGCCGCTTGCAGCATCTCACGCTCTGGCGCAAACCAAAAGCCGTTGTAGATTAACTCAGCATACTTAGGCATCAGCTCATCTTTAAGATGTGCTGCTTCACGATCCAAGGTCAGTGATTCCATCGCGCGGTGCGCTTTGAGCATCACTGTGCCGGCTGGGGTTTCATAACAGCCACGTGATTTCATACCAACAAAACGGTTCTCTACAATATCATCACGGCCAATGCCGTGCTTACCAGCACGCTCATTTAGATCTTCCATCACCTGCGCTGGGGTCATCGCCTGGCCATTAATGGCCACGATATCACCTTTTTCGTAGCTAAGCTCTACGTATTCTGGAGTGTCAGGCGCAGCTTCTGGTGACACGGTCCAACGCCACATATCATCCTCAGGCTCGGCCCATGGATCTTCTAAGATATCACCCTCATAAGAGATGTGCAAGAGATTGGCATCCATTGAATAAGGCGACTTTTTGCTTTGTTTTTTATAATCTACTTCAATACCATGTTCTTCAGCGTAGTTCATTAGTGATTCACGTGAAGACAAATCCCACTCACGCCACGGCGCAATCACTTGAATATGCGCATCCATGGCATAAGCATTTAGTTCAAAACGTACTTGATCGTTACCCTTGCCAGTCGCACCGTGTGAAATCGCATCAGCACCCACCTCGTTGGCAATTTCTACTAAACGCTTAGAAATCAACGGACGAGCAATCGAGGTGCCCAATAGGTATTCGCCCTCATAAATCGCATTAGCGCGGAACATTGGAAAAACAAAATCACGTGCAAATTCTTCACGCAAATCTTCAATATAGATTTCCTTAATACCCATAGCCTGGGCTTTAGCGCGTGCTGGTTCCACCTCTTCACCCTGACCGATATCCGCAGTAAACGTAACCACTTCACAATCATAGGTATCGGCCAACCACTTGGCAATAATACTGGTATCTAATCCGCCTGAATAGGCTAATACTACTTTATTCATTGTTGTCTTTATAGTTAAATGTTTTTGTCAATAACACTTCGCCTTGATGGTTGAGAACCTCAACTTGCCAAGTGCCAATCCAGGTGTGCCATAGGTTTTTAGAGGACCAAACACGCCAACGCTTACCCTTAATGTCAAAACTCACTTCAGCCTTGACCTTATCCTTATAAATCCAACGGTGGGTAATTCTCTCACCAGTTAGATTGCGAATGTTGGTAAAGAAGTAGATTTTACCTAAAGAATTGTCAGCCTCGCTGATTATCTCGCTGGGCACTCGATCCTCAACTGTCTTAGCAAAGACCGCCTGGGAAATGTTGTCGTGTGGCCACTGCGCCACTGCCAATGTCACCCATACAAAACTCAATACGCCAATTAGTGTTTTTCTCATGATTCTACCCAATCAATTACGTGCTGCTCAATCTCGCTCTCGTCAACCTCATTGTCTCTAAAATTGCGCCCACGAATAGAAATACCTGCCAAATGCACCGATTGTGCATCGCCGCTAATCAGTGGGTGCCAGGCAAATAAATCCTTACCCTCATATAATAGACGATAAGCGCAGGTATTGGGTAGCCACTTAAACTTCTCACCCCAGTCTGGCTGAATTGATAGACACTCGGGCACCCATTGCTGACGCTGCCCATAGTGCGGGCAACTGCAAGTCTCTTCATCCATATACTGACAAGCCACATCGGTGAAGAACACCTCGCCGCTATCCTCATCCTCAATCTTGTGCAGACAACAGCGTCCACAATGATCACACAAACTCTCCCATTGTTGTTCTGAGAGTTGCTCTAGGGATAATTGTTGCCAAAAATAGGCCATTTATCGGGACTCTACCAAGCGTGAGAGAATCTTTTGCCCTTCGGTATTGCCACTGCGTGCCGAGGCACTGGCCCAATAATAGGCTTGCTGATAGTCTGCCTCTACACCAATACCATTAACATACATCATGGCCAAGGCATTTTGGCTTTTGGCCAGTCCTTGTTGGGCAGACTCGCGCATCAGTAAAAAGGCACGTCGATTGTCCTTGGGCACCAAAGAGCCAATACTATAGAGTGTACTCAGGTTGTGTTGGGCAATGGGGTTGCCGGCCTTGGCGCTCTCAAGCAAACGCTCAATGTTTTGCGTAGGCATGGCATTCGCCTCTAACGATTTGGCGATGGTGTCCATATCTGGCACGGTAGGTTTGAATTGCTCAAGTACTGATGGCACTGCTTCAGTGACCACCAAATTAGCCTGATTTAGCGCTTGAACAATTTGCTCATCCATAGCAATCGCCTGAGATTCCGGTGCTGTTTCTGACGCTTCTATCGCTGGTTGTTCGGTAGCTGGCTTGGTGGTTAAGGTGCCCAAATATTGCTGTTTTTGCTGCTCAATACTAGGTGCCAGTGTTAATGCTGGCTCGTATTGTTGCACAGCAGAAAGATCAATCCATTTTTTAGCGCTGTCAAAGAGTTGCTCATCTAAATAATACTTACCCAGTAAATATTGTGACTGCGCATCACCACCTTGTGCGGCTTTAAACAGATACACACGTGCCAACTGTTCGTCCACCCCTACGCCAAAACCCTGGCTATAAACCAAATACAGTTGATATTGTGCCGGCGTATAACTTTGTATGGATAAATCCAATAGCGCGTCGATGGCTTGTTCGGTCTCAATTTCACCGCCAACACCATCGAGTTGCATCAGCGCCAATTGATACTTGGCCTTAGTATGTCCATCAGCGCCAGCTCGACCAAAGTGTTGGCGTGCTTGTGCGAGGTCTTTGTCTGTACCTTGGCCCAGTTGATAATTAAGCGCCAATAGGTAATCAACATTGGCGTTATTACTATCTTTTGCCATCAATAAGTATTTGTGTGCAGTAACAAATTCTTGTTTTTCCAAATAGATCAACCCCAGAGTGTGCTGAGCCTTGGTCAGACCTTCCTCGGCAGATTTTTGCAATAATTCTATCGCCAAATCTTGATCGGTAATCAGACTATTGTTGCTTAGATAGAGTTGGGCTAATTGATACTGAGCCTGTGCATGACCCTGATCAGCCGCTTGTTGATAATACTTTAGCGCCGTGGGTAGATCTTGTTCAACCTCGGTGCTGTTTTGCAATAAATCAGCAGCAATAAATTGTGCTTGCGCATCATTTTTCTCAGCAGCTGATAATGCCCATTTCAGTGCCTTAGCATCATCTTGACTGAGTAGACGGCCTGATTGATACAACTGCGCCAAACGTGATTGTGCAACCACAAAACCTTGGGTAGCTGCGCTTTGATACAGCTCTAGCGCTTGTGATGAGTTCAATGCTCGATCGTAGAAATCTGCTAAATAGAATTGCGCTTGCGCATCGCCCTGAGTGGCGGCCTGCTCGTAGTATTGTTGCGCCTTATCTAAATCAATCTGGGTGCCCACGCCCATCTCGTGCAATTTGGCCAAATTAAGTTGTGCTGGCCAATAATCCAAACTCGCTGCGCGCTTATACCACTTCAGTGCTTGAGCGTCATCAGCTTCTACCCCTTCGCCACGACGATACATTACCGCTAAACTATATTGCGCTTGAGCCAAATCCTGCTCGGCAGCCTTCTCAAACCAAGTCGCCGCTGTTGCTAAGTCTTTCTCCACGCCCATGCCTTGATAATAAGCATTGGCCAGACTGAACTGCCCTGAGGCATAACCCTGGTCCGCCACTT
>CAZLDG010000026.1:0-14305 GCA_964558405.1 uncultured Candidatus Thioglobus sp. | reverse complement strand
TAATAAGCATTGGCCAGACTGAACTGCCCTGAGGCATAACCCTGGTCCGCCACTTGCTGATACCAATAAAAAGCCAGTTTTTCATCAACCTTGGTATTGATGCCGTTTTGATACATGTTAGCCAGACTCAGTTGGGCGCGTGCATCACCATGTTGGGCCATTTTCTTAAGCTTAACCAAGACCTGCTTAGCCGTAAGTACCGCCTCACTTTGGCTGTTATCTTGTTGTTTAACCACTTGGTGGTTATCCGCCGGACGCAACATCTGCAAAGCTTGCGCATTTAAGGCGAAAAACAACAATCCAATTAACAACTTATTCATGGGCATTATTTTAATCTTTTTAAGCGCTATTTGCCAATAACCGCTTCAGGCCGATGGCCACACCCGAACAGGCGGGTAATGGGGTCTCTAGCTGTTGCAAAAATCCTTGGTCTAGGGCGCTGACCGACTTACCTAATTGTGCGCGTTTACTCAGCTCTCTCTTAAAGCAGTCTCGATATTGCACTTGGGTTTGCAGCTCATCATAACCATTGGCAACCTCCAGGCCATCAATATAGAGTTCAAATCGATGTGCCAGCTTGCCCTCAACACGTGCTAAAGCTGATTGCTGCGCTGGATAGTCATAAATAAAGCACACACCTAAATCGTCTAATTTAGGCTCAATCAGTTGTACAAACAACAGTGTTTGTAGGTCTTCAATCCAATAAAAATCATCATTAAGACCCTGCTGGCGTGCCAAGTGTTTCAACTCATCAAATCCAAGATTAAGAATATCAATATTCGCCAATTGCTCAAAGGCTTGCGCATAGGACAGGCGCGTAACTTCGCGCCTAATGCCCAAGGCCAATAGCAGCTGAGAAATATCATCCATCAGTGCATGAATATCAAAACCCAGACGATAATACTCCAACATCGCAAACTCATTACTATTGTGCTGGCCTTGTTCATTGTCACGAAATACCTGGGTGATTTGATAAATATCGCCACTACCTCTAGATAAGAGTTTTTTCATCTCCAGCTCAGGCGAAGTATGTAAGTAGCGCACCTGCTCCTGGTCAATATCACGATTAAGCCTGACCGCTAATGAGTCAATATAAACATCGGTACTGGGTGCTGCCAATAGGCAGGGTGTTTGAACTTCGATCAGCCCTTGCTGATCAAAAAACTGACGAATTTTTTTAAGGAATTGACTATAGCGCCTAAGATCTTCCCGCATATTCGTTGGTGCGCGTATCAACTTTAACCTTTTCACCAATGCTGATAAATAGTGGCACTTGCACCACCACACCGGTATTCATGGTTGCTGGTTTTCCACCTGTGCCTGCGGTATCACCTTTCAGACCTGGATCAGTATCTACCACTTCTAGCACCACGTGATTGGGTGGCGTAACCGAAATAGGATTGTCATTCCATAGGGTAACCACACACATGTCCTGTTCCACCAAATAACCTTTGGCATCGCCCACACCCGCTTCTTCAATGGCGTATTGATCAAAAGAATTAGGATCCATAAAATTCCAGCTTTCGCCATCGTTATACAGATATTGCATATCCAATTCCATTACATCAGCACCTTCTAGTGATTCACCCGATTTAAAGGTTTTAATCAGCGTCTTACCAGTGATTAAATCTTTAAACTTCACACGATTAAAAGCCTGGCCTTTTCCGGGCTTAACAATCTCGTTGTTCACAATCGAACAGGGATTGCCGTCCAGCATAAGTTTTAAGCCATTTTTAAACTGATTGGTTGCGTAATTTGCCATCTTTGTTAAGCCTCTATGTGTAAAATTTACGAAATTGTATTTTACTCATATTTTGATAACTTTTCATGCACATACACGAATACCAGGCCAAAGAAATTTTTAGGCAATACAACATTCAAACACCACGCGCAGTCTTAGTTGACTCTCGCAGCCAAGCGGCCAAAGCCTGCACTGATTTAGGAGGTGAGCTATGGGTGGTGAAAGCCCAAGTACATGCTGGCGGTCGCGGTAAAGGCGGTGGTGTGATTCTGTGTCGCTCGGTTGAGGAAGTTGAACAGGCTTGTGACCAATTATTAGGCGCCAACCTGGTGACGCCACAAACCGACGCCAAAGGTCTGCCGATTAACCAAGTACTGATTGAAGGTGGTCAAAATATTGAGCGTGAATTGTATTTGGGTCTATTGGTTGATCGCCAAAGCCAGAAAATTACCATTTTGGCCTCAACCGAAGGCGGTATGGACATTGAAAAAGTTGCAGCTGAAACCCCAGATAAAATTATTAAATTTGGTGTTGACCCGCTCGGCAGCCTACAGGCTGAGGACTGCGCCAGTATTGCTGCGCAATTACAGCTAAGTGGCACATTGGCCGAACAATTTAGCACCACGCTACTCGGGTTGTATGAAATCTTCACCAGTAAAGACGTGAGCCTGATTGAAATCAATCCATTGATTACCACCACCGATGAGCAATTGATTGCTCTTGATGGCAAGATTGACTTTGATGATAATGCCCTATACCGCCAAGAGGACATTGTCACGCTGCGTGATACCTCGCAAGAAGACGAAAAAGAGCGCGTGGCGCACGAATACCAATTGAACTATATTTCACTAGATGGCACCATTGGCTGTATGGTTAACGGCGCTGGATTGGCGATGGCAACCATGGATTTGATTGAGCATCATGGCGGTTCGCCAGCGAACTTCTTAGATGTGGGTGGCGGCACCACGGCTGAGCGCGTTGCCAAGGCGTTCGAACTGATTCAGACCGAAGCCAATGTCAAAGGCATTTTGGTCAATATCTTCGGTGGTATTGTGCGTTGCGATTTAATTGCCCAGGGCATCTTACAAGCCATTGAAAAAGTGGGACTCAATCTACCCATTGTGGTGCGTCTTGAAGGCACCAATGCGGCGGCAGGACTCAAACTTCTGGATGAGTCTGATTTTGATATTCATACCGAGGCTGACCTCACTCAGGCAGCACTTAAAATTGTGGAGCTGTCATGAGCGTATTAATTAACAATAACACCAAGGTGATTACTCAGGGTTTCACCGGTAAGCAAGGCACCTTTCATTCGGAGCAATCTATTGCTTATGGTACGCAATTTGTCGGTGGAGTGACCCCAGGCAAAGGTGGGCAAACACACTTGGATCGACCGGTATTTAACTCGGTTAAAGAGGCGATGAGTGAGGTTGGTGCAGATGCCACCATGATCTACGTGCCACCGCGTTTTGCTTATGGCTCTATCGTCGAAGCAATTGAAGCAGAAATGCCGGTTATTGCTTGCATCACTGAAGGCATTCCAGTGCAAGACATGCTTAAGATTAAGGCCATCTTAAAAGATTCAAACTCAACCCTGATTGGCCCTAACTGTCCCGGTGTGATTACGCCGGACGAATGCAAATTGGGCATTATGCCGGGCAATATTCACCAAAGTGGTAGTGTCGGTGTGGTTTCACGCTCAGGCACCCTCACCTATGAGGCGGTTCATCAAACTACCCAGGCCGGATTGGGGCAAAGTACTTGTATTGGTATTGGTGGTGACCCTATCCAGGGCATGAACTTTATCGATTGTTTGGCGCTGTTTGAAGCTGATGAACAAACCCAGTCTATTATTATGGTGGGCGAGATTGGCGGTAGTGCCGAAGAAGAAGCGGCAGAATTCATTCAATCTCAAGTCTCTAAACCGGTGGTGTCTTATATTGCTGGACTCACCGCCCCTAAAGGCAAGCGCATGGGCCATGCAGGCGCGGTCATTAGTGGTGGCTCAGGTAAGGCCGAAGATAAAATCAAAGCCTTGGAGAAAGCTGGTGTAGCCGTTGCCCCAACCCCAGCTACCATGGGCTCAACCCTACTTGAGGTACTCAAATGAACAAGCCCATCGTTGTTTTAGGTATTGGCGAGTTAGGCAGTGTGTTTTCACGCGCTTTTTTGCGCAATAACTACCCAGTCTATCCCATTACTCGAGCAACCGATGTCGTAGAGCTGTCCAATCAGATTGATCCAGAGATGGTTCTGGTTTGTACTGCCGAGGCGGATTTGCAAGCTGCACTACAATCGATTCCAGCGCAGTGGAAAGATCGTGTGGCGATGATGCAAAATGAACTCTTGCCACGCGACTGGGAAGTGCATAACTTTAGCAATCCAACGGTTATTTCGGTTTGGTTTGAGAAGAAAAAAGGCATGGATTCTAAGGTGCTAATCTCTTCTCCAGCCCATGGTCCAAAAGCGCAAATCTTGGTAGATTCTTTGGCGCTCATTGATATTCCAGCACACGTGGTGGCAGACGAAGAAGTACTGCTGTTTGAGCTGGTGGTAAAAAATCTTTATATTCTCACCACCAATATTGCCGGTCTGGCCATTGAGCCAGGTGCCAATGTGGATGACCTGCGCCAAAACCACTTAACACTCATGCGTGAAGTATCTGCTGATGTGCTCAAGCTACAAAGCGCACTCACTGGACAAACCTTTGATCAGAGACTATTAGAACAAAGTATGGTTAAGGCCTTTGAAGGCGATCTAGAACATGGTTGTATGGGACGCTCTGCACCTGCAAGACTGGATAGAGCACTAGAGCTGGCAAAGGACTTTGATTTAGCAGTGCCAGCACTTCAAGCAATTAAAGCTCGTCTTTAGTCACGCATCTTCGCGTAGACTTTTTCAATCTCTTGCTCTAGTAGTAGTAGCGAGAAGCCTCGTACTTCTTCGATAAACTTTTGCCCCATAAAAAACACTTGCACTACTGGCAGCGAAAACACGCCGTGTTGCGCACAAATCTCTTGGTGTTGTTCACAATCAATATAAATCATGGCCAAATCTGGAAATACTTGGGAAAATTTCTCGCTGATTTGTGGCTTAATACTTTGACACACGCCACAATTAGCGCCACCAAATAATACCAACAACGCCTCTTGTTCATATTTAAGCGCATCTAGTTGCGCCTGATCTTCGAGTGTCATCATAGCTGCAACTCCAATTGTTTGAAAAATACCTCAACATCCGGCAAATCCAGCTGCGCCTGACGCTGTTTAGTGCCCCACATTGGTTCTGGAAAATAACTATCTTGCTCGAATCTCGCCATTACATGCCAATGAACATGCGGCAACATGTTGCCAAATGAAGCAATATTGATCTTATCTGCATTGAAATACTCTAACATAGATTTTTCAACCACATCAATCGCTCGAAAAATTTCTTGTTTTTCATCCGCCGTGCATTGGCTAAACTCTTTCACCGCTCTTTGAGTAAAAATCTTTACCCAAGGAATTTCGCTGGACTCCACTTCAACTCGAATTAATGTGTTTTGATAAATCATGCACGCTCCAATAACATGGCATCACCATAAGAGAAAAATCGATATTGCTCAGCAATCGCGTGTTGGTAAATATCCATCATTGCCCCGCGACCAATAAAAGCGCTCACCAACATCAGCAGTGATGACTTGGGTAAATGGAAATTGGTAATCATCATATCGACCACTTGGAATTCATAACCCGGATAGATAAAAATATCTGTCTCTTCTTGTGCTGCTCTCAGTTGGCCACTTTTGGCGGCTGACTCTAAAGACCTAACCGCGGTCGTGCCCACTGCAATCACACGTCCACCACGCGCCTTGGTGGCCAACACTTGGTCAACCGTCGCCTGATCGATCTCAAAATACTCACTATGCATTTTATGTTGTTCAATCTCGTCGACCTTAACCGGCTGGAAAGTACCCGCACCCACATGCAGGGTCACAAAACTATGATCAATACCGCGTGCTTTTAGTGAGGCCAACAGCACATCATCAAAGTGCAAACCTGCAGTTGGTGCAGCCACTGCGCCGTCGTGCTTGGCATATACCGTTTGATAACGACTCAGATCCTCGGGATTATCCGCGCGATCAATATAAGGTGGCAGCGGGATATGGCCCACATCCTCTAAGAGTTGTAACAGCGAATCGGTAGTAAACTCTAAGATATAAAACCCATCTTCTTTATTCAGAACTTTGGCCTTATCGCCGTTTTCAAGATGGATTTCGCTATCAATCTGCGGCGCTCTAGAGGCGCGTATCATCGCCAGTACTTGCGTGTCACTTAGTAGGCGCTCAATCATAATTTCCACCTTGCCACCAGAGGCTTTGTGGGCAAATAGACGCGCGGGAATCACCCGTGTGTTGTTCATAACCAACAAATCCCCCTCTCGAAGAAAATCACCAATATTGGCAAATTTTGTATCGATAATAGGTGATTGTGCAACTAAAAGTCGTGAATCTGTTCTATTTTTAGGCGGGTTTTGCGCAATCAGCGATGACGGCAATTCAAAATCGAACTCACTTAATTGCATGGGTCTGAAAATACTCCAATACTTGGTAGGTGGCACTCACAATCGCTCTTGGGGTAATGGTCGCACCGGTAAATTGATCAAATGCACCATCATCACGCTTAACACGCCAAGCGGACTTATCCGGATTGGTCAGCGACAAGCCTTTAAATTGCAAAATCCAATCGGATTTTTTTCTCTCAATTCTATCGCCCAAACCCGGGGTTTCTTTATGCGCAATCACGCGCACACCCAACAGTTTAAATTCGGTATCAAACCCAGTTAGCAGGCGGATGTCACCACTATAGCCGTTGGGGTAAGTATGCTCAACCAAATAAGCAATGGTCCTATTGGCTTTTTTAGCCGGATAGATATTTAAGGTTTGTTGCACACCATGCAACACCACTGTTTTTTGATAACGATCAGAAACTATGTCATTATCATAATCATGGGTTAACTCGCCCAAGCGCTTTAGTAGTAATTGTTCTTGGTTGTGTTGGATCAAACCCTTGGTGTCGTTTTGCGTGGTGGCCACCAAAAAAATACTAATCAGTGTAAAGGAGAACAACAACAATCCAGCTTTAACCATAGCACTCATAGACTATCTTCCGAAAACACGCGGACGTGTGTAGTAATCAATCAATGGCACGGTCATATTCATCAATAATACCGAAAAAGCAATGGCATCAGGATAACCGCCAAAGGTACGAATAATCACAATTAGCACACCAATTAATAGGCCATAAAGTATTCTACCTTTAATGGTAGTGGCCGCGGTAACCGGGTCGGTAGCAATGAAAAACGCACCCAACATGGTGCCACCCAATAGTAGATGTTGTATAGGCGGCAGGTGCAATTCACTCTCTAGCAAGAACAACACACCTGAGGTAATAGCAATACCGAGCAAAAAACTCAGTGGGATGTGCCAAGTGATCACTCTTCTAAACAGCAGATAGATGCCGCCTAATAAAAATCCCAAACCGATCCAGGCTTGATCACCCATACCGGTATCAATAGCGCCCAAGGTATTGCCAAGTGAGAGAGCGGTTTTAATGCTGTCTAGCTGCGTTGCGCCGGTATACCCATCCATACTGGCAGCGGAGAAAATCAACGCCATGCTATCAGTAAATCCCACAAAACCTGCCGGCCAGCTGGTCATCTGCAGGGGATAAGAAATCAGCAAAAATGCATAGCCTAGCATGGCCGGATTAAACGGATTATTACCCAGTCCACCGTAGAGCTGCTTACCAAAGACAATGGCGAAAGCCACACCCAAAACAATCACCCACCAAGGCGCAATTGCAGGAATAGAGACGGCCAATAAAATCGCACTGAGTATGGCCGATCCATCGCTAATACTTGGTAGTATGGGTTGTTTGCGAATACTTAACATCAATGCTTCAACCGCCACTGCAGTGATGATGGCCAAAACCATCTGCCAAAGCACACCAAAACCTTGAAACGCTACCAACATCGCCACACCGAGGCTTAGCGCATAAATCACTTGACGCATGATTTGCGTAGTGCCCAAACTGTCGCTATGCATCCGCATTGTCTTTGTCCTCTTTTGCCTGTTTAACACGAGCCATGGCAGCTTCAATCTTGGATTTTTGCGCCTTTTCTTTGGCCATTTTCTCTTGTAAGGCTTTTTTCTTAGCTTCCATCATCTGTGCACGTTCACGCTTGTTGCGCTCCACACGATATTCTTTAAATTCAAATCGTTCTCTGGCATTATTGGCTTGTTCTGATTCACGCTCTAGTTTTCTACCGAGCGCCTTGGCAAATACAAAGTATTCGGCCAATGGAATATTGCTAGAGCACACATAAGAACAACAACCACATTCGATACAATCATTGAGATTATAGTCCATCGCCTTTTCAATGTTCTCACTCTTAGCGTACCAATATAATTGCTGTGGCAACAAGCCCATTGGGCAAACCTCGGTACAGGCCGCGCAACGAATGCATTCTTTAACCTCAGGTTTTTCTGATTTGTTATTAACGAAAATACAATTGGTAATCTTACAAATAGAATACTGTGGGTTGGGAATATCCACGCCCATCATCATACCGCCCATGCGTAAATGATGGTTTCCATCATTAGGTTTGGATTGCGATACCACTTCAGCGAAAGACGTGCCCAAGCGCGCCTCATAATTACGCGGCTCTGCCACTGCCGAGCCTGTCACGGTAACAACACGTGAAATCAGTGGTTTGTTATCAACCACGGCATCATAAATCGCCTTAACCGTGCCCACGTTCTGACATAGCACTCCGTAATCCGAGGCATAAGCGCCCGAAGGAACCTCAATACCCAGTAGCGCTTTAATCAGTAATTTTTCCGCACCCGAGGTGTATTTAGTGGGAATTTGTCTGATCTGAATACGATCATTAAAGTTATACATCAGTAGCGAATTTAACGCCTCAGGCTTATCATCTTCAATAGCGACAATTACTTGCTGCGCACTACAAGCATGCATCAGTACCTCAATACCACGGATTACCTCGCGTGGATAAGCTTGCATCAACGAATCATCGCACATAATGCCTGGTTCACACTCGGTAGCATTAATAATCAAGGTTTTGGCATGCTCTACATTGGTAATTTTGGCATGGGTTGGAAAACCAGCACCACCCATGCCAACAATGCCAGCCTCACGAATACGTCCAATCACCTCTTCTGGGGTGCAGTTGAGAAAATCTTTGTCACATTTTTCAATCTCAACCCACTCATCTTTATGATCAGAATCAATCACCACACACATCGCATCAATACCCGATGGATGCGGAATGGGGCGTTTTTCAATCGCAGAGATGGTACCAGAGATTGACGCGTGCACATGGGTTGGGTATTGGCTGGTGGTCTTAGCAATCACCTGACCAGTAAGTACACGATCGCCCACCTTAACACAAGGCTTGGCTTCACCGCCCACACGTTGTTGCAACAACAACACCGCTTGCTCAGGTGGTGGCACTTGTCGAATTTCAGGTTTTTTAACCGGATAAGGATTGGGAATATGAATACCACCTTTAAATGCAAACTTAGCCACGGGCAATCTCCTGCAAGTCTGGCACATAGGTGCCCAAAGTTGGCTTAAGTTCTCGAATATAAATACAATCCACTGGGCAGACTGGTAGGCAAAGATCGCAACCCGTGCACTCCTTAGCAATCACTGTAGTCATGACCTTGGACGAACCCACAAACGCATCCACGGGACAGGCTTGAATACACAACGTACAACCGATACAAGTTTGTTCATCCACATAAACCACATGATCGGCTTTGGTCTCGCCGTGTTCGGCATTAAGCTCTAAAGTTTCCACGCCCAGAAGTTCCGCTAAAGCGTCTGCACCTTCTTGCCCGCCGGGTGGGCATTGGTTAATTTGCGCCTCACCGCTGGCAATCGCCTCAGCATAGGGCTTACACCCTGGATAATTACATTGTCCACATTGGGTCTGCGGCAAAATGGCATCAATTTGTTCCACCAAGGGATTGCCATCCACCCTAAAACGAATAGCCCCATAGCCTAGGATCAAACCCAAGACCAGTGCCAATAGTGAGAAAATTAAAACCTGCTCTAACACTATGCCAATCCTGCAAATCCCATAAAGGCCATCGACATCAGTCCTGCGGTAATCAAGGCAATGGGTGCGCCTTTAAATGGCCCAGGTACATTGGCCGCATCAATACGCTCACGCATTGAAGAGAACAATACCAAGACAAAAGAAAAACCAACAGCCGCACCAAAGCCATACACAATAGAAGCTAAAAAGCCATTGTCCTCAGTAACGTTTAATAGTGCCACACCCAGTACCGCGCAATTGGTGGTAATCAGTGGCAAGAAGACCCCGAGTGATTGTTTAAGTACTGGCGAGGTTTTATTCACCAAGAGCTCAGTAAAGCCCACCACGCCTGCAATGGTCACAATAAAGGCAATGGTACGCAGATATTCCATCTCAAACGGGATGAGAATATAGGTATTAATCAGATAACTGGAGATACTGGCTAGGGTGAGCACAAAGGTGGTGGCAAAACCCATACCAATCGCGGTTTCAACTTTCTTAGAAACCCCCATAAACGGGCAGAGTCCTAAAAACTTCACCAACACAAAGTTATTGACCAGGATTGTGCTGACCAAAATTAGGACGTACTCATTCATGTCGTAATTTTAACTTAAAAACAACTTGAGTAGTCCGAACGAACTAATGACAAGCAATGCCGAGCCGATCCATTGTTTAAAGCGTCGATCATTGGCAATAATCCGCTCGTGCAATCTCAAACCAATCACATGGCCAATCGCCGCAACAGGAATCAAAGCCAGGGCAAACTGCCACTCGATTGTCACGCCCAGAGCAACAAAGGTCGCCATTTTAATACCCACCAAAATAAACCAAAGTACAAACAGGGTATTGCGCAAATAAGCCTTGGCCACGTGGCGCATATAAACTGCCACAATCAGTGGTGCGCCTGTGAGCGAGGTACCCGCTACGTAGCCACCAACAATCAATAAAAACTTATCCACCCAAGCTTTGTGCGAGCTAATCTTTTGATTAAGAACCCAAGTCAATGCGTAGAAAATGGTAATGGAATAAATAAAGACAATGACCACCTTATCTGGCAGACTGATCAGTCCCGCAACGCCCAGCAGGGTTGGTGGAATAATCCATAACAAAGAATGGCGCAGGTAGGCCCAATCGACCTTGGCCATGGACTTAGACAGGGTTAGTGAGGAAAAGAACAGCAGGTGAATACCAATCATTGGCAGCCAATACAGCGGTGAGCCGCCCAATAGTAGCATGAGTGGTAAACCCAATGCTGCCCCGCCAAAACCCAGACCGGTGCGTACAAAACCCGCCCACAAAAAAATCAGCGCACTGAGTACGACGGTGGTTGTGTCCAGTAGCATTAACCTAAAGTCTTGGCTAGTTTTTCAGCGCTTGCTTGTACTAAGGCTTGATCCTTGCCTTCGACCATTACTCGAATCAATGGCTCGGTACCTGAGGCGCGAATCAAGACTCGACCCTCATCACCCAACGCGTCTTCAACCTCAGCCTTGGCCTGTTGTAGAGCGCTGTGTTGATCCAAATCAATACGCTTCTCGGTTTTTACATTAATCAACACCTGCGGGTATTTTTGCATTTGTGACTTTAAAGCCTGCAGACTCAGGCCCGATTGCGCCACCACTGCTAAGACTTGCAAGGCAGCAATAATGCCATCACCAGAGGTGGTTTGATTCAGACAAATAATATGTCCTGAGCCTTCACCGCCGAGTACCGCGCCATGAGATTGCATTTGCTCCATGACAAAGCGATCGCCCACATCAGCCTCAATAAATGCAATGCCTAAATCTCGTAAACCGTGACGCATACCAAGATTACTCATCTTGGTGCCAACTACCGTGGCATTATCAAGGCGCTGTTGCTCATGCCAGGCTTTGGCAATAATAAACACCAGCTCATCACCATCTACCAAAGCGCCTGTATGATCCACCATCATCACTCGATCGCCATCGCCATCAAAGGCAATACCCAGATCGGCTTTGGTCTGAAGCACGGTTTTTTGCAAAGACGCCGTATCGGTTGCACCACAGTTTTGATTGATATTAAAACCATCAGGTGTGTTGTGAATCACATGAATATCAGCACCCAGCTCAAAAAATACATTATCCGCCATGTGATAAGTCGCGCCATTGGCACAGTCAATCACAATCTTTAAACCGTCAAGCTTAAGACTACGATCAAAGCTAGATTTGCAGAATTCAATATAGCGTCCTAAAGGTTGCTCGTGACGACGCGCCTTACCCAAATTGGAAGAATCAACGCTTTGCATGGGTTCGCCCAGTTTTTGTTCAATCGCGGCTTGATCAGCATCACTGAGTTTTAAACCGTCAGCGGAGAAGAATTTAACGCCGTTATCATGAAAGGGATTATGTGAAGCACTAATAACCACGCCAGCATTGGCATTATAGGCCTGAGTGAGATAAGCCACCCCTGGGGTTGGCATCGGACCCAACATGCCAACATCAACACCGGCTGAAAGAAAACCTGCCTCTAAGGCAGATTCAAAAATATAACCCGAGACCCGCGTATCTTTACCAATAATCACGCTGGACTTGCCTTTTTGCGCCAAGACCGAGCCTACCGCCCAGCCCAGTTTTAAAAAGAAGTCTGCGGTAATAGGCTCTTCACCTACTTTACCGCGTATGCCATCGGTTCCAAAAAAATTAGCCATTGACCTTACCCCAAATATCTATCGCATCCTTGGTCGCCAATACATCGTGCACACGCACAATATCCGCACCATTATTTAGCGCTATTATAGCCCCAATTACGCTACCTGTTGCTCTGCCATTAACCTCTCTATCGCCCAGCATCGCTCCAATCATAGACTTACGTGAAAGCCCGGCCAGCAGTGGCAAGCCAAAGATTTTAAATTCTTCAAAGCGTTGTAGGATTTCAATGTTGTGCTCTAAGGTCTTACCAAAGCCAAAGCCTGGGTCTAAAACCACGCGAGCGCTATCAATACCCGCCTGGGCACAAGCCTCCAATCGAGTCTCGAAAAAGCGTTTAATATCTGCAACCACATCTGTGTATTGAGGGTTTGCTTGCATGCTGCGTGGCGAGCCCTGCATATGCATTAAACAAAGCTGTGATTGAGAATCGGCTACTGCTTCTAATGCTCCTGGATTTTGCAGGGCGCAAACATCGTTAATCATATCAGCCCCTACCGCTAAGGCTTGGCTCATCACTTCGGCTTTTGAGGTGTCAACTGAAATGGGAATATCGAGCTCAGATTTTAAAGCCTTAAGAATGGGGATGACGCGCGCCAACTCTTGCTCAACACTAACTGCTTGCGCGCCTGGACGTGTTGATTCACCGCCAATATCAATCATATCAGCACCCTGGTCAATCATTTTTTTAGCCTGAGTGATGGCCGCGTCAAACCCTAGGTGTTGACCGCCATCTGAAAAAGAATCGGGCGTGACATTAAGCACGCCCATAATGCTAGCCCCCTGAATTGGCATCACTAAGCCATCTGCTCAGTTGGTCCGCCTCCCAAAGGCTTTTCATCAGAATCATTTGAAGCATCCGTACCACGGCCCAGCTCAGCTGAGGCTACTTCAGAATCCACAATCACCGCAGCTTCACGCATAGGTTGACGATCCATTAGATCATCAATCTGGCCTTTATCAATAGTTTCATGCTCGACTAAGGCCTTGGCCATAGCGTGCAAAATATCCACATTGTCTTTTAGGATTTTGCTGGCTTTGTCGTAATTACTATCAACAATCTTACGAATCTCAGTATCCACCAACTTAAAGGTATCTTCAGAGATATGCTTGTGTTTAGTCACTTGACGACCCAGGAATACTTCGCCTTCGTCTTCACCATAAGCCAATGGACCCATCACCTCAGACATACCCCAAAGTTTTACCATCTTGTGCGCAATCTCAGTTGCACGCTCAATATCATTGCTGGCACCGGTGGTCACCGCATCTGCGCCGTAGATAATCTCCTCGGCAATACGTCCGCCAAATAGTGAAGCCACCTGAGAATTCAGCTTACGCTTGGAAATACTATAAGAATCTTTCTCTGGCAAGAACATGGTTACACCCAGAGCTCGGCCCCTTGGAATAATACTCACCTTGTACACCGGATCATGCTCTGGCATTAAACGACCCACAATCGCGTGGCCGGCTTCATGATAAGCTGTCATCTCTTTCTCTGCCTCATCCATCACCATGGTTTTGCGCTCAGAGCCCATCATGATTTTGTCTTTGGCCTTCTCAAATTCTTGCATGCCCACCAAGGTCTTATCCTTGCCCGCAGCAATCAGTGCGGCTTCGTTACAAAGATTGGCTAGGTCTGCACCAGAAAAACCTGGCGTACCTTTGGCGATATTAATCGACTTCACATTCTTGGCAATTGGCAATTTGCGCATATGCACTTGTAGAATTGCGTCACGACCGTTGATATCTGGCAGACCAACCATTACTTGGCGATCAAAACGTCCTGGACGTAGTA
>CAZLDG010000025.1:0-20263 GCA_964558405.1 uncultured Candidatus Thioglobus sp. | reverse complement strand
CTGTGTGATAACGCACACCAGGAAGGTCCTTAACACGACCACCGCGAATTAGAATGACTGAGTGCTCTTGCAAGTTGTGGCCTTCACCACCAATGTAAGTTGTCACTTCAGCTGAATTGGTTAAGCGCACACGGGCAACTTTACGTAGTGCCGAGTTAGGCTTCTTAGGGGTTGTTGTGTAAACACGTGTACAAACGCCGCGCTTCTGAGGGCAGCTGTCTAGTGCTGGTACGTCACTCTTTGCAACCTTTTTCTTACGAGGTTTGCGTACCAATTGGTTAACCGTTGACATATAGTAATATCTCCAATAATTCGAATTAATTTAACTTGCAATAAACCGCCCGCCGATTTTTCAGAGGCGATAAAAGAGGGGAATTATACTGTGTTCAGGGTTGAAATGTCAACTAGATTTCAAGTATTTTTTAACAGTTTTCGCAATAAGAAATCGCTGGCACGATTAAGCATCTCAAACACCTGATCAAAACCGCCATCGAAGTACGGATCAGGCACACTTTTGCCATGGTTTTGCGGGATGTTATCTAGCATCAGCGAGAGCTTGTGCTGATGCTCAGCCGGACAGATCTGTTGAAGATTAGAAAGGTTGGCACTGTCCATCGCCAAAATATGGTCGTAATAATAAAAATCACTCTCATGTACTTGACGTGCACGCTGGTTCGAGAGATCAACCCCAAACTTGGTAGCGCTTTGTTGTGAGCGTGAATCCGGCTGCTCGCCCACATGATAAGCATGAGTACCGGCCGAGTCAATTTCAAATAAGTCTTGAACCTGGTGTTTGGCCAGTTGTGCTGCAAATGTGCCTTCAGCGGTCGGCGAACGACAAATATTACCCATACATACAAATAAGATTTTGGTCTTTTCCTTACTCATGATGCTCAGAAATCGATAAAATCTGGCTATTATATCAACATAGATTCAAGCCGTTCATGTCAAAACATCTTATCCAAAGCGCCCAAGAGGTCATTGAACTTGAGGCACAAGCCGTTAGCAGCCTAGGTCAAAGAATTGATCAGAGTTTTGTTCAGGCTTGTGAGCTGATTCAAAATACCCAAGGCAAGGTCATCTTAGTGGGCATGGGCAAATCAGGCCATATCAGTAATAAAATTGCCGCCACTCTAGCCTCCACCGGCACGCCGGCTTTCGCGGTACATCCAGGAGAGGCCGGACATGGCGATTTGGGTATGATTGAAGCAGACGACGTGGTAATTGCTATTTCCTACTCAGGTGAATCTGATGAGATTATGACCTTGGTGCCAGTGATTCAGCGCTTAGGTGTAAAAATTATTGCCATGACTGGCAGGCCCGATTCTTCGATTGGCTCGGTGGCAGATGTACACTTAGACGTGAGTGTTGAGCGCGAAGCCTGTCCACATAACTTAGCGCCCACTGCGTCGACCACAGTCGCACTGGCCATGGGTGATGCGATTGCCGTAAGTCTGCTAAATGATAAGGGATTTAGTCCTGATGATTTTGCCCGCTCCCACCCGTCGGGCGCTTTGGGTAGACGCCTGTTGACTTATGTGAAAAATATCATGAAAACTGGTGCAGACATTCCGCAAGTCTTGGCAGAGACTAAGTTGCTAGATGCACTATTGGTTATGAGTGAAAAGGCTCTAGGTATGGTAATTATCACCGATCAAGGGCAATTACAAGGTGTATTCACCGATGGCGACTTGCGTCGTACACTCGAAGTGCATAACGACTTGCACAATTTAACCATCTCTGAGGTGATGACGCCGAATTGCAAGGCCATTTTGGCTGATAAGCCCGCAGTAGCTGCCGTGCAAATGATGGATGAATTTAATCTCAATTCACTGCCAGTAGTAGATGAATCAAATCAGGTGGTTGGCGCGATTAATACTCACACCTTAATGCAAGCTAAGATTATCTAAGCAACTAGACGCTCTACTCCCCAAACCAGACCAATCAACGCAATCATAACCGAGACAGGGGCAACCACCCAGGTTTGTGGACTGAGTTTGGTTTTTTGCACCAGCATCAATACCAATACCACTAAAAACACAATCAGCACTTGTGCCAATTCCACACCAATATTAAAACCAATCAGTGTGGTGAGAAAATGCGTTTGCGCCATCTCAAATTCTCTAAGCATGGTGGCAAAACCCAGGCCGTGTACCAAGCCAAAGACAAATACCAAGAGAGACTTGCGCTTAATCGAGAATCTCGGCCAGAGGTTTTCCAGGGCAACATAGGCAATAGAAAAGGCAATCAAAGGCTCAACAATGCGCGCCGACAAGCTAATGATCTCAGCACTGGCCAGCCCCAGAGTAATGGTGTGTGCCAGGGTAAAAGAGGCAGTCAACCACAACAAATTACGCAACACTAATGAGGACAGTGCCATACCGATGATAAACAGAATATGATCCCAGCCCAGTGGAATCACGTGATTAAAACCAATGCTAACAAATTGTAACAAGCGCGCTGACAAGCTTTGAGTTGGTGGCTTGTCAATATCAATAAGCGCGCTCGGCGCCCCTTCTCGAAGCCATTGCCAGTCACTCCAATTATACTGATCAGCCTCATAGACTTGATAGCGCAGCGCACTATCACCCAGATTCTTCACATAGTGCCACTGCAAGTTTTTAGGCCACTGTTTAAACTGAGCGCCATAAGTGAGTACGGTTTTTCGCGGGCGTTTTTTATAACCGACAATATCAATGTTCTGCTCGCTCAGCATCAGATCCACACCCTGTCCATCTAATAGCAGTGCAAAACCCTGAGCAAACTCAGACTCAAACGCTGCAAATCTTTGTGCTAACTGCTCGGGTTCAAGTGCGCGCAATCTGTCATAGGCTTGAGAGTTTGGTGCTTGAGTGGTGTTCTTGTATTGTGTGCCAATACCGGTCATCGCCGCTTCCAGACTCAGATTAATCACCACTTCAACGCGATAATCGGCAAATAAAGACACCTCAACCAAGGCTGGCTTAACCACGTCGGCCTTAGCGAAACTTGTTACAAACAGCAGTAGTGTTAAGAGTGTTTTCATTATAAAAAAACCCCGACCAGCGGGGTTTTTATAGGATTTTTATCTTAGATTAAATCAACTCACCGGCATAATTTTCAATACCTGGATTGTCTTTCACGCCCTTGATGGTCGGATGATTAACCTTTTTCAGGTCCAGATGTTTTTGCTTGCGCAGATAATCCGCTGCCACATCCCACATCAGGCGACCATTACCAATTGAGCCCACTTGTGCCCAACCCGAAACCTTGTAGCTCTTGTTTGGATCGATTGGCGTGCCTTCATCGTCTTTCATCTCTGAAATACGTGAACCCAAACCTTTGGCTGGATCAATGGTGTAATCTAGACCACCCAAACGTACCATGTCACCACCCGATTGTAGGTATGGATCTTGTACGAATAAGTTCTCAGCAATACCTTCAAGCACATCCTTAAGTTGTGCGCCCTTCATCTCTGAGACATAGGTCTCACCGTAGGTCATTGAAGTATTGGTCATCAGATCTTCCATGGTGACGTCATGGCCTGCTGGCACCGAAGTACCCCAACGCACACCTGCTGACATCGCAAAGTCTGCATCGTGCTCTTCACGCAGTGAGTTCACCAATACCTGATCCCAAGTACCCATAAAGTTACCACGACGATACAGCGTCTGCTCTGTGGTACAAAGTTTTTCCGTTAAGATTTGATCATAAGTCTTGCCCAGACGTGCTGCACTATTAGACATCTCTGAGCTACGCGCTTCAACCACGGCCTTGTCATAAGTGGTATTACGCATCTTATCAATAAATGACACCATCTGCGCATCTGGCTTAATCAGATTGGTGATGATTGGCAACATCTTGTAGTTATAGCCCACCATCTTATGATCTTTAATTTCGAGATCCATCACACCGATGTATTTACCCGAACAACCAGCATTGGTCACCACGGTCACACCGCCTGGATTCTTAACTTCAACCGGTTTTGGCATACCATCATGCGTATGACCACCGAAAATCGCATCAATACCAACCACACGTGAAGCCATCTTAATGTCCACGTCCATACCATTGTGCGAAACCACAATCACCGCATCGGGCTTTTCGTTTTCACGAATATCAGCCACCAGCTCGCTCATTTCA
Source organism: uncultured Candidatus Thioglobus sp. (assembly GCA_964558405.1). GTDB lineage: Bacteria > Pseudomonadota > Gammaproteobacteria > PS1 > Pseudothioglobaceae > Thioglobus_B. The sequence goes on along the minus strand of CAZLDG010000025.1, from coordinate 16,141 downwards.
TCTTCACGCAGGCCAAATGACCAGTCTGGGAAGAAATATTTCTGCGGGTTGGCATTTGAGGTTCTTGGGAAGGCCTGACCAATCACCGCAATACGATGACCACCAACATTTTTAATCACGTATGGTTTAAACGGCAAGGCATCATCTTCACTATAAAGACCATTGCCATCATACTTCTCAGTCATGGCGATATACTCATCACCCATCAGTGCGTCTTCTAAGATGCGCACGTTTTGACCAAGGAAATCACCTTTAAAGAAACCTACATTTTTCAGTGTTTCTTCTTCCTTGTAAGTAAACTCCCAGTGGCCAACCATCACATCAACGCCTAGAATATTACAAGCCTCTACCATGTCTGCACCACGCGTCCACAATGACGTACCTGAGCCTTGCCAAGTATCACCACCATCAACGGTTAGCGTGTTTTGAATGCCGCCGGCACTTTCTCTTAGAGAATCTAGTACAGTTTTAATCTGGCCAAAGCCACCAGTCTTACCGTATTTAGCTGCTAACTCTTCAAAGTTGTTATAAGTAAAGGCATAAGCCTCCGGTGTGCCTGGCTTTACGCCAATCTCTTTAAGTAGGTTGTTACCTACCACATGAGGCAACTTGGCAAAGGTGTCGCCAAAGCCTAGGTTTACGTTAGGCTCACGAAAGTAGTTTGGTAATAGATTTCCATGTACATCGGTAATATGCAAAATACGTGCATTACCAGTTTTTGGTACTTCGTACATATTCTCTTGTGAGGCCAATTTAGCCGAAGCATCATTGCCACAACCACTAATCAGACCTGCAGCTGAACCTGCACCCAGTACTTTAATAAATTCTCTACGTGTTAACGCCATCTTTTCCCTCCCCAGAGTTTTTTCAGTAAATTTAGCATGGATAGCCCATGCTCAAATGTAATGATTGTACACAGTTGCGCTTTTTATTGCGCAGAAAAATACCCCTAAAAAATTAGGATTATTAGGGGTGCCACCCACTATGGACTTCTCAAAATGCTTATAATGAGCGCCATGCATTTGTCTAAATTACTGCGTGAATTACTGCAAACCGATATCGATGTCGATATTAGCGGTCTATCTCTGCACGCTGATTTCATCCAGCCTGGCGAGGTATTTCTAGCACTACAAGGCCAATCCAGTCACGGTATTGACTATGTTGATCAGGCCATTGATCGTGGTTGTAGCGCAGCACTGATCGAGAATCGTGAGGCTGAGCTATCCGTGCCCAGTATACGTATTGATAGACTTAGTGCCCATCTGCAACATTTGGCCAGCACTTTTTATGCTGGTGCCACACAAGTAGCAGTCATTGGTATTACTGGCACCAATGGCAAAACCTCGGTAGCACATTTTATCTCGCAGCTACTAGATGGGCTTGGAGTAGAAAACGCCGTTATTGGCACCCTAGGCATTGAAAAAGCACCGATTCAGTCCAAACATACCACGCCAGATATTATCAGTCTGTATAAGGCTTTGAATTATTATCATCAGCATGGTATTAACACCGCGGTGCTAGAGGCATCCTCGCATGCGCTGGATCAAAACCGCATCCAGGGGCTGAGTATCCGCCACGCCGTTTTCACCAATCTAACCCAGGATCACTTGGATTATCATCAAAGTTGGGAAAACTACCGCGCCGCCAAAGCCAAACTATTCACCCTAGAAACACTTGAGCAAGTAGTTCTGCCAAGTGAGGATGAAAACACCGCCTACTTCTCTGGCTTATCAAACCGTGCCGAGGTGCAATTATATGGCTTGGATATGTTGCAAGATATACGTCCCAATGCTCATGGATTTTTACTTAATCTGGATAATTATGTATTCGAGCTGCCACTGCTGGGAGAATTTAACCTGCTTAATACCATGGCCGCGCTCACAAGTGTTGAAGCCATGGGTTTTGCACGTGAACAAATCATTCCACTGCTGGCAAAACTACGCGCACCCACTGGCAGAATGCAACAAATCAACGGGCAAAAAATCTGGGTGGACTATGCTCATACGCCCGATGCCATTGCTCAAGCCATTATCACGCTCAAACAACACCACCCCAATCACCAAGTGCGCATCGTCTTTGGCTGTGGCGGTGAGCGCGACCAGGACAAGCGCGCCAAAATGGGCAAGGTTGCCAACGATCTGGCCGACAGCGTAGTTCTAACCAACGACAACCCTAGAGGCGAAGACCCTGAGGATATTATCCAGCAGATTCTAAGTGGTATTAGCGAGATGGACAAGGTGGATATTACGCTGGATCGACAGCTGGCGATTGAGACAGCGGTTAAAACCCTTAAAGAAGGCGAGTGCTTGCTGATTGCCGGTAAAGGTCACGAAAACACCCAGCAGTTTGGTGATACCACGCTTGAGTTTAACGATATTACCATTGCTCAACATGCTGCAAATTAACACCCGCGAACTCTGTCAATTACTCAAGGTTGATTGCACCAATATTGACAATATTCATTGCAATGGTGTCGGTACTGACACTCGAGAGAATCTAGAGGGGCAACTATTTGTCGCCCTTAGTGGTGAAAATTTTAATGGGGCAGATTTTATCGATGATGCTCAACGCACCGGCGCCATGGCTGCTATTACCAATAAGCCGATTGATAGTGATATTCCTATTTTGGTGGTCGATGATACTGTGGCAGCACTCACGCAATTGGCGCAGTATCATCTAAGCACCATCAAGCCTATGGTGATTGGTATTACGGGTAGTAATGGCAAAACCACGGTTAAAAATCTGTTGTTTAATATACTTAATCTACAGGCGCCAACCTTGGCAACCCGTGGCAATTTGAATAATCATATTGGCGTACCTCTTACCCTACTAGAGTTGACAGAGCACCATCAGTACGCCATTGTCGAGATGGGCGCCAACCACTTAGGGGAAATTGCTCACTTGCGTGAAATTGCTCAGCCCGATATTGCCCTGGTCACCAATACCGGTGATGCGCATATTGGCGAGTTTGGCGGTTTTGAGAATTTGGTAAAAGCCAAAGGCGAGATTTACTCAAGCCATAGTCAAAACATTGTCAACACCAACACCGGCTTTGTTGGCGATCTTAGTTTTGGCGAAGGTGGTGATGTGTTTGCCAGTGGTATTGATGGCAACCAGTTCCGACTGCATATCGGTGATCAGTCAATCCAAATAGCGCTACAACTGATTGGCCGACACAATATTGATAATGCCTTGGCTGCTAGCGCCTGCGCCCACGCACTGGGCTTAAGTATTGAACAAATCAAGCAAGGCCTGGAGGCCACACCAGCTGAACCAGGTCGCCTTAACCTAATTCAAGTGGGCAATATGCGCCTGATTGACGACAGCTATAACGCCAATCCGGCTTCCATCAAAGCTGCGATTAAAACCCTAGGCGAATTTACCGGTGAACGTGTGATTGTCCTAGGACAAATGGCTGAGCTGGGAGAGGATAGCGACAAACTGCATGCCGAAGTGAGCAAGGTAGCGCACACTGGTAGCGACGCTTTTTATAGCTTTGGCAATAATACCGAGAACTACCAAGCGCAACACTTCAATGATGCGCAGGCACTGGCTGAACACCTAAGTGCACACCACGCGCAAGCCACCATTCTATTTAAAGGCTCAAGAATTGCAAAATTAGAGCAAATTATTACCAAAATAGCGGTATAATTTCGCGCTTTGATAGCCAACTCTTGGCTTCAACCTTACGCGCTCGTAGCTCAACTGGATAGAGTACTCGGCTACGAACCGAGCGGTTGCAGGTTCGACTCCTGCCGAGCGCGCCACCTTTTAATCTTTCACAACATTTCATTTAGCCTGCTATCAGCCTGCCCATTTTTAGGCTTTTTTTATCTATTTAAAACCAATATATGCCAAATAAAACCTTGATATAGGTCAAGATAGGTAAAATGCAAAGCATTTTATCGGGACATTGTTATCAAGCTCATGCGCTTATTGCGAGCCACCTACAATTTGGTTAAGCTAATTACACTGTTATCACTTAGTGTAAGTGGCTTGGTGCATGCAGCCAACAACGCCTTAGATTTTGATGGTACCAACGATTATCTTACGGTGAGTGATCACAGCTCTCTAGATGTTACTGGTGATATCGCCATCCAAGCTTGGATTGAACCAGATTCAGTGGCTAGTGATGCGATATTAGTGCTTAAATCTACCGGTGGTAATGCTGTTGATATGTCTTACGCACTAAGATTACCCAGTGCTGGACGAATTAAAATGGAGCTAAGTGGTGGCTCCGGCAGTAATTTTGACGGTGCCGGCAATGTATTTGCAAGCTGTACCACAGCATTAAACACCATTAGTGCTGGCAACAAATATCATATTGTTGGTTATCGTAATGGCAGAGAGATAGGTATTTACATTAACGGCGCATTAGCCTGTCAAGATACCACGGCTATTGCCACTGGACAACTAATACAAGCAAGCAATGCCAGTGTGGCTATTGGCCGATTCCCCTCATTCGGCCAAGAATTTGATGGTCAAATCGATGAGGTAGCCATTTGGAAAAATGACACCCTGACTGCCGCTGAAATTACCGCGCTTTATAACTCAGGCAGTGGTCTAGATGCTACTGTTGATTCTGGAAATTATAGCGCCTCTTCTACTTTAACAGCCTACTGGAAAATGAACGAAGGCACAGGCTCTAGCACCACAGACTCTAGCACTTCTAGTAATACAGCCACTATTACTGGTGCCACTTGGGAGGCTTCAGTACTCACAGAAACCACAGCGCCAACCGTCTCTAGCGTTTCCTCTGACAAAGCCGCCGGCGCTTACACCACTGGTGAGGTGATTGATGTTGATGTGACTTTCTCTGAAGCGGTAACCGTGACGGGTACCCCACAAATCACCCTAGAGACTGGTTCTACCGATCAGGTGGTGAATATTCTTCAGGCTCGGGTACTAATACCCTAACCTTTAACTACACGGTGCAATCAGGCGATACCAACGCTGATTTAGATTACACCTCCACCTCGGCTTTAGCACTCAATTCTGGCACCATCCGCGATGGCGTGGGTAATGATGCGACACTGACCTTGCCAACACCGGGTGCAGCCAACTCACTAGGTGCAAACGAGGCGCTAGAAATTGATGCTGTAGCGCCCTCATTTAGTTCTAGCGCCACTGCCAATGCTGCTGAGAATCAAACCTCAGCCATTGATCTAAACGCCTCTGATACCAACACCATTACTTACTCAATCAGTGGTGGTGACCATACACTCTTTAGTGTTAATACATCAAGTGGCGTGGTCACCTTTGATACTGCACCAAACTACGAAGTGCCAAGCGATAGCGATACCAACAATACTTACAGCTTTACCGCCACTGCTACCGATAGCGTAGGCAATGCCACCAATCAATCGGTAACCGTCACTGTGACCGATGTCACTGCCACCACGGATTATGCACTGGATTTTGATGGTGTGAATGATTATGTACTAATTAACAGTCTTGCTGCCTATGGCAGTACCTTCTCACAAAGCGCCTGGATTTATCCAACCGATGGCACCACGGGGGTTTATCGAAATATTATGGGCTACTCTAGTAACGGCAGTGTTATTACTAGGTCGCCTTTTATTTATCAATACGGTCGTAAAGTTCATTATGGTTTTGGCGATGGAAGCTCATCGCAGTACTCTCATATGACAACCGACGATGTACTAACCATCAATGCCTGGAATCACGTCGCTGTCACATTTGATGGCACCAATTACAGACTATACATCAACGGCATTTTAAAAGACAATTACACAGGCGCCAGTGGTAGCACACCACCAAACAACACAGTGTTCAAAATAGGTGCGGAGGACAATTACTTTCAAGGCCAGATTGACGAAGTCCGCATCTGGAACGATGCTCGAACTGCAGAAGAAATCCAAGATGAAATGAACAATACACTGGCTGGCAACGAAGCCGGCTTGGTGGCTTATTACAAAATGGATGCGGATAGCACCTCTGAGACCAAACTACTGGATATTACTTCGAATAGTTATGACGGCACACTGACCAATATGACCAGTGCCGACTGGGTAACAACTGTTGCCTTTGACACCACGGCGCCAACAGCGCCAACGGTGAGCGCTACCACGCCAACCACAGATACCACACCAACTTGGTCTTGGACGGCTGGCGGTGGTGGCAATGGTAACTATCGCTATAAGCTAGATGACAGTGATCTAAGTTCGGGCGCAACCGCAACCACCAGCACCTCCTACACCCCAGGCAGCGCACTAAGTGAAGGTTCACATACTTTGTATGTACAAGAATTTGATGGCTGCGGGTAACTGGTCTACTTCAGGTTCAACTGCGGTAGTTATTGACAGTACAGCGCCAACTGTCTCTAGTGTTTCCTCTGATACGGTGGCAGATAGCTATGGTGCAGGCACCGTAATCGATATTGATGTAGTTTTTTCTGAAGCAGTAACCATTAGTGGCACGCCACAAATTACCTTGGAAACTGGATCTACCGACCAAGTGGTTAACTACTCATCAGGCTCAGGCACCAATACAATAACCTTTAACTACACCGTGCAAGCAGGTGATACCTCGGCCGACCTAGATTACACTTCTACCTCAGCTTTGGCGTTAAATGGAGGCAGTATTGTTGATAGCGTTGGTAATACCGCCACGCTAACTTTGGCCAGTCCGGGCGCAGCCAATTCCCTGGGAGCGAACGAGGCTATTGTGATTAACACCAGCACCCCAACAGTGGTTTCAGTCTCTTCTAGCAAAGCAGCCGGATCATATAAGGCTGGAGAGGTAATTGGAATCGATGTTAATTTTTCTGAAGCAGTTTTTGTTAATACCACGGGTGGAACGCCATACATTACCTTAGAAACTGGATCAACTGATCGTAATGTTAGTTTCAATTCAGGCTCATCCTCTTCTACCTTAACTTTTTACTACACAGTACAAGCGGGTGATACTGCCGCAGACCTGGATTATATTTCCACCTCGGCCTTGGTACTAAACTCAGGCACTATTGCTGATGGTGCAGGCAACAATGCCACGCTGACTTTAGCCAGCCCAGGTGCGGCTAATTCCCTAGGCGCGAATGAAGCTTTGGTAATTGATACCACAGCGCCAAGCATAAGCATTACTGCTGCTGAAGTCTCAGATGGCGCCACTTCTAATGATGCAACACTGTCACTCACCTTTACTGCCAGTGAAGCTACCAGTAATTTTGCAGTAGGTGATATTAGCGTATCAGGCGGTAGTCTTTCTGGTTTTAGTGCAACTTCATCAACAGTTTATACGGCCACCTTTACCCCAAGTGCTGATGGTGCCACCACGATTGATGTAGCATCTAGTAAATTCACTGATACTGCTGGCAATAACAACACGGCAGCCACACAATTTAATTGGACCTATGACAATACGGCGCCGAGTATCTCATCGGTGACTGCCGATTGGGGTAATTCTCTTAACGAGTTGGAAGACAATGCCAATGGCACAGTAACAGTGGCCACCTCTGGCGTTGAAGACGGGCAAACAGTCACAGTGAGTATCAATAGTGTCAACTATACTGGCAGTGTGTCATCTAACTCGGCCAGTGTTGCAATAACTGCGGCAGGCTTACAAGCCCTAACCAATAATACAAGCTACACCATTACTGCCAATGTTTCAGACGCGGCAGGCAATACAGCAACGACGCACAACTCTACCACTTTTACCGCACTGAATAATCCAACTGCCAATAATGCACTGCACTTTGATGGCAGCAACGACTATGTTAGTACTAGCAGCGTCCCATACGCCAATAGCTTCTCAATTGAAGCCTGGATTAAGCCAGATACACTAAGCAATAATGCCGCCTATTTAGATGAAATTGCCAACTGGTATCACGGCAGTACCAATGAAAATGTTCAATTTAGAATCTATCAGAATAACCTTGAGTTAGGTATGAGAGGTAGTGAAAATACCTGGACAGCTGTTACAGATGATGCCACCATCGTAACAGGCGCTTGGCAACACGTAGCTGCGACCTATGACGGTTCAAATGGCGCAGTTAAGCTTTATCTCAATGGTGTGTTAGTTGAGTCTGGCTCAATCCTACATAATGCTTCGCCAAAATCCTTTACTCTAAATCAATTCGTGATTGGCTCATATGGCGAGGGTGGTAGTGTTTATACAGGCGCTACTCGTTCATTTGATGGTCAAATGGATGAACTTCGTGTTTGGAACGATATACGAACGGCTGCTGAAATCTCTAGCAATATATCAAGCGAACTAGGTGGTAACGAATCTAATTTAGTAGCCTACTACAAATTTAATGAGCCCGATACCGGCACCATCCTAAGTAACAGCACCACGAATGATTATGACGGCACACTCACCAATATGCTTGGCAGTGAATGGACGACTTCTGGCGCCTTTAATGCCGATGTCACCAAACCAAGTGTTTCTTCTGGCACGACTGCAAGTACCAGCTCTATTACCCTAACCACCTCTGAGCATGTTAGTAGCAGCTCGGCAAGCGCTTCTGACTTTAGCGTATCAGGTGTGGCTTCTAGCCCAAGTGTTTCCTCTATCTCTATCTCAACCAATCAGGTAACCCTTAACTTAAGTAGTGCCATTGCAGATAGCGACAATATTACAGTGAGCTATACGCAAAGCTCGGGCTACATCATCGATAGTTCGGGCAATAGCTTGGCCAACTTTAGTGGCCAAGCAGTCACCAACAATTTAGATACGACTGCGCCAACACTGTCTTCCTCCTCGCCTGCAGACAACTCTACAGGTATGGCTACAACGGATAATATTGTGCTGAGCTTCTCTGAGGCGGTTGACGCTGAAAGTGGCAATATTATTATTAAAACCACAGGCGGGTCCACCGTTGAAACCATTGATGTGACTGGTGCTAAAGTATCTGGCTCAGGAACCAATACCATTACTATTAACCCATCAACCACGCTCAGTGCTGCGACCGGATATTACATAACCATTGATGCCAGTGCCTTTGATGATGCTGCAGGTAATTCTTACGGAGGCATCTCTAGCTCGACTACGCTAAACTTTAACACCACTTCAATCATTGCTTGTTCTGGCTCTGAGACTACCAGTAGTGCTACCACGCTTTATTATGATGCTAGCGCCGGGACTTGTACAATCGCCGATGGCTCAACCACGCCAACAAGCGAAGATGATATTGCCTTTATCGTGCCGGGCAGTGGCTCGATAATCAATACTTATTTTGGCACCAGCTCTAGCTACAATCAAACCAGCCACACCGGTTGTGAACTAGGTAATACCAGTGTTGCTGCAGGTGGTACTTGTACAAAAACCAATACTGGTAAATCTAACAACTGGCAAAACAGAATCACTCGCACCAATGCAGGTGGATACGGGGTCACCTTAAATGCCACATTGGCCACTTATAACACGCCAATTACCGATTACGATATTAAGACTGCATCCATTGAGATTGGCGATGTTGCGCCAACCGTGTTGTCAGTTGCTTCCGATAAGGATGCTGGCACTTATACGGCGGGTGAAGCCATTAATATTATCGTCACCTTCTCAGAAGAAGTTATCGTCAGTGGTACGCCACAAATTACACTAGAAACCGGATCTACCGACCAAGTGGTTAACTACTCATCAGGTTCGGGCACTGCGATTTTAACCTTTGCCTATACCGTGCAATCGGGTGATAGCGCTGCAGATTTAGATTACACCTCTACCTCGGCCCTATCTGGCACCATCCAAGATGTCACTGGCAACAATGCAACACTAACACTGGCCTCACCAGGTGCGGCTAACTCACTGGCAGCCAATGAAGCCATTGTGATTGACGCTCTTGCCCCAACGGTAAGTTCCTTTACCTCAAGCACTGCTGATGGAAGCTACAAAGAAAGTGACACTATCAACATTACTGCCAATACCTCTGAAAATATTCAATCTGGTAACACGCTCACGGTAACACTGGATACTGGGGATTCGGTACTGCTAACAGCTGCTTCTGCTGGCACCACTTTGGTGGGTACTTATACTGTAGGCAGTGGCGATACCTCTAGCGATCTCACCATTAGTAGTTTTACCATTGGCACAGTTGCTGATGCTACAGGCAATACCATGACCAGTACATCACTGCCAGGAACAAACATCGCCGATGGCAGTGCAATCGTTATTGATACTACAGCACCAATCATTACCTCCAACTCGGGTGGAGACACCGCCAGTATTAGTGTGGCCGAGAATACAACCGCTGTAACCACAGTAGTTGCCACGGATACCAATACCCGTACTTACACCATTAGCGGGGGTGCTGATAGTGCCAAATTCAGTATTTCATCTGGCGCACTGAGTTTTGCCTCAGCGCCTAATTATGAGAGCCCTTCTGATAGTGACAGCAACAACACATATGTGGTTGAAGTTAGTGCTACTGATACTGCCGGCAATGCCGATACACAAACCATTACCGTGAGTGTGACCGATGCATCTGAATCTGCCACTTTTACCATTAACGCCATCAGCGATGCCAGTGTGAATGAGGGTTCCGCTTACACCAGTGTCACCCCAGCAACCAGTGGCGACAGCCCTGTTGGTTCGCTCACTTATACTTTGAGTGGTAATGATGCAGCCGACTTTAGTATTAACGCATCGACTGGTGTGGTTAGCATGGTTGCTCGAGACTATGAAAATCCGGCAGACAGCGACAGCAACAACACCTATGCACTAACCATTACCGCCACCGATAGTGATGGCAACAATGACACAGAGTCTTGGATAGTGACTGTGGCTGATATTGATGACAGCCTACCAACCCTATCTTCCTCAACCCCGGCAGACAATGCCACCGCTGTTGGGGTTAGTAGCAATATTGTGCTGAACTTCAGTGAAGCCGTCGATGTTGAATCTGGCAACATTACCATCAAGAAAACTAGCGATGATTCAACCATTGAAACCATTGATGTTACCGGCGGCCAGGTCAGTGGCACAGGCACATCTACCATTACCATCAATCCTAGTTCTGATTTATCAGGTGAAACCGAGTACTACGTATTGATCGATGCCACTGCCTTTGATGACGCATCGTCAAACTCTTATGCAGGTATTAGCTCTAGCACCGCGCTGAGCTTTACCACGGCTGATATCACTGCACCAATTACCACATTTAGCCCTGCAGATAATGCCAGCAGTGTTGCACTAGATGCCAATATCACCATCACTTTTAATGAGGCCATTAGAAAGGCTGTTGATAACAGCACTTTAACCAATAGCACGGTTGATGGGTTAATTACACTAAAAGACACCAACTCAAGTGGTGCTGATATTGATTTTAATGCAACCATTGATGCCGATAAAAAAGTAATCACCATCAATCCAACCAATGACTTTTCAACTTTACAAGTGGTTTATGTAGCCATTGGCGCCACAGTAGAAGATGCCTCTGACAATGCGATTACTGCAGCCAATGCAACCTTTACCACCACTAATATCACTGACGCAATCGCACCAACACTAAGCTCTTCCTCTCCGGCAGATAACGCAAGTGGTGTGGCCATCAATACCAATATTGTCTTAACTTTCAGCGAAGCAGTGGATGTTGAATCTGGCAATATCGTTTTATACAAGGGCGATGGCACAGCTGTTGAAACCTTTAATGTTGCGAGCAGTGCACAAATAACTGGCACCGGTACGACTACCATTACCATCAATCCAAGTGCTAATCTAACCAACTCAACTGAGTACTATCTGCAAATTGCCGCCACGGCCTTTGACGATGCAGCGTCAAATTCTTACGCGGGTATCACGGATACTACCACACTGAATTTTAGTACTGTGGGAATCGACCCGACCACCAAGGATGGAGTTACTTCAAGTGTGCGAGCCATGTCAGGTCTGTCCATTGACACCGTACAACTAAACTTTGATGCGGTTGATCATCGTATTGCTTGGCTCAATGCTAGACTGGGACAGCAGAATTTATCACACCAAGGCATTCGCTTTAACTTTAGAGATGCCAGAGTGAATGAGTTGATGAACACCGCCTATGTCAAACCTGGCAAGCTGAGCCCAACCAACGAGCTATTAAAATTGGTGCGTAATAACCAATTGGATTTCACTGCAATGACGACGGATACCAAGTCCAAGATCAGAGCGGCTGCGTTAAACGAAATTGCCAAGTTGCGTGAAGATATTATGGATGCTGCCTTTAATACCAAAGCCATTGACCGTGCCCTGGGCGACTGGTCGGTTTGGACCGAAGGGCGTATCACCCTAGGCAAGACCCATGCTACCAGCGCCTCTTCTGCGCAAGAATCTACCACTTATAATGTTTCTATAGGCTTTGACCGACCCACTGAGGATAATCATCTGATTGGTGTGGTCATTGGTCTGGGTAAAGGTGAGGCTGATACTACTAATAATTCCACCATTGATTCGGACAGTTATAGTATCTCCGGTTATGGTCTGATTCGAGATAAAGATCAAAAGACCTTGGCACACGCTATGCTTGGTTATGGTCGTATTAATATAGACAAGGTGCGTATTGACGGTTCAGATACCCTAAGCGGATCACACGCTGCCGATCAGTTCTTTGGCTCTTTGGTGGTTAAGCGCAAGACACTAGAAGCTGGTCGATTCTCACTCACCCCATACGGAAAAATTTACAGCTCAAGAACCTCTTATGATGGCTATAGTGAATCAGGCGGTGTTAGTGCACTAACCTATGGCAAACAAGTGATTGACTCCACCGTGCTTTCAGCCGGTGTTGATGCCGACTACATAACCCCAATTGATAATGGCAATATTCGACCATTTATGAAGTTTGAATATGGGGCAGATGTCTCAGGCTCATCCGTGGTGAATATGCACTACAATAACCAAAGCACCAACTATCAACTCACCTTAGACAACAAGGCAGATTCCAACTGGAAGTTTGTTGTCGGTGCCGATCTCTACACCAAAGACGAGTGGGATGGCTCTATCAGTTATGAGCGCACTGAGGCTGTAAACGCCGGTTATAGCGATAGTGTGGCGGCCAGACTCGGATTAAAGTTCTAATACGTTACAACAAAATCTGTTTAATAGGTCTATTGAGATTTGTTGAGAGTTAGAACAGGAGTAAGGCTTGAACTCACAACCTGTAGAACGCACTAGTTGTGTGTATTTTTCAAATGCGTTATACCCCAATCCTGCAGCGTACGAATAACTGGCTCTATGGTTTTTCCATATTCAGTAATGGAATACTCTACTTTAGGCGGCACCTCGGGATAGACTTTTCTAGAGACCAAACCATCTTTTTCTAGTTCGCGTAATTGCATAGTAAGCATTTTTTGCGTAATAGTGGGCATTATCCGACGAAGCTCGCCAAATCGTAGTGTTTCCTTTAGCAGGTGGTAGAGAATAATACTCTTCCATTTTCCGCCAATAATCTCTAAAGTTGCCTCGACAGGGCAGCCTAAATTACAATCATATTTCTCGTGAGCCATTGATATTATCCATTAGTATCATAAATGATAGTATATATGAAAATAGTGCGTACTTACATTAATAGACAGTATAACTTATAATTACCCTGAATTTAATAACCCAAGGAAAAAAATAATGGAAAATTTATTTATAGAGGCGATGAATTTTAGACACGCTTGCAAGGAATTTGACACCAGTAAGATAATTAGTGATAAAGACTTTAACACCATTTTAGAGATGGGCAGATTAAGTCCCAGTTCTTTTGGCTTTGAGCCTTGGAAGTTTTTAGTGGTGCAGAATTCGAATATTAGAGAAAAGTTGAAAAACTTAGTTTGGGGTGGCCAAGGTCAACTCCCAACTGCCAGTCACTTTGTGATTATTCTATCCCGAAAGAAAAATAGTATGGCTTATGGCACTGACTATATCCAACATATGCTCAAAGACATTAAGCAACTACCTGAAGATGTGGTTGAGTTGTACAACAAGTTTTATGAAAAATTCCAAAAGGAAGATTTCAAGTTGTCGCAAGATGAAAGGGCTTTATTTGATTGGAGCACTAAGCAAACCTATATTGCGCTAGCTAATATGATGACAGGCGCTGCCTATATGGGTATTGACAGTTGTCCGATTGAAGGCTTTGAGATAGATAAGATGCGACCATTCTTGGAAAATGAGATGGGTATCGACACACAAGAGTTTGATCTGTCTTGTATGCTGGCCTTGGGTTATAGAAAAGATGAGCCTAGAGAGAAAACTCGACAGTCTATGGATGATATTGTTCAGTGGTATCGATAAATGTTGATTTGGATAGGCATGCAACTAACACACTCCCAATAAAAACCTCCTGGCCTTTGACGCTTGTTTTTATTTACACTGCTCTAGGGGGCGGGATTAAAAAACTGCAGATGAATTGCTTCAACTGCCTGCTCAATCTCCTGACTCCAAACCATATTCGCCGCCGTAATATTTTCCTTAAGTTGCGCCATGCTGGTGGCGCCGATAATGGTTGAAGCGCAAAACCAGCGTGAATAAACAAAAGCCAATGCTAGCGTGGCCGGTGTAACCCCTAGGTCATTGGCAAGCACAGCGTAGGCTTTTACCGCAGGTTCTACCGCAGGCTTTTCATAACGCTGGGCAAAGCCATCAAAAATATTCACCCGGCCTTTAGAGTCAGAGCCATCTACATACTTAGCACTCAGATGTCCAAAGGCCAGCGGCGAATAAGCCAATAGCGGTACATTTTCACGATAGCTCACCTCACGCAGTGATTGGTCAAAGGTGCGATTGATTAAATTGTGTGCATTTTGCACACTAATCACTTTAGGCAGATTGTGGGTTTTGGCAGTCTCGACAAATTTCATCAACCCCCAAGCCCACTCGTTCGACAAGCCAATATGGCGAATCTTGCCTTCTTGGATAAGCTCATCCAGCGCCTCTAGTGTTTCTACAAACGGAGTAAAATCTCTCTCATGCTCAGGATTAAATAAATACTGGCCAAACATCGGCGTGTTACGCTCAGGCCAATGCAATTGATACAAATCCACATAATCGGTATTCAAACGCTTGAGCGAGCCTTCTAAAGCACTGCGTAGATTACTGCGATTAAAGGCGTGATTACCTTCACGCACCCATTCTAGTCCGCGAGAACCACCGGTGACCTTAGTAGCCAGTATCACTTTATCTCGAGGCTGATTTTTCAGCCAACTGCCCACAATACTCTCGGTACTATGCACGGTATCGGCGCGCGGTGGTACTGGGTACATCTCTGCCGTGTCAACAAAGTTAATGCCCTGCTCAAATGCATAATCCAATTGCTGATGCCCCTGACTCTCAGTATTTTGCTGACCGAAGGTCATGGTACCCAAACAAATATTGGATACTTTTAGATCACTATCGCCTAAGGTTGTATAGGTAATTGACATAAAAAATATAGGCGCGTCATGCGCTGATCAAAAAAAATTAGTGTACACCAAAGTACGGGCAAATAACTCCTATATCAATTATTCCACCCATCAATCTGATAGAATGTCAGCCTATGATGACCATCCCCAATATACTGACTCTATCACGGATTTTACTGATTCCAGTATTTGTGGTACTGTACTATCTACAACCCAATTACTCAGAGATGCCAGTCTTTACTTGGACGAATTTTTGGCTCACTGCCACCTTTGCCATTGTCAGTGCCACTGATTATCTGGATGGTTATTTAGCACGCAAGCTTAATATGACCTCGCAACTCGGTGCTTTTTTAGACCCGGTAGCCGACAAGCTCATAGTGTCTGCTGCGCTGATTCTATTGGTTGATTTTTACCCAGCAGATACACATTGGTATATCGCTGTCTGTGCCATGGTTATCATCTCACGCGAAATCCTGGTGAGTGCTATGCGCGAATGGATGGGCACTATTGGGCAGCGCTCAAAGGTTAAAGTATCCTTTATTGGTAAGGTCAAAACCACGGCACAAATCTTTGCCATCGCCTTCTTACTTTATCAGTCGCCATTTTTCGGCTTGCCAAGCTTTGAAATCGGTGTTGCACTTCTATTAGTGGCAACTCTATTAACTCTGTATTCAGGCTTCATCTACCTACAAGAAGGGATAAAAACTTTTAAGAATTAGTGCAATTGTTGCTTGACTATTTTCAAAAAAACACTATAATTCTGACTTTTACGCGGGAATAGCTCAGCTGGTAGAGCGACACGTTGCCAACGTGTAGGTCGCGAG
>CAZLDG010000024.1:14268-20441 GCA_964558405.1 uncultured Candidatus Thioglobus sp. | reverse complement strand
AAGCCGCAGCATAGGCTTGTGAGACTTTATCTGGTGCCACATTAGCACTGACCGAGATACCGCCATGACCACCCATAAGAATAAATTCAACCGCGGTGGCGTCATCACCACTATAAAGCAAGAAATCCTCAGGACAAGTATCAATCAGCGCCTGAGCCACACGCAAATCACCCGTGGCATCTTTAACACCAATAATATTGTCAATCTGTGCCAAACGCACAATGGTTTCAGGCAGCATATCCACGGCAGTACGCCCCGGCACGTTGTAAAGAATCTGATCAATCTCAACCGCTTGAGCAATGGCCTTATAGTGCTGATATAAACCTTCTTGTGTCGGCTTGTTGTAATAAGGTGTGACCAACAAACAAGCATCCGCACCCATGTCTTTGGCCGCCTGAGTCAGCTCGATAGCCTCTGAAGTAGAATTAGCACCGGTACCGGCAATCACCGGAATCCGTCCCCCAACAAAGTCGATGGTTTGACGCATCACCTCAATATGCTCATCCTGATCAAGCGTGGCACTCTCACCGGTAGTACCCATAGAGATAATCGCGCGCGTACCTGAGCTGATATGAAATTCAACCAACTGCTTAAGCGCGGCAAAATCAATCGAGCCATCATTGTGCATCGGCGTAATTAAGGCGACCATAGAACCGGTCAAAGGGTGATTTATGCGCATCTATCTCAATAATATAAATTCTATGGTTGAATTATATACGAAACCACTTTTATGGGCATAAAAAAACCCGCTAAAAACAAAGTCTTTAGCGGGTTTTACTTGGCAATTAAATCAATTAAAGATCATAGCCTTTTTCTTCGTGAGAAACAATATCCAAACCTTGTTGTTCTTCTTCCTCACTCACACGTAAACCCGTAATAGCGCCTACAATTTTCAAAATAATGTAAGTGGCAATCAGTGTATAGACAAAAGTCGAAATCACACCAATAAACTGCACGCCAACTTGCGAACCAATCGTCATGCCTTCGGCCAGACCTTGACCACTAAATAGACCCAGCTCGCTCGAGGCAAACACACCGGCTAGAATCGTACCTAAAATACCACCTACACCGTGTACTGGGAATACGTCTAATGAGTCGTCGATCTTAAGTTTCTGCTTAATCCAAATCACCGCATTAAAACAAACCACACCAGCTAAAAATCCAATCACTAGAGCGCCTGCCGGACCCACAAAGCCTGAGGCCGGGGTAATGGTACCTAAACCGGCTACCATGCCAGTTACCGTACCTAGTGCAGTAGGTTTGCCAAATTTTACCCACTCATAGAACATCCAGGTCATTGCGCCCGTTGCTGCCGAGATATGGGTGACCAACATCGCCATGGCTGCATCGCCATTCGCGGCCAAAGCCGAACCACCATTAAAGCCAAACCAGCCCACCCATAGCATGCCCGCACCGGTAATGGTCATGGTCATATTATGTGGTGGCATTGGACGTTTAGGAAAGCCATTACGAGGCCCTAACATCATCGCTGCCACTAAGGCTGCCACACCAGCAGTCACGTGTACCACAGTACCACCGGCAAAATCCAGCAGGCCCATTTGCGCTAACCAGCCGCCACCCCATACCCAATGGGTTACCGGTGCGTATACCACAAGCAACCAAATGGCACTAAATAGCAGTACGGCTGAGAACTTCATACGCTCTGCAAAACCACCCACAATTAGTGCTGGGGTAATAATGGCAAACGTCATCTGGAACAAGGCAAACAAACTCTCAGGAATGTCACCACTCAGTGAACCCTCTAGTACGCCAGAGAGCATAAACTTCGACAAGTCGCCCACATAGTCACCGCCTTCACCAAAGGCCAGAGAATAACCAGCCACCAACCAAAGAATGGAGGCAATACCGGCAATGGCAAAACATTGCATGAGTACCGATAAAATATTTTTCGAACGCACCAAGCCGCCATAGAACAGTGCCAAACCCGGCAGGGTCATAAACAACACCAAGGCAGTTGAGGTTAGAATCCAAGAAGTGTTAGCGCCATCTAGACCTTCGGCCAACACACTCATTGGCGCAAGCGCCAATATAGCTAATAAGTTTTTCATTGTTTTTTCTCCTAAGAACTAGAGTGCGTCCTGATCCGTCTCACCAGTACGGATGCGTACGACTTTGTCTAAATTAGTCACAAAAATTTTGCCATCGCCTACTTTGCCAGAATTGGCAACACTAGAAATGGTCTCAATTACCTCGTCTAATTTTGAGGCAGAAATTGCGATTTCTAATTTAACCTTAGGTAGAAAATCAACTTGATATTCTGCGCCACGATACAACTCTGTGTGGCCTTTTTGACGACCAAAGCCTTTAACTTCAGTCACTGTGATTCCAGAGACGCCCACTGCAGAGAGTGCTTCTCTGACGTCATCTAATTTGTGTGGTCTTAAAATTGCCGTTACAAATTTCATACTTATCTCCTGATAATACTGAGTCTATCACTCAGTCAGTAAAAATCCCGTCATGGGTAACTTGTAAGCAGCAATGCTTGATTGATATTTTGCGCCGTTGCAAAATGATTCAGGCCATTATAAAGACTTTCTAGTAAAAAGCAAATATCCTAGGGTTTTAGTAAATCTTTGCGTTTTTTCTGTGTGTTTTTCAGTGCTTGCTCTGCGCGCCACTGATCAATTTTGGCCTGGTGTCCGCTCAGTAGCACCTCGGGTACTCGCTCGCCATCAATGATCTCTGGTCGAGTGTAATGCGGATAATCCAATAGACCATTGGCAAAGGAATCACTTAGAGAATCGGCATTGCCCAATACCCCGGGTAGTTGGCGCGAAACACTATCAATGAGCACCATGGCTGCCAACTCTCCGCCACTGAGTACATAATCACCAATAGAGACCTCCAAATCTACATCACGTTCTATCACGCGCTCATCCACAC
The DNA here is from genome assembly GCA_964558405.1 of uncultured Candidatus Thioglobus sp. GTDB lineage: Bacteria > Pseudomonadota > Gammaproteobacteria > PS1 > Pseudothioglobaceae > Thioglobus_B. Next base: position 17,537 of record CAZLDG010000024.1, on the reverse strand, counting down.
CCTCATAGCGCCCACATAGCAGGGTAATTGACTCTAGTTTAGAGAGTTCAAGCGCCAACTCATGTGTGAGCTTTTTTCCCTGAGGGGAAAGATAAATCACTCGGGTTTTTGGCTGTTGTTGTTTGATTTGTTGCAAACAATCACGAATAGGCTTAACTTGCATCACCATACCTGCGCCACCACCATAAGGCTTGTCGTCTACATTTTTATATTTATTGTCACTAAAGTCTCTAAGCTGATGGGTGTTAATAGACAGGAGATTGGCTTTTTGTGCACGCGCAATGACACCTTCCTTTTTGATGGCAGTAAACATCTCAGGAAACAAAGTAATAACATCAAAGCGCACGGATCTAGCTCAGTAAGTTCTTGAGAATTTGATAATAAATATCACTAAGATTATCCAAGTCTTGAATACCGACACATTCATCAACCTGGTGAATGGTGGCATTAAGCGGACCCAACTCCACCACCTGTGCACCTAAAATTGGCGCAATAAAACGTCCATCAGATGTACCACCTGAGGTTGAAAGCTCAGTCTCAATACCTTTGGTGGCTCGAATGGCATCAACACAAGCATCTACCAATGCACCTTTTTCAGTCACAAATGGATAGCCAGAATGCTCCCAAGTGATTCGATACTCTAGTTGATGTTTATCTAGGATGGCTTCCACCTGACTTTGCAATTGCTCATGCGTAGTCTCGGTCGAATAACGGAAGTTAAACACTACATCAATCTCTGCCGGAATTACATTGGTTGCTCCGGTACCTGAATTGATATTGGAGATTTGAAAGCTGGTGGCTGGAAAATATTCATTGCCATTGTCCCAGGCTTGCGCTACTAGCTCATCTAGGGCAGGCGTGGCCAAATGAATCGGATTGTTGGCCAAGTGTGGATAAGCAATATGCCCTTGTTTGCCAATAATGGTGAGTCGCCCATTGAGTGAACCACGACGACCATTTTTAATCACATCACCCAAAACCTGGTTTGAGGAAGGCTCGCCTACCAGGCAATAATCCACCGTTTGTTGCTGCTGTTTTAAATGCTCGCACACCTTGACTGTACCATCAATGGCCGGCCCTTCTTCATCGGCGGTAATCAAATAACCAATACTGCCCTTATGTTGAGGATAGTCTGTTACAAAGCGTTCAGTCGCACTAAGCATGGCCGCTAAAGAGCCCTTCATATCGGCCGCACCTCGACCGTATAACAGGCCATCTTCTTCAGTGGCGCTAAACGGATCGTGACGCCAATGTGCTGTATTACCTACCGGTACCACATCGGTATGTCCAGCAAAGACAAACACTGGTGAGGCATTACCTCGAATGGCCCAGAAATTATCAACCTCGCCAAAACGCAGCGATTCAATCTTAAAATCCAACTCCTTCAACCTGTCAGTCATCAGCACCTGACAACCCTGGTCATCTGGGGTAATTGAAGCCTTGTTAATCAGTGCTTTGGCTAGCTCTAGTGTATTTTCCATGGATCTATTCTACCTGCAAAATAATGCTCGGATTCTCTCGAGGGTTAATCACATCGCCCAGTACTTGGATATCACCCGCTTGTAAGATGGCAGAGCCACTGCTGCTGATGCGCACTACCGGCACCAATTGTTCATAATCTGTCAGTGACTTATCTTGCATCACCAAGTCTTGATCGGTCAATACCACACCGCCGCCTAACTCGCTGAGCTTGAATTTTTGAATGGCAATTGGCATCGGTCGACCTTGAGCGGCTTTAACATAGACCATGACAAAATCATTAGCGCGCGCTTGAGCCAGTGCTGGGCTCACTTTAATCCCAATGGTAATTGCACTGCCTAGGATTGGTGTATTGACACTTTCTAGCTCTAGGAGCATAGATTGTAGAATCTGATAATCAGGCGAGTTCTGTTCGAGTACAGATAAGGCCTTGGTCCATAGATTTTTTGCCAAATCCAGGTCTTGAATACTGGTGGCAAATACGCCGGCCAAGTACAAAGCATCTGGCGAGTTTGGATCTAACTCTAGGGCGCGTTTAATCAGTTGTGCAGATTTGCTGTTAAATTGATTGTCATTACTACTGACCACAGCTGATGCATATTCAACCAGTAGTTGCACATTATCGCTCTCTAGCTGGTAAGCCGACGCGTAAGCCTTGAGTGATTTCTCCATCTCGCCTAGCTCAAAATAAGTCAAGCCCAGCATTTGATAAGCACCTGCGTCTTGCGGATTATCCTGAAGATGTTGTTCAATTTGCTGTGCACTCTCACTGAGACTCAGTGGTGCTTTCGCACCTTGACTGCTGGCCAATTGCGGGGTAAAGCCGGGTGCTAAATACCAATAAGTACTCACTGAAATCACTAGCAAAGCCACCAATACTACTGCATTGGTGGTCACACTTGGCGCTTGATTATTAACCACTTGCACCTCTGTCTCAGATTGCTCCAACTCTAGGGCCAGTGTGGTTGAGACTTCCTCTTTTGCTTGGGTAAATTCGTCTTGACTAATCAGTCCTTGATTTAAATCTTGCTCTAGCTCTAAGAGTCTTTGCTTGCCTAAGTCCACATTGGATTGCTGCAGATCCAGATGATTAGAGCTCAAAGGACGATAAACAAACCACATAATCCAAGCAAAAGCCAGGATTAGCATCAGTAGCATATAGATTGATAATAGACTCATGAGCGCACCCTGATTCGATAACGTCGATCAAACGCAGCAATAAGCGCACCCAGAGAAATTAAGATGCCACCTAACCAAATCAAACGCACCAAAGGTTTGTAATACACGCGCAAACTCCAGGCACCCGCCTCTAGAGGCTCACCCAAAGCCACATAGATGTCACGCCATAATGAAGGATCAATGGCTGCTTCGGTCATTGGCATACCCGACTGATAGTTGCGTTTTTCTGGGCGCAAATGCGCAATCACTTGGTCGTCTTTAGCAGCAACCACCAAGCCTTGATGTCCATGATAATTATCCTGAGCGAAATTCTTTACACCTTTAAAGGTGAAATGATAGCCCTCAACCACCAAGGTCTCGCCCACTTCCATCTTAATGTCTTTTTCTATACCGTATTGCGTGGTAACCGTTGCGCCCAGTACAAAAACACCCACGCCCACGTGCGCGACCAACATGCCCACAAACGAGAGCGGTAATTGCGTTGAGTTCTTGCGTCTGTCAATCAGTAGTTGGGTTGAATGCAGCACAATCCAGGCGAAAATAAACCCGGACAAGGCCACGTAAAAATTTTCAACCAATAGCAGTAGTAATGCTGCCACAATCAATAATGC
>CAZLDG010000024.1:2837-14168 GCA_964558405.1 uncultured Candidatus Thioglobus sp. | reverse complement strand
CCACGTAAAAATTTTCAACCAATAGCAGTAGTAATGCTGCCACAATCAATAATGCTAACCAATCCCACTTCAGCAAGCTTACTATACGCTCAGCGCGATCATTTTTCCAGCGCAAGAATGGGCCAATGGCCAGTGCCAAAACCACCGGCAACATAATCGGCACAAACACCGCATCAAAATATGGGCTGCCTACCGAAATCTTACCCAGATTTAATGCATCTAATAGTAGTGGATACAAGGTGCCTAAGAACACACTAAACATCGCCGCCACCAATAAGATGTTATTAATCAGTAGTGCGGTTTCTCTAGAGATAAGCGAGAATGAATTGGTGCTTTGCAACTTATTGGCGCGATAGGCATACAGACTCAATGAGCCACCAATCACAATCACCAGGAAAATCAAAATAAACAGGCCACGATCTGGATCGGCAGCAAACGAATGCACCGAGGTCAAAATACCCGAACGCACTAAGAAAGTACCTAATAGACTTAAGGAGAAGCCAGAGATGGCCAGCAACACACTCCAATGTTTAAAAGCACCGCGCTTTTCACTCACACTCAGGGAATGTAGCAGTGCTGTGGCAACCAGCCACGGCATAAACGAGGCGTTCTCTACCGGATCCCAGAACCACCAGCCACCCCAGCCCAGTTCATAATAAGCCCACCAGCTGCCCAGAGTAATACCAAAGGTTAGAAATGCCCAGGCCACTAAAGTCCAAGGGCGCGACCATTTCAACCAGGTTGAATCAAGTTGTCCACGAATCAGCGCAGAAAGTACGAAAGCAAACGGTACGGCTAGACCCACATAGCCCATATAGAGCATTGGCGGGTGAATCGCCAGACCAATGTCTTGTAAGAGTGGATTTAGCTCTCGTCCTTCCAGTGGAATAATCTCTAAACGCTCAAACGGATTAGAGGTAAAGAGTAAAAACGCCAAGAAGCCTACACTAATCAGGCCCATCACCATTAGCGTATGGTTGGCCACATCATCGGGCAGGCGCTTGGAAAAAATCGACAGCACAAAGCTCCAAACACTAAGGATTAGCGCCCATAATAGTAGTGAACCTTCGTGTGCACCCCAAACGGCAGACACCTTAAATATTAATGGCAGTTGGGTATTGGAATTATCCGCCACATACTTAAGCGAAAAATCATCAATAACAAAGGCATGAGTCAGTGCAGCGAATGCCAAGACAATCCAAAATAATTGCCCCCATAACAACGGCTTGGTCAGTTGTTTAAGCTGTGCATTGCCCAGTGCAAAGCCCATGGCTGGCAATACCACCTGAAAAATGGCAAAGACCAGCGACAGGACCAAAGCAAAATGCGCTAATTCAATCAACATATGAAGATGGGTTAAACAAATCTATTATTTTATCTAAACCGCCATAGCTAATGGTAATATCGGCTTGTGCATAAACCTTGGGCTTGGCGTGATAAGCCACAGAAATGCCAGCAATGTTCATCATCTCTAGGTCATTTGCACCATCACCGGCGACAATGACTTGCTCTAAATCCAATTCGTGTTTCTGGCACAATTCTCTAACGAAATCGGCCTTAGCATGAGCATTAATCACCTTGCCCTGTGTCAGACCTGTTAGCCTGTTATCCTCTACGCCCAAGGTGTTGGCACGTGCATAATCCAGGCCAATCTCATTAGCCAAGCGATTGGTAAAATAAGTAAAACCACCAGATACCACAGCACTTTTAATGGCACGCGCACTCAGAAATTCAATCAGCTCAACACCACCAGGATTAACACTGAGTCGATCGTTATAGACTTGCTCCAGTGTAGAGATGTCTAAATCTTTCAATAAAGCCACGCGCTGCGCCAACGAGGCATCAAAATCCAACTCGCCCTGCATGGCGCGCTCAGTAATCTCTGCTACCTCGGGCTTAAAATTGGCAAAATCAGCAATCTCATCAATACACTCAATGCTAATGAGCGTTGAATCCATGTCACTAACAAACAACTTGATCTGCTCAATGTTGACCGCTGGCAGATAATTAAAATCGGTTTGATGTTGAACCCTAAGCGCCTCAATGTCGATGGTCTCAACTTGGTGACGAATATGAGTAGATAATTGCTTGAAATCACTCGATATCTGCTGTGCAATATCGCTGTCTAGACTGTGCTGAATGAGTGTTTGCATAGCTAAAAGATGGTGCGGAAGGAGAGACTCGAACTCTCACGCCGTGAAGCACTGGAACCTAAATCCAGCGTGTCTACCAATTCCACCACTCCCGCAAAAGAATTTGAAATTATACATAAATAATGCTAAAGTTGGAACTTTTAATTATCAAGGACTAGATGATGACAATCTCTAACGCAGTATCGGCGATGGCCGGTGCATTTATTATGGTTTCTTTGCTACTGGCAGACGTTAATTTATTCGCTGAACCGAGTTGGTTATGGCTTACTTTTTTTGTAGGATTTAACCTATTCCAATCAGCTTTTACCGGCTTTTGCCCAGCGGTAAAAATCTTTAAAGCTGCTGGACTTAAGGATTAGTCTTTATCGTACCAGTTTAGCTTTTCTCTAAGCTTCACCACCTCGCCGACAATAATCAGTGTTGGCGCTTTAATCGGTTGTGTGGCTACCACTTCACCCAGCTCAGACAAAGTCGTGGTCCAGACCTTATGATCTGGGGTGGTGCCTTTTTCTACCAACGCGACTGGCATATCAGCGCGCATACCGTGGGCAATCAACTGCTCAGACAAGTGCGAGGCGCCTTTTAACGCCATATAAAACACAATGGTTTGTTGCTCAACCGCTAGCTCAGCCCAAGGCAGATTCATCGAGCCGTCTTTAAGATGGCCGGTGACAAAACGACACGATTGCGAATAGTCTCTATGGGTGAGCGGAATACCTGAATAGGTCGAACAGCCCGAAGCAGCGGTAATACCTGGTACCACTTGGAATGGCACGCCATTTTCAGCCAGGGTTTCAATTTCCTCACCACCACGACCAAAGATAAAGGGATCGCCACCTTTGAGACGACAAACGCGACGACCTTCTTTGGCCAAATCCACCAAGAGTTGATTGATATCGCCTTGTGGCACCGCATGATTATCACGCTCCTTACCCACATAAATTAGCTCGGCATCACGTCTAACCAGCTCCATGACTGCCTCTGAGACCAAGCGATCATACAAAACCACATCGGCTTGTTGCATCAAGCGTAGAGCTTTAAAAGTTAATAGATCTGGATCACCCGGACCACCGCCAACCAAGTACACTTCGCCAGTCTCGCTGTCGGTACTATCATCGAGTTGTGCTTGCAGGTCCTGCGCAGCTTCTTGTTCTTTACCGGCAAAAACTTTTTCAGCCACCACACCAGAAAAGGCCTTTTCCCAAAAGTAGCGACGATCCTCAATATGGCTAAACTTGGCTTTAACCTGAGACCTAAACTCACCAGCCAATTTGGCCAATTTGCCATACGCATGGGGAATGGTACTCTCTAATTTGGCACGAATCAAACGTGCTAAAACTGGCGCACTGCCTGCTGATGAGATGGCGATTACAATCGGCGATCGATCGACGATTGATGGCATCACAAAGCTACACAAATCAGGAGAATCCACCACATTAACCGGGATATTCGCCGCGCTTGCCAAGGCTGAGACACGCTGATTTAAATTGACGTCATCAGTGGCCGAGACAATCAACACCTGCGCGTTGATATCTCCATCCTCAAAACTCTTCTCTACATAATCAATCTTAGCTGCATCAGCCAAGCGCTGCACACCCTCACAACACTGAGGCGAGATGCACAATACGCGCGCATCGGCTTTTAACAAGAGATTAATCTTTCTCAGAGCAATATCACCACCACCTACAACCAGGCAAGGTTTTTGCTTAATATCAATAAAGATTGGCAGGTAATTCATCTGCAATTTGGCGCTAAAATAAAAGCCTATATTATAATGTCTTAACGCGTTTTATAAACACAAAACCATTATTGTTATGCCTGGACAACATTACACCTGCGTGTTTTCACATCTGATTTTATCGGGTCGTTGCGCCTGCCAGATGAGCGCCAAAGATTGTTTTGCCGAAAAAGAGTTTGGCGCCTGCATGGATGAGGCGGGTGCACAACGCTGCCAATCGCTTTACAATCAGCTTAAAGACAATAGTCATTTTGCCATTGACGCCATTGGTCAAAGCCGACTATCAGTGGGCCAACAAGCCAAGATTAAAATGGGCGGCTTATTAGCACTACAAGAAATTCTACACCAGCAGCCCAACGCCTCTATTGCTGATATTAACGACTTAGTGCTGGAGATTAAAGCGCACTACCAAGACTTCTCTAAAATTCCATTCTCTCAACTGATGCCAGTGATTGCCAAATTTAAATTTAGAATTAAGCCTTAATCGGCCAATACTTGTTTAACAAAAGGAATGGTAATAGGTTTTTTCTGTTGTAAAGACAAACTATCTAGGCGCTCAATCAGTGTCCATAATTGCGTGAGATTGCGTGAAAAATGCTTGAGTAAGTACTCCAGCACTTTGGTATCAATGCGCAGGTTTTTATCCAACATTTTGTTTTGCAAAATTTGCATCTTTTCCCCATCACTCAGCGCTTCCAAGCTAAACACCAGGCCGAGCGCCAAACGGGTTTTCAAATCTTTTAAGATATCAAGCTCACCAGGCGTGGTTTGCGCACTAACTATTAGTGTCGTCTGCGTGTCTTTGATGCGATTGTACAAATCAAATAGGGCTTGCTGCTGATCATTATCGGCCAAATCGATATTATCGATGGCAATCCAATCTTGCTGATACAACTCTTGAATCAGCTCGTATGGTGTCTCATCACTCAAATCAAGATAAGCCACATTTAAAGATTGTTCCATGGCAGCAAATACACTGCCTTGTAGTAAATGTGTCTTACCAAAGCCTTGCGCACCTGCCACGTAAATCAACGCAGGTGCTGGTCCTTGCAGGGTTTGATGAATCAGTGCTAATAGCTGTTGATTCGCCTCACCGATAAAATTATCCAGCGACATCTTTGCATTGAGCACCCAGGGTAGATTGATTTGATCCACTATTTACGCTTCTCTTGAGAGATGGCACGTTCCATCCAAATCCATACATAGTCTGCCCCGCTCAGTACGGTAGAGGTGGCGGTAACGATAAAGAAGATAGTAGTCCATTGTGGCGCAATAGGATAGAGTTGCACCACCACCAAAAACAAGACCAAACTGATTTGTAAGGCGGTATTAAACTTGGATAATTTAGAGGGCGAAAGTAAGTCGTTCTGATTCTCAGAACCCAGAAAACAACCCACCGTGCCTGAGACAATCATTACATCACGTAAAAACACCAAAATCAACAACCATAGCGGCACCAGACCAATCAGATACAGTGCTATGAAACTACTCACCAATAGTAATTTATCTGCCAAAGGATCTAGAATTGAACCCAGGCGAGTTTGACAAGAAAAGCGCTTGGCAATCCAGCCATCCAACGCATCGGTAATACCGGCAATAAAAAACAAAACCAAGGCCAAAGAATATTGGTGATTTAATAAAGTCATCACCACAGGTACTGTTAAAATGATGCGTAAAATTGACAGCAGATTTGGCACGTTAGACAAGTTCATTTTTTCGCTGACTCTGCAGATAAAAAAAATACTGATTATATACTTATAGAACCCTATGTCATCACTTACTTACCAAGACTCGGGCGTTGATATTACCAAAGGCAACGACCTCATTGAACAAATCAAACCCATTGCCAAATCTACTGCCAGAGAAGGTGTGTTAGCAGGCTTAGGCGGTTTTGGCGCCATGTTTGAACTGCCTATTGATAAATACAAAAATCCAGTACTGATCTCAGGTACTGATGGTGTGGGCACCAAGCTTAAAGTAGCAGAAATGCTGAACAAACACGACACCATTGGTATTGATTTGGTGGCCATGTGTGTGAATGATTTGATTGTTCAAGGCGCTGAGCCTTTGTTCTTCTTAGATTATTACGCCACTGGCAAACTCAATACTGAGATTGCCACCTCGGTAATCTCAGGTATTGGCGAAGGTTGCAAGCAATCTAATTGCGCGCTGATTGGTGGTGAAACTGCTGAGATGCCGGGCATGTATGCCGGTGAAGATTATGACTTAGCAGGCTTTTGCGTTGGTATCGCCGATAAGGACAAGGTGATTGATGGCACCAAGGTTAACACGGGTGATCATATTATCGCGCTGGGTTCTTCAGGTCCACATTCCAATGGTTATTCACTGATTCGTAAAGTTTTAGAGCAGGCGCAACCTAGTGAGGCACAACTTGATGCATTGATTGAGCCAACCAAAATCTACGTGAAATCTATTCTAGCGCTGATCGAGCAACACGATGTACATGCCATCTCACACATTACTGGTGGCGGCCTACTGGAAAATATTCCGCGTGTTCTACCGCAGAATCTAGCGGCAAAACTGGATCAGCAATCTTGGCAGATGCCTGAGATTTTCCAATTCTTACAAGACAATGGCAACATCGAGTTGACTGAAATGTATCGCGTCTTTAACTGTGGCGTGGGCATGGTGATTGTACTACCTAAGGATCAAAGTGCCGATGCGATTAGCCAGCTCAATGAGCTGGGTGAAAATGCCTGGCTTATCGGTGAGATTGTAGAGAATCAAGGCGAACAAGTTATTATCTAGTGATGACCAACGGCGTTGTTCTTATCTCTGGTGGCGGCTCTAACCTGCAGTCCATTATTGATCAGGCCGAGCGCATTGGTCTTAATATCAGCGCAGTGATCAGCAATCAGGTGCAAGCCTACGGTCTGCAACGTGCTGAACAGGCGGGTATTGAGACTCGGGTGATTGATCATACTCAATACAATTCACGTGAAGAGTTTGACGTTGAGCTGCAAAAAATCATTGATGGTTATGGGGCGCAGCTGGTGATTTTGGCCGGCTTTATGCGCATTCTAACGCCTGAATTTACTCAGCACTACACGGGCAGAATGCTCAATATTCACCCTTCTTTACTACCCAAATTCCAAGGTCTGCACACCCATCAACGCGCGATTGACGCTGGCGAGACAGAACACGGGGCTAGCGTGCATTTTGTCACTGCACAGTTGGATGGTGGCCCGGTTATTGCTCAGCGTAAAGTTAAAGTCTTGCCAGGGGATGATGCCAAAACCTTGGCGGCCCGGGTACTGACTGAAGAGCACCAGCTCTATCCACAAGTCATCGGATATTTTTGCGATGGTCGGTTAAAATTTGATGACAATCATGCCTTTCTTGATGGGGAAAAAATTTGCGTTTAATTGCTTATCTGCTGCTTTTATTAACCCCTATTGCCACTAACGCGCTTACCCCTCATACTGCTCATTATCAACTTTCTATTAACGGCTTTAAAATCGCCGATGAAGTCAGAACGCTACACAAATTAGCCGATCATTACTTCTACACCGCCAACGCCAAAACCTCTGGTGTTGCAGCGCTGGTTAAAAACTACACCATCTCCGCCAGCTCAACCTTTGTGATTAATGAACAGGGATTTGATAGTACAAACTACCAAATCATGGAGCAAGAAGACAACAAGGTAGTGGAGAATTACGCCATTGATATTAATTCCCAAAACCAAAACGTTATTTCTATTTTGACCAAAACCCAGCCCAAGGTGCAAACCTGGAGTGCGCCAAAACCCGGCAATATGGTGGATCCATTGGGATTGTTTCTCGCCATTGGTTATGATTTGGGCAAACAAAAAAATCTCTCTTATCAGGTGGCCAATGGCAAAAACATCGAAACTCTGAACTACCAGGTATTAGGCGACCAAGTTATTCACATTAATGCTCAGCCTTCCAAGGCCACTCAGGTAAGCAGACTAGATTCTCAGCATCAAATGTTGGCTTATTTTGTCGATACTTATCAAAACCTACCGGTGTTTATCAAGCAGCAGAAACACGGCAAGGAATATGTCTATGAACTGGTTGGTGTAGAGTTTGCCAAACAGGGGTTTGATAAACTACAGGTAACGTTTTAAATAAGCACCAGTATAAGAACCTTTAACTTGTGCTACTGCCTCTGGTGTGCCGTTGGCGATAATATTGCCGCCCTTGTCACCACCTTCAGGGCCCAAGTCCACAATCCAATCGGCAGTTTTAATCACATCCAAATTATGTTCAATAATCACAATGGTATTGTTACGCTCGCGCAAGCGATTAATCACTGATAACAACTGCTTAATGTCATGAAAATGCAAACCCGTGGTTGGCTCATCCAAAATATACAACGTTTGCCCAGTATCACTTTTTGACAATTCTTTGGCCAGTTTGATGCGTTGCGCCTCACCACCAGAAAGCGTGGTGGCGTTTTGCCCTAGAGTAATGTAAGACAGGCCCACATCCATCAGTGTTTGTAGTTTTTGCTTAATTTTAGGGATTGGCTCAAAGAACTCACAGGCCTCTTCAACGGTCATATCCAACACCTGGGCAATGGTCTTACCCTTATAGAAAATCTCCAACGTTTCCCGATTGTAGCGCTGGCCTTCACACACGTCGCAAGGCACATAAATATCCGGCAAGAAATGCATTTCTACCTTAATCAAACCATCGCCCTTGCAGGCCTCACAACGTCCACCTTTCACATTAAAACTAAAACGCCCAGACTTGTATCCACGCGAACGCGCCTCCAAAGTCTGTGAGAATAGGTCACGAATCAGTGAGAATACGCCAGTATAAGTAGCTGGATTGGATCTTGGTGTACGTCCAATCGGACTTTGGTCAATATTCACAATCTTGTCAAAGTATTCCAAGCCCTTAATGCGCTCAAATGGTGCAGGGTCGGTTTGTGCACGATTAAGTTCTCGAGCGGCAACCTTATACAACGTATCATTAATCAAAGTAGATTTACCCGAACCCGACACACCGGTAACACAGGTTAGCACTCCTACTGGAATCTTTAAATTCACCTGGTTAAGATTATTACCATTAGCGGCGTGAATCTCAAGCCAGCCGTCAGCGGTCTTACGCACACTAGGCACTTCAATACGCTGCCTACCGCTTAAGTATTCACCGGTTAAGGAATTGGTATTGTTTTTAACCTCGTCAGGGGTGCCGGCTGCCACCACCTCACCGCCATGTTTGCCCGCACCCGGGCCAATATCAATCACATAATCCGCCTGAGCAATCGCATCTTCATCGTGCTCAACCACAATCACAGTATTACCCAAATCACGCAAATATACCAAGGTGTCCAGCAGTTTTTGATTGTCACGCTGATGCAAACCAATGGAAGGCTCGTCCAATACATAGAGTACACCCATTAGGCCTGCACCAATTTGTGACGCCAGACGAATGCGTTGCGCCTCACCACCTGATAAAGTATTGGCGCGACGATCCAAAGACAAATACTCCAAACCCACATTAATCAAAAACTCTAGACGCTGGGTAATCTCTTTGAGAATCTTATCGGCAATTTTGGCTTTGGCGCCATCCAGTGCCAACGTGCTAAAAAACTCATACAAACTGGCAATAGAAAGCTTGGTTAGTTCTGAGAGGTTTTTATCGCCAATAAATACGTTACGGGCTGATTCGTTTAAGCGATCACCCGAACAACTAACGCAGTCTTTACTAACCACGTAACGCGAGAGATCCTCGCGCACACTTTTAATCTCACTTTCTTCATAGCGACGCATCATGCGCGGAATCACCCCCTCGAAAGGCTTAGGCTTATTCGACCAACCTTTGCGGCCTTTGATTTTAGAAAAATCAATCACATCCTCGCCACTGCCATACAACACAATTTTCTGCTGTTTGTCACTAAGCGCCTCAAACGGCGTCTCCATATCAAAGCCATAGTAGTTGGCCACCAATAATAAGGTTTGATAAAAATAAGCATTGGCTCGTCCCCAGCCATAAATCGCGCCATCGGCCAAACTCAACTCAGGGTTGGCCACCACTTTTTCCGCATCAAAGGTATCTTTAACCCCCAGGCCATCACAACTTTGACAAGCACCCACCGGGTTGTTAAATGAAAACAATCGAGGCTCTAGCTCACTGAGAGAATAGCCACATTTCACACAAGAAAACTTGGCTGAGAATATCATCTCTTGCCAATTGGCCTCTACCTCCATCGGCGCGACCATCACCAAGCCTGCAGAAAGATTCAGCGCGGTTTCTAATGATTCAGACAGGCGCGCGGCAATATCGGCGCGCACCTTAAGTCGGTCAATCACAATCTCAATATCATGATGCACCTTGCCATCTAAGGCTTCCATCTCATCTAAATAGATCACCTCTCCATCCACGCGTGCACGTAAAAACCCCTGATGTGAAAGCTCTTCTAATAGCTTGGTGTGACTGCCCTTGCGATTTTGTACAATCGGTGCCAAGAGCATAATCTTCTCACCCTCTGGCAGGGTTAGAATGCCATCGACCATTTGCGAGATGGTTTGCGACTCTAAATCCAGCTGATGTTCTGGACACTTAGGCATACCAGCGCGGGCATACAACAAGCGCAAATAGTCATAAATCTCGGTAATGGTACCCACGGTTGATCGAGGATTGTGCGACGTGGCTTTTTGCTCAATAGAAATCGCGGGTGACAGACCTTCAATATGATCCACATCCGGTTTTTCCATTAGTGATAAGAATTGGCGCGCATAAGCCGATAGCGACTCCACATAACGACGCTGACCTTCGGCATAAATAGTATCAAAAGCCAATGAAGACTTTCCCGAGCCCGAAAGGCCAGTAATTACCACCAGTTTTTCTCTGGGAATATCTAGGTCAATGTTCTTTAAATTATGGACTCTGGCGCCACGAATACTAATTTGATCCATCGTAAAAATATGTCGGACAAAGGGTTCATTATAACGCGCATGACAGGTAAAATCATTCCCATTATTTATTTGTTAAACATTCATGAGTCAATACAAACGCATCTTATTAAAACTCAGCGGTGAAGCGCTTTCTACTGATGAGAACACCCTGGATCCAGCCACGCTGGACAAAGTGGTTGGCATTATTAAATCCGCACTGGATCTAGGTGTTGAGGTAGGCATTGTTGTTGGTGGTGGCAATATCTTTAGAGGTGCAGCCTTAGCTGAGGCTGGTATGAATCGTGTGAGTGGTGATCATATGGGTATGTTGGCCACGGTGATTAACGCGCTGGGTATTGCCGATGCTTGTCGTCGCGCCGGTGTAGAGGCTTTAGTGATGTCAGGTTTTGATATTGGCGGCGGTGTTTGCGATCCGATGGATCATAACAAAGCCAAGGCTGCTTTGAGTACAGGCAAAGTGGTCATTTTCTCAGCAGGTACTGGATCACCTTGTTTTACCACCGATACTGGTGCAACACTACGTGCTATTGAAA
>CAZLDG010000024.1:0-2737 GCA_964558405.1 uncultured Candidatus Thioglobus sp. | reverse complement strand
ACTGGATCACCTTGTTTTACCACCGATACTGGTGCAACACTACGTGCTATTGAAATTGAAGCCGATGTGGTATTTAAGGCCACCAAGGTTGACGGTGTTTACACCGATGACCCAATGAAAAATCCTGAGGCGACACGCTATGAAACATTAAGCTTTGATGAGGCGATTCACAAAGATTTAAAAATCATGGACACCTCAGCTTTTGCCATGTGCCGCGAACATGGTATTGAGATTTGTGTGTTTAGCATGCTGGAAGACAGCAACACATTGAGAAACATACTTCAAGGCGAAAGCCTAGGAACCATCGTAAGGAGATAGAGATGTTAGAGGAAATTCAACAAGACGCTAAAGAGAGAATGGACAAAAGTGTAGCCTCGCTAGAGGGTGCTTTTGCTAAGATTCGCGCAGGTCGTGCTCATCCATCACTACTAGAGCAAGTGCAAGTAGAATACTATGGCTCTATGGTACCTGTCTCTCAGGTGGGTAACATTACCACAGAGGACTCGCGCACGCTGAAGATTACCGTTTGGGAAAAGGACATGGGTGCGGCGGTTGAAAAAGCCATTATGACTTCAGATTTGGGTCTGAATCCACAAAGTGCTGGCGAAGTGATTCGTATTCCCCTGCCACCACTAACCGAGGAGCGTCGACGCGACTTGGTACGTGTGGTTAAAGACGAGGCTGAACAAGCCAAAGTTGCCATTCGTAACATTCGTCGTGATGCCAACTCAGACTTTAAAGACTTATTAAAAGACAAAGAAATCTCAGAAGATGAGGCACGTAAAGCCGAGGAAGACGTGCAAAAACTCACCGATGCCCATGTGAAATTGGTGGATGAAAAGCTCAGTGAAAAAGAAGCCTCACTACTAGAGATCTAGCCCAGATTAAACGCAAAAAAAAATCCCGCAGTTAGCGGGATTTTTTTTGGTTTTAAGTATTATGTTTAGTGATTCTCAACACAATTGAAATACTCTGCCCAACGCTCGGGTGAGAACTCAGTACCCATCGCGTCTAGTGGACCCGTGTTGTACAAGAAACCACCTGCTAGCGCTGTCTTAAATCTTTCGATATTAGCCGCTGATAAATTAAGCGTGTGCTGACAAGCATTGTGCGCTGCTTGAGTTACTGGCATACCTGAGACGGTTTTACCAATCACCTCTTGGTTATTAGTCAGTGTCATATTCTCTGGCGCCTGCTCAGTTACCACTACCTTATCAAAAATTGGCTCAACTGGACCGGTATCACGATCATCACCACCAGCGATTAGATTGGTTGTTAGTGCCAATACTGCCGCAAAACCTAATGTCTTTTTCATCATTTTATTGCTCTCCAAATAATTTAAAATTCCCTTTAGCTAATTATTTTATCTTACATTGACAAATTGATGCTTAAGGATTTCTATAAATTTTGCCAAAACACGCCATTAGCACCTGTTGCTGATGAACTGTTACAAAAATCACAAGACGCCTTTGCAGTAAACAATGGCAATATTCCCAAATGGGAAGCTGCCATCAATGAATTACAAACCTTTAAATCTGGCAACATTGACTTTCAACACCCTTACGTGCGCATCAATAGTGGACAAGGCGAAGATGAACAATTAACAGCCGCACTAAGACAACTCATGCCCTGGCGCAAAGGCCCGTATCAAATTGGCGAGACACGACTGGAGAGCGAATGGCGTGGTGATATGAAGTGGGATCGACTACTGCCACATATTGCACCACTTGAAGACAAACTGATACTAGACGTGGGCTCTGGCAATGGTTATTTCACCTATCTAATGGCACTTGCTGGCGCTAAACTCGCTCTGGGAATCGAGCCGTTTTTACTATTTAATTATCAGTTCAAGGCACTACAATCCTTGGCAAACAATCCGCCTGCTGCCTTTGTACTGCCCTTAAAGCTTGAGCAAATACCTAAGCAAGCTTTGTTTGACACGGTATTTTCCATGGGGGTTTTGTATCACCAAAAACAACACATGGTGCATTTAGAGCAACTTAAATCGGTGCTAAAGACTGGCGGTGAGCTAGTGCTAGAAACCCTGATTATCGAGCCAGAATTTGGCGATGAGCTGATTCCAAAGGATCGTTATGCTCGAATGCGCAATGTCTGGTGTCTACCTACTACTGATACTCTATCACACTGGTTAGAACAAGCAGGCTTTCACAATATTCGCCTGGTTGATGTTAACCAAACCAGCACCCAAGAACAACGTGCTACACATTGGATTGGTGACAATACCCAATCGCTGAAAGATTTTCTCAATCCGCATAATGAAAATCTCACCATCGAGGGTCTGCCAGCGCCACGGCGCGCCATTTTTATCGCCAATAAATAGGCGTATAATGCTCGGCATGATTCGTTTTGCACTACTGGGTTTTTTATCCCTATTAATTCCTATTTCTGCAGCTGCAGCACCTAATGTGGTGGTCAGTATCGCCCCGCTGCACTCTATTGTGAGCAACCTTAGCAAAGATGTATTTCAACCTAGCCTACTGCTAAATCGTCGAGAATCTGCACATCATTTCCACCTAAAGCCTTCACAACTCTCCCTGGTAGAACAAGCAGATTTATTGGTGATGGTACACCCAGAATTTGAACACGGCCTGTCCCAGGTATTTGCCAATGTTGAGACTGATAAAAAAATCACCTTGGCTCATGAAGCCCATGAAGGACATAAGGAACACGAGGAACACGAGGAACACGAGGAACACGAGGAACACGAGGAACACGA
>CAZLDG010000023.1:23405-25995 GCA_964558405.1 uncultured Candidatus Thioglobus sp. | reverse complement strand
TTTGGCCGCTCGGGAACCCCTCCAAAAAACAATCCGACATTATCCCATAGCTCTTGCGCTAACACAAGAGGGAAAGTCAACTTTTTTTAGCTTTTATTTAATTGAGGTTTTGACCCGACTAAACGCCGGCAACACCCGAGGCTTTTGCCGCTTCAATAATGGCTTTTGGTACCACGTCGATCAGTCTTGGATCAAAGGGTTTTGGAATGATGTAATCCTTGCCAAACTCCATGCTCTCTACTTGATAAGCCTCTAGCACTTCTTGTGGAACCTCTAGCTTGGCCATGTCTTTTAGCGCATGCACAGCAGCGATTTTCATCTCGGTGTTGATCTTCTTAGCTTTAGCATCTAGCGCGCCTCTAAAGATAAACGGAAAGCCCAATACATTGTTTACCTGATTAGGGAAATCACTACGACCCGTGGCCATAATCAAATCATCACGCACCGCATGTGCATCAGTTGGCAGAATCTCTGGATCTGGATTTGATAAAGCAAAAACAATCGGATTGTCCGCCATTGAGCGCACCATATCCTGAGAAACCAGATTAGCAGCAGCCACACCAATAAACACATCAGCATCTTCCATAGCATCGGCCAGGGTTTTCTTGTCAGTATTGGCGGCATATTGTGCCTTAACTTCGCTTAAATCCTCTGAGCTGGTAGAAATCACACCCTCTTTATCCACCAAGAGAATATTGTCTTTTGACAGGCCCATATCGCATAATAAGTTCAATGTGGCAATACCGGCTGAACCCGCACCCAAACAAACCAGTTTGGCAGTTTCTAGACTCTTACCTTGAATCTCTAGTGCGTTAACCAAACCGGCGGCAATAATAATCGCTGTGCCGTGTTGGTCATCATGAAATACGGGAATGTCCAATTCCTCGATCAATCTTTGTTCGATCTCAAAGCAACGTGGCGCTGCAATGTCTTCTAGGTTAATACCACCAAAAGTTGGGGCAATGTTCTTTACGGTTTGTACAAACTCATCCACATCTTGGGTATCAACTTCAATATCAAACACATCAATATCGGCAAACTTTTTAAACAGCACGCCTTTGCCTTCCATCACTGGCTTAGAGGCCAGAGGACCTACATTACCCAAACCCAGTACAGCCGAGCCGTCTGAGATTACCGCCACCAAATTGTTTTTAATGGTGTAGTCATTCACCAATTCTGGATTTTTGGCAATCTCTCTAACCGGTGCAGCCACACCTGGCGTGTAGGCCAAAGACAAATCCTCTTTGGTCTCTAAAGACTTGTGAGAAGAAACGATTAATTTACCGGGTCTATCGCCCTTGTGGTAATCCAGTGCTGATTGATGAAATTCTAAGCTCATAGTATTGTGTTATGTAAAAGTTAAATTATTATCCAAGAATGCGATTCATTCGAGTGATGTTTTGTAGCGAAATGCCTTTTGGACAAACGCGCTCACAGTGTCGATGATTAGAGCAGCTGCCAAAGCCCTCGTCTTCCATGCGTGACACCATGTTTTCAGCACGCGTCTTTGATTCAATCTCACCCTGAGGCAAGAGTGCCAAGTGCGAAATTTTGGCAGAAACAAATAGCGAAGCACTGGCATTTGGACAAACTGCCACGCAGGCACCACAGCCAATACACTCGGCCGCATTAAAGGCCTCGTCGGCATAAGGTTTGGCCACACGCGTGGTATTGGCCTCAGGCGCCGAACCGGTTTGTACTGAGACATAACCACCCGATTGAATAATGCGATCAAACGATGAACGATCCACCGTTAAATCTTTAATCACTGGGAAACTGTTAGCACGCCAAGGTTCTACCCAAAGCTCACGCTGGTTTTCGTATTCGCGCATATACAACTGACAAGTGGTGGTCGCGGTTTTCTCGCCATGTGGATGGCCATTGATTACCAATGAGCAAGCGCCACAGATGCCTTCACGACAGTCATAATCAAACACAATCGCATCCTCGCCTTTGGCGATTAATTGCTCATTGAGCTGATCCAACATCTCTAAAAAAGAAGTATCGCCATCAATATTGTCAATTTCATAATCAACAAACTGGCCTGCATTGTCTCCGGCTTTTTGGCGCCAAATGTGCAAAGTAAAAATCATTTGTAACTCCTAACCGTTGGCTTAATAAATTCAAAATCTAGATGCTCAGGATGCAGTTTAAAGCCATCAGCCAATTGCTCCCAGGCTGCAACATAGGCAAAGCTCTCATCATCACGCTTGGCCTCACCGGTTTCTGATAAGTGCTCAATACGCGCATGCGCACCACACGACTCTTCACGAGAAATCGCATCCTCGCACATCAAAATACCCAGCTCAATAAAATCAGCCACACGTCCTGCGCGCTCCAAGGTTTGGTTTAGATCTTTCTCTACACCTGTGACCTTAATTTGCTGCCAAAAATCTTGCTGCAATGCTTGGATTTTTTCTTTGGCGGCTTTAAGTTCTTCCTTCTCTCTAGACATGCCACAAGAATCCCACAAAATCTTACCGAGCTTCTGATGGAAATAATCTGGCGTATGTTGAGGATCTGGCGCGTTCATCAGTTGATCAATACGCTGTTGTACACGTTTTAATGTTTGCTTAACCGCTTCGTGATT